>NZ_LNDD01000003.1:0-300000 GCF_002865985.1 Thermotoga sp. SG1
TCTATCATGCTGTTGATCTCCTCTATCCTTCCAAGGATCTCTTTGAACCTCTTTGTGATCTCTTCTCCCTTCACCGCTATCTCATCAACACTCTCGAACATTTCTTTTGACCCTTCCTCCACGTGCCCTATCGTCCCCCTCAAACTGCTCAGCATCTTCGCTATGTCTTCTGTTGCTCTCTGACTTTCTTCTGCAAGTTTTCTGATCTCATCCGCAACCACTGCAAATCCCCTTCCTGCCTCTCCTGCCCTTGCCGCCTCTATCGCTGCGTTCAGTGCAAGAAGGTTTGTCTGCTCTGCTATCGAGCTGATCGTGTCCACTATCTCCCCTATCGTCTTTGCTGACTCTACAAGTTCTTTCAGGTAGTCCCTCTGTTTCTCCGTTGAACTCTTCAGCTTCTCTATCACACGATTTACCCCTTCTACGCTCTCTGTTCCTTCTCTTGCCGCTTTCGTCACTGCTTCTGACCTTTCCGTCAGATCCTGGGTGATCTTTGAGATGTTCTGTGCACTCGCTGCCACTTCCTCTACCCCACTCGTCACTTCTGTGAGTGCACTGCTCATGTTGTTCGCCTCGTCCAGTATTTTCTTTGCCTCCTCATGAAGGTTCTCTGCCGATCTGTGGCTCTCTTCTGAGAGGGTTTTTATCTCTTCTGATGCCTCACTCAACTGTTTCGATGCCTCTATGATGTTTGTGATCATCTCTTTCAAGGAAGCTGCTGCTTCTTCCAAGCTCTCTTCTACCTGGGTGAGTTCATCTTTTCCTTTCGCCTCAAACTCTACCGTCAGATCCCCTTCTCCAAATCTCTTCACCCTCTCTACCTGCTGTTTCATCCTCTTCACTATCGGCATCATCGAAATAAACAACACCCCAAAAATTACGCCACCAAACACCACGTACGTCACTATCGTTCCAAAGGTCGCTTTCCTTCCTTCTGAAAGTAGTTCGCTCAGGTATCCTGTCGAGAAGATGTAAAAGTCGTATCCAGGTACTTTTGCCCAAACTGTGTATTTCTTCTCTCCGTCGTATTCGTACTCTACGTACCTTTCTCCTCCACTCTTTGCTTCATTGAACGCTTTCTCGAATTCCCCAAGTTCTTTCACGTCTTTCATGAAGTTTCCCATGTCTTTGTGAATCAGTACTTTCCCATCCCCCAACACGAGTATGCCGTAGCCGCTTTTGCTCGCTTTCCCCTCTTCTACTATAGTGCGCCAAAGATCAGAATTTTCTGAAAGATTTACACCAAAACCCACGATACCTGTTCTTGTGTTCATCGTTTCTATGGGAACTACCACAACCAGAACGGGTGTTCCCTGGAAGGTTTCTGGTATTAAAACAATGTCTTTACCCTCAACAGCTTTTATGTATTTTTCGTACTTGGAAAAGTTCTCTCGATTAACCAGGTTTCCATCTGTCAGAGCTGCGCTTTTGTTAAAGGACAATGCAGAGAATGCAAAAGAAAAAGTGCTTTTTTCTTTCTCAACGGTTGATTTTAACTGATTCGTAATCATAAATGCTTCGAAGAACTGTGAACCAAGATAAACGGCCGCAGATCGTGTCACATTTGACACGTTGTTTAATTTCTCTGAAACAAACTTTGCCAAAGCGCTAGTTTGATTTTCCACATTGACTCTAACAGAGTTGATAATCGATCTGGATACATCTTTGTAAATGAGAGAAAAACTAATGAGGAATCCCAGTATTACGACTACAATCAAAAACAACACTTTCGCTTTGAGAGACACGTTTTTCGCCTCCCTCCTTCAGAGTTTTCATAATCAGTACTTCAAACCACCTGTCATTATTCCTCTCATGAAAAGTCTTTGGAAGAGGAGGAAGATAATCAAGGTTGGGATAATGGTCAAAGTAGAGAAGGCAAGGATGGTGTTCCATTCTGCTCCCCCATATTCTTCCTGTATCGTAGCAAGTGCCAGCTGTAAGGTGTACAAACTTCTTTTGTTAACAACTAGAAGTGGCAGAACAAAATCATTCCATCTCCACGTGAAAGAGAAAATGGAAAGAGCAGCCACCAAAGGCTTTGAAAGTGGAAAGACGATCCTCCAGAAGATCTGCCACTCGTTAGCACCATCTATCTTTGCACTTTCCAAAAGTTCGTCGGGTATGTCTTTCATATACTGGACAGCCATGAACATACCAGTTGGAGTGTAAACGGCAGGAATGATCAACCCCCAGAGACTGTTTATCAAACCCAAGCTCCTGATCACAACGAACAGAGGAACCATTATCACCTGAGCACTTACAAACATGGTCATTGTGAAGAGACGATTCACAGGTCTGTTACCCCAGAAAGTTCCCTTTGCAAGGCCGTATCCGGTCATTACACACACGAGGACAGTAATAACTGTTGCTACAGTGGCAACAAACAGGGTATTTCTCAAATACGTCAGGAGATCGTAATCTTCCACAACGTTAATGTAACCTTCGAGGGAAGGATTCTTAGGAAAAATGGTGGGTGGATAGTTATAAATCTCTCCCAACGGCTTGAAGGATGAAACAACAGCGTAGAATACTGGAAGCATGAATACTACTAGCATGAATACTATGAAAATCCATTTTATAATACTTGCAATCATCTTCGTCCCTCCTGATTGATTATGATCTTGATTCTCTAAATTTGAGGGTTATCATCGCTACAGCGAACGCAATGAAGAAATACACTATGGAAGCAGCATAAGAATACCCTATCCTGAATTGCGTAAATGCAGTCTGATATATGTAAAGGGGTATTATGGTTGTGGCGTATCCGGGCCCTCCTGTGGTGAGTACATACACCCCCGCAAAACTTCTGAGTGTATGAGCAATTGCTGTCATGAGGACTAAAAGATTTGTATTGCTCATGGTAGGAAATACTACGTACCAGAATCTCTGCCATCTGTTTGCACCGTCTATCATAGCGGCTTCAATATAATCTTGGGGAACGTTTTGAAGGCCAGTGATGAACATAACCATCAAGAGTCCTGTCATACCCCAGGTTCGCAGCAAAGCAATTGAAAACAGAGCAGGGAAAGGTTTTATCAACCAAGGCACGGGCGAAAGACCTATTGTTCTCAGAATATGATTCAGCAATCCTATGTCGTAGGATAAAAGCCACTTCCACATGGTTGTTCCAGCTACAGCGGGCATCATGTATGGCCAATAGAAGAAGGCACGGAGTATTTTTGAAGAAGTATTTTCTTTGTACAAGCACAGAGCAAGAGCAAGTGATACGAAGAATTGCATAGGAATTGCGAGGAGAAGAAGTTTTATAGAAACCCATACAGAATTCCAGAACCACTTGTCACGAAGAAGCATTTTGAAATTTTCCAGTCCAACAAATCTGGGAGGGCTCAAAAGATTCCATTTGAAAAAGCCCATCACAAAAACACTGGCAACAGGTATAGCGACAAATATTATAAGAAATATCAATCCTGGCAACACGAACACAAATCTTGTTCTAACAAGACTTCGAAGCATCTATACTCCTCCTTCAGTTTCTCATTTCGCTTTCTTTTTTTTAATTGATGCGGGGGATGCCCCCCCGCTATGAAGTTTTACTTTTTAATACCCAGCTCTTCGATTATTCTTTCGTATTCTGCTCTAATGTTCTTCAGAGCTGTCTGAAGATCCTGCTGACCAGCTATTACCAGGGATATCTGTTTCCTCAGAGGATCATAGATCTTGCTCCAAACAGGATTAGCCCTGACTGTTACGATCCACTCAGGAGCGTTTGCAGCTAGGTATCCAAATACTTTCTGGACATGGTCCATTATTGGTATACCGTAGTCTACTTTGTGACCTTTGTAAGCGGAGAGATGTAAAGTTGTCTTCAGATAGATGTCGTATCCTTCACCCTTCCAGCCAGCCCAGAGAGCGAATTTTGCTGCTTCTTCTTCCTTCTTCTTATCTCCTGTCTTGAAGACACCGAAGAATCTTCCACCCTCAACTCCGAAACAATACTCATCCTTTGGAAGGTACGCAGGTTCGAATCTTTTGCCTCCACTCTCCGCAGCTTCAAGCGCATCAGCTGTCTCCCAGCTACCAGCCCAGTAAACAGCCGTGACCCCTCCGTAGAAATCGTTGTCAGCTGATTGACCACTGATCCATTCAGCGGGTACAAAAAGGTTTTCTTTGAAGAGATTTACAAAATCTTCGAGGGCTTTGATAGCTTTGGGATCCTTGTCGAGAACAAGATTCAAATCCTCATCCAGAACCTTAGCACCTCTTATTGCCAGGTAGTTGGCTATTCTTTCTGCTGAGTACTGAATGGACATAGCGTAAGGCAGGTTGTTCGCTTCTTTCACCTTCCTCAGAACATCAACGAATTCTTCCCATGTCCATGGTTCTTTTCTACCGCCGAACGGTGGAAATGGTATTCCTGCTTTTTCGAAGTAGTCAACGTTTACCCAAAGCCCCTGTACTGTGAAATGTAGAGGAACGTACTTGATTTTACCGTTTTCATCTTTGATGTAAGGCTTCACAACATCGTAGAGGGCATCTTCGAACTCTTTTGGTGTGATACCAAGATACTTCTCAATGTAGGGATCCAGATCGATGAGGTACTTTCTGAGATCAGGTGCAAATGGATAGGTGATGGTCATCAGGTCAGGTACATCACCACTCATGACAGCGAGTGATATCTTTTGCATGTAAGCTGAGTAAGAGATATCGATGAGTTCAAAATCAACATCGGGATTCAGTTTTTTGTACTCGGCGATAAGTGCTTCTAACCCTTTTCTTTCTGTTCCTCCACCACAATAGATTGTGAGTTTCACAGCACTGACCAGTGCAGGTACTAAGAGAAGAGCGATCAGGAAAACAACTGCAAACTTCCGCATAACTCTCCCCTCCTAACATAGGATTTTGATGTCTGATGCTTCAAAGGGATTTTATCATCAAGTTTTCATCCATGTCAAGTTCGATTAACTTAGAATACAGTCAATTGTGGATGTTTAAGGACAATTATAGGTGATTATTGAGCGTGTTCTTTCGAAACCAAATATTGACTCAAGTGGAAAAAATGTAGTAACATTACAGACGTGCATATTTGAAACATCAAATATCTAAAGAGGAGGGATGTCCATGAGGATCGTTCGGTTTGTTTCACTGGTGATGCTTCTTGTTGCTGCGGTAGCACTTTTTGGATCTGTAAAAGCTTCTCTCAGTGACAAACCGGTGGGATTTGCATCTGTTCCGACACCAGATTTGCCGGAGGGTACCACGGGAGGATTTGGTGGCGAGATCGTTTTTGTTAAAACGGCGGAAGAACTTGAGAAATACGCAACATCAGAAGGAAAATATGTCATAGTCATTGATGGAGCGATCGTTTTTGAACCAAAGAGGGAGATCAAAGTTCTTTCAGATAAGACAATCGTTGGTATAAACGACGCAAAAATAATAGGAGGAGGGCTGGTTATAAAAAATGCACATAATGTAATCATAAGAAACATTCATTTCGAAGGATTTTACATGGAAGACGATCCACGGGGTAAAAAGTACGATTTTGATTACATCAACGTAGAAAATTCTCATCACGTCTGGATCGATCACTGTACTTTTGTGAATGGAAACGATGGAGCCATAGATATCAAGAAGTTTTCAAATTACATAACAGTTTCCTGGAACAAATTCGTGGATCACGACAAGGTATCACTCGTTGGCTCTTCCGACAAGGAAGACCCAGAACAGGCCGGTCAGGCCTATAAGGTCACCTATCACCACAACTACTTCAAAAACTGCATTCAGAGAATGCCGAGAATCAGATTTGGAATGGCGCACGTGTTCAACAACTTCTACAGTATGGGATTGAGAACGGGTGTTTCTGGAAACGTCTTTCCCATTTACGGCGTGGCTTCAGCAATGGGAGCGAAGGTTCATGTTGAAGGAAACTACTTCATGGGATATGGTGCTGTCATGGCAGAAGCCGGTATTGCGTTCCTTCCCACCAGAATCATGGGGCCTGTGGAAGGTTATCTGACACTGGGTGAGGGCGACGCGAAGAATGAATATTATTACTGCAAAGAACCTGAAGTCCGCCCAGTTGAGGAAGGGAAGCCTGCTTTTGATCCGCACGAATACTACGATTACACACTTGATCCGGTCAGTGAAGTTCCAAAGATAGTAGTGGAAGGATCAGGAGCAGGGAAACTGGTGTTTGAAGATCTCATGTCTTCTAAATGACTTCTCCGGGTGGGAATTCCCACCCGGAAATCATCAATTTGAAGGGAGGTTTTCTCATGAAACGGTTCGTGTTCGTCTTTGTTGCACTTCTTGTTCTTCAAATTCTTGTGATGGGTTTTGGTCTCAAGGAGATCAAACCGGGGGAATATTACAACCTTTCCGACTATGAACGTCTGACAGGGAAGAGGATCACGAAGTTCAACGAGGCTCCCATGTTGAAAGAGATGGTCGAGAAGGGATTGTTACCACCTGTTGAAGAAAGACTTCCGAAAAACCCCCTTGTTGTGACTCCCGTAAAAGAGATCGGACAGTACGGTGGCACATGGAGGAGAGCCTGGTACGGTTTTTCTGACAAATGGGGACCAAACAAGATCTGCTTTGAGTATCCAATATTCAGAAGTAATGCATGGAAGTGAACTTGTGCCGAATGTCTTTGAAAGTATGATAGTGTCACCAGATGGAAGGTCCTTTACTTTCAAAATTAGAGAAGGGTTGAAGTGGTCTGATGGAGTTCCTGTCACAACAGAAGATGTCAGATTCTGGTACGAAGACATACTTTTGAACGAGGAAATAACACCATCTATATCTGCCGATTTGAGATCTGGGGGAGAGGTTTTCAAACTGGAGATAGTGGACGACTATACTTTCAGAATGATCTTCAAAGAACCAAATATGGTACTGCCCTGGAGGATAACTAAATCCTGGGTGGCCGGAACGAGTTTCGTCGTTCCTTCTCACTATATCAAGCAGTTTCATCCAAAGTATGTAGGAAAAGAAAAGGCCCAGCAGATAGCAAAAGAAAACGGTTTTGATAACTGGTGGCAGTTTGTTCAGGCAAGATGTCTGAACAGTGATTCTTGGTTGAGGAACCCTGATCTTCCGGTTCTTTTCCCATGGAAGCTGTCCAGAAGAACCACAGACACTATGCTAGTTCTTGAGAGAAATCCGTACTACTTCAAAATCGATCCAGAAGGTAATCAGCTCCCCTACATCGATGAAATAGTTCACTACCTCGTTCAGAACTCTCAAATGCTTGTCTTCAAAGCGATAACCGGAGAGGTAGATATGCAGGGCAGGAATCTATCTGTAGCGGATCTTCAACTGTTGCTAGCTAATCAGGAAAAAGGAGGATACAGAGTCATTTTCGAAAAACAAGGTATAGGAAGTGATGTCACTCTCTGGTTCAACCAGAATTACGAAGAGGATGAAATACTTGCGTCTATTCTCAGGGACGTGCGATTCAGGCAGGCTATTTCTCTTGCGATCAACAGGGAAGAAATATGGCAGCTTGTGTACCACGGACTTGGAGAACCGCGTCAGGCATCTCTAATCAAAGGAGTGAAATACTACGATCCTGAATGGGAAAAAGCATTCGCAGAGTACGACCCTGAAAGAGCCAATAAACTCCTCGATGAATTAGAGAAAAAATTAGAAATATGAATTATGGTAAACTATACCTGAAACATCAAACATCTTAGGGGAGTGATGAATTTGAAGGCACACGCCATGGTGCTGGAACGTTTCAACCATCCCCTTGTTTACAGAGAATTCGAGATAACTGAGATTCCACCTGGATCTGTCTTCGTTGAAATCCTCTCTGCCGGTGTATGTGGCTCGGATGTTCACATGTTCCACGGAGAAGATCCCAGAATTCCCCTTCCTATCATACTGGGACACGAAGGTGCAGGAAGAGTTGTTGAGGTGAACGGTGAAAAGAAAGACCTCAACGGAGAGTCGATAAAACCTGGTGATCTGATCGTATGGAACAGAGGAATCACCTGTGGAGAGTGTTTCTGGTGTAAAGTGTCAAAAGAGCCCTACCTGTGTCCAAACAGGAAGGTTTACGGAATAAACATGGGAAGCTCTGAGTATCCTCACCTCAGAGGGTGTTACAGCTCTCACATAGTACTCGATCCAAAGACGGATATTTTGAAGGTATCAGAAAAAGATGACCTCGATGTTTTAGCTATGGCTATGTGTTCTGGTGCAACAGCGTACCATGCTTTCGATGAATATCCAGAAAACTTTGCTGGGAAGACAGTGGTGATACAGGGTGCAGGACCTCTAGGATTGTTCGCCGTTGTCATAGCACGATCTTTTGGGGCAGAGAAAGTGGTGGTGATCGCCGGATCGCCGAACAGATTGAGAATTGCAGAAGAGATCGGAGCAGACATCACGCTGAACAGAAGAGAAACAACTGTTGAAGAGAGAAGAAAAATCGTCATGGACATCACACATGGAAGAGGAGCAGATTTTGTTCTGGAGGCAACAGGAGACAGCAGAGCCCTTTTGGAAGGAGCGGAACTTTTGAGAAGAGGGGGATACTACGCCGTGGCAGGTGTTGCCGTTCCGCAGGATCCTGTGCCACTGAAGGTTTACGAATGGCTTGTTTTAAAAAATGCAACGTTCAAGGGTGTGTGGGTGAGTGACACATCTCACTTTATGAAGACAGTATCGATCGCTTCCAGAAACTACAACCTTCTTTCTAAGCTCATCACTCACAAACTTCCTCTGAAAGAGGCAAACAGAGCATTGGAACTCATGGAATCGAGGGAAGCATTGAAGGTAATACTCTATCCGGAGGGATGAGAATGCTGGAGAAGGCAAAAAGAGTTGAAGAAGAAATTTTGAATCACGTGAAGGAACCAGAAATTCCAGACCGAGTGGTTGAAATCACCGAGTTTGGAGCAATCGGTGACGGAAAGGCCGACTGTACTGAGAGTTTCAGAAAAGCCATAGAATTCCTCTCAGAACAGGGTGGAGGAAGACTCGTGGTTCCCCACGGGGTGTTTCTGACAGGGCCCATTCACCTGAAAAGCAACATAGAGCTTCATGTTCTGGGGACGATAAAGTTCATCTCGGATCCGAAAAGATATCTTCCCGTTGTTCTGACACGGTTTGAAGGGATAGAATTGTACAACTACTCTCCATTGATTTACGCTCTGGACTGTGAAAACGTTGCGATCACCGGAAGTGGTGTGCTGGATGGTTCTGCAGACAACGAACACTGGTGGCCATGGAAGGGAAAAAAAGAATTTGGCTGGAAGGAAGGAACTCCCAGTCAAAATGAAGATGTGAAAAAGTTGAAAGAGATGGCAGAAAAAGGAACTCCCGTTGAAGAGAGGATCTTTGGTGAAGGACATTACCTGAGACCGAGTTTCATCCAGTTTTACAGGTGCAGAAACGTTCTGATGAAGGGTGTAAAAGTCGTCAACTCTCCTATGTGGTGTGTACATCCGGTTCTTTCTGAGAATGTGATCATCAGAGGCATAGAGATTTCGAGCACGGGCCCGAACAACGATGGGATCGATCCCGAATCCTGTAGGTACGTGCTCATAGAGAACTGCAGATTCGATACGGGAGACGACTCTGTGGTCATCAAGTCCGGAAGAGATGCGGATGGAAGGCGTATAAACGTCCCATCAGAGTATATCCTTGTTCGAAACAACATCGTACTGAGTCAGGCAAGTCATGGAGGTCTGGTCATAGGAAGCGAGATGTCCGGTGGAGTGAAAAACGTGGTGGCAAGAAACAACGTTTACATGAACGTGGAAAGAGCACTCAGATTGAAAACAAACTCCAGACGTGGTGGATACATGGAAAACATCTTTTTTGTTGATAACGTGGTGATAGACGTTTCAGAGGAAGTGATCAGGATAAACCTCAGGTACGACAACGAAGAGGGTGAGTATCCCCCTGTTGTCAGGAACGTTTTTGTGAAGAATTTAAAAGCGACCGGTGGAAAGTACGCGATTCGTGTGGAAGGACTGGAGAACGACTTTGTAAAAGACGTTATGATATCTGATACTATAATAGAGGGAGCAAAGATTTCTGTTCTTCTGGAATTCGGGCAGATAGGCATGGAAAACGTAACCATAAACGGATCACGGTTCGAAAAACTCTATCTGGAAGGAAAGGCACTGTTGAAATGAAATGGAGGTGGTACCTGTGAAATCCAGTATTGGCCTTATAGGTCTTGCAGTGATGGGACAGAATCTTGCCTTAAACATCGCAAGAAAAGGTTATAAAGTCTCTGTCTTCAACAGAACAGCCCAGAGAACAGAAGAGTTCGTGAAAAATCATGTGAAGGACGAAGAAATAGAGCCTCACTACGACATAAAAGAGTTTGTAGAATCCCTTGAGAGGCCAAGAAAGATCATTCTGATGGTGAAAGCAGGAAAACCCGTCGACGATACTATTTCCCAGCTTCTTTCTTATCTTGAACCGGGAGATCTGATTGTAGATGGTGGGAATTCACATTATCTGGACACAGAAAGACGCTTTAAAGATCTCACAGAGAAAGGATTTCTTTTTCTTGGAATGGGTGTTTCGGGTGGTGAATATGGAGCCCTCCATGGGCCTTCTCTCATGCCTGGTGGAAGTAAAGAAGCGTACAGCCTGGTCGAAGATATTCTCCTGAAGATCGCTGCAAAGACGGAAGATGGTCCCTGCTGCACCTACGTTGGGGAAAGATCCGCCGGGCACTTCGTGAAGATGGTTCACAACGGAATAGAATATGCCATCATGCAGGCGATAGCAGAGATATATCACATCATGAGAGATGTCCTGAACCTTTCCGCCGATGAGATGGCCAGTATCTTCAAAGAGTGGAACTCTGGAGAACTCAATTCCTTCCTTGTGGAGATCACCTACAAGATCCTGAAAAGAAAAGATGAAGAAACAGGAAAACCGATGGTCGATGTGATACTGGACAGGGCAGAACAAAAGGGAACTGGAAAATGGACTTCTCAGGCAGCCCTGGATCTTGGAATTCCCACTCCCTCCATAAACATGGCGGTGGTTGAAAGGGTGATTTCCCACTTCAAAGAGGAAAGAACAAGACTTTCAAAACTGTATAATAAGAGAAGAAGAGTTCTTCAAAAAAGCAAGGAATTTCTGAAAGATCTCAGAGACTCTCTCTTTTTTGCCATGCTTACAGCCTTTTCTCAGGGTATGTGGTTGATCTCAGAAGCGTCAAAGGAGTTCAACTACAACGTGGACCTTTCTGAAGTACTCAGAATATGGAAAGGAGGATGTATCATAAGAGCGAAGTTGATAGACACGCTGAGAAGGTACATATCGGACGAGAATGCATATTTGCTGGAAAACGAGGAAGTAATCTCTTTGTTGAAGGAACGAATAGATTCTCTGAAAAATGTCTTGAAGGTGTCCATAGAAAATGAAATTCCTGTTCCCGTTTTGAGTTCTGCTTACAGCTACTTCGTGAGTCTAACGGAGGAAAGGCTCCCAGCGAATCTCATTCAGGCTCAAAGGGATTTCTTCGGAGCACACACGTTTGAGAGAGTGGATAAAGATGGTGTGTTCCACATCAACTGGGAGGAAGGAGAGATAGAATGAAAAAGATCGAAGTAGACCTTGTGAGAACGAAGGTCTACAGTCTTCTCAAAGAGATGATACTGAACCATGAGTTGAAACTCGGAGAAAAACTCAACGTGAGAGAACTCTCTGAGAAACTGGGAATCAGTTTCACACCGGTGAGGGATGCACTCCTTCAACTTGCAACGGAAGGTCTTGTGAAGGTGGTGCCGAGGGTTGGTTTCTTTGTTACCGACGTTGACGAGAAATTCATAAGAGAGACGATAGAGACAAGGATCATGATGGAGGTTTTCTGTCTTGAGAACTACTTCGAAAGAATCGCTTCCTCTGAGGAACTCTTGAAGATAAAAGAAGAGATAGAAAACGTTGAAAGCAGTCTGAAAAGGGACCTGTTCGACGATTCCGATGAAAGACTTCACAAACTCTTCATTAAAGCCTCCGGGAACGATCTCATCATTTCTCTTTACGAAAAAATATGGGACCGCATCGATCTAGTAAGACACCTGAACGAAAGGTACATCGTCTCAAATAGAGAACACAAAGAACTCATAGAGAGTATCCTGCGTGGTGACAAAGAAGAAGCAGTTGAGAAACTGAAGGAGCATCTGAGAAACGTGGAGGAGGAGACGATAAGAAATCTGTACACGTACGAGAAGGGGTGAGGGTATGTCTTTGAAGGTGTTCAAAGATCATTTTGGAAGAGGATATGAAGTTTACGAAGGTTCTTATAGAGAAAAAGAAGGATTCTCCTTCTTTCTGGTAAAAGGAGAAGAAGGGAAAGTATTGGTAATCTCAGGTGAAAAGGTACCGGAAGGTGCTTCGTTCTTCAAAAAGCATCATGTGGATGAAAAGACGTTTTTCTTCTGTGAGAAGAGCCACGAAAATCTGGAGATCCTGAGAAAACACTTTCCCGATCTGAAACCCACCCGAGCAGGATTGAGGGCGTCCTTTGGAACCGGTGACAGGCTCGGAATCACTACACCTGCCCATGTGAGGGCACTGAGAGGTTCTGGTCTGTTTCCTGTTTTTGCCCAGCAGTCTGTGAGAGAAAATGAAAGAACAGGAAGAACCTGGAGAGATGTACTCGATGACGCAACCTGGGGAGTGTTCCAGGAGGGGTACACAGAAGGATTTGGAGCGGATGCAGACCATGTGAAAAATCCTGAAGATCTTGTCGCAGCAGCAAAAGAAGGCTTTTCCATGTTCACGATCGATCCTTCGGATCACGTGAGGAACCTTTCAAAACTCAGTGAAAGAGAAAAGAACGAGATGTTCGAGGAAATACTGAAAAAAGAGCGCATAGACAGGATTTACCTTGGGAAGAGGTACACCATCCTTGGTGAAAGACTGGAGTTCGACGAGAAAAGTCTGAGGGATGCTGCCCTGGTGTACTACGATGCGATCACCCACGTGGATATGATGTATCAAATTTTGAAAGAGGAGATCTCGGACTTCGATTTTGAGGTTTCCGTTGACGAGACAGAAACACCTACCAGTCCGCTGTTTCACATATTCGTTGTGGAAGAACTCAGAAGACGGGGTGTGGAATTCACCAACCTCGCTTTGAGGTTCATCGGTGAGTGGGAAAAAGGTATCGATTACAAAGGAGATCTCGGCTTGTTCGAGAAGGAAATCAAAATGCACGCTGAAATTTCGAGGATGTTCGAGGGCTACAAGTTGTCTTTACACTCCGGAAGCGACAAGTTCTCCGTGTATCCAGCCTTCTCTTCTGCGACGGACGGTCTTTTCCATGTGAAGACGGCGGGAACGAGCTATCTTGAGGCGATAAAGGTGATCTCGATGGTCAGCCCTGCTCTCTTTCGTGAAATCTACAGATGTGCCCTCGAGCACTTTGAAGAGGACAGAAAGTCCTATCACATATCCGCCGATCTTTCAAAAGTTCCGGATGTGGAGAAGGTGGAGGATGAAGACCTGCCAGCGCTTTTTGAGGACACCAACGTGAGACAGCTGATTCACGTCACCTACGGTTCTGTCCTCAAAGATAAATCCCTGAAGGAAAGGATATTCGAAGCCCTCGATCGAAACGAAAAACTCTTCTACGAAACGGTAGAAAGTCACATAAAAAGGCACGTGGATCTTTTGAGGGGTGATTGAGGTGTTCGATCTCAAGGGAAGGGTTGCCCTTGTGACTGGCGGTTCTCGGGGTCTTGGATTTGGTATCGCTCAGGGACTGGCAGAGGCCGGTTGCTCGGTGATCGTTGCAAGCAGAAACTTTTCAGAAGCCTCAGAAGCAGCACAGAGACTGAAGAGGGATTACGAAGTAGAGGCGATGCCCCTCCGGTGCGACGTGTCAAATTACGAAGAAGTGAAAAACCTGATGAATACCATTGAAAAAGAGTTAGGAAAACTCGATGTGGTGGTCAACGCGGCGGGAATAAACAGAAGACACCCGGCGGAGGAGTTTCCCATAGATGAGTTCAGACAGGTGATAGAGGTGAACCTTTTTGGAACCTATTATGTGTGCAGAGAGGCCTTTCGGCTCCTCAGAAAATCCGATAATCCTTCGATCATAAACATTGGATCCCTCACCGTTGAAGAGGTCACAATGCCAAACATCGCTGCGTACGCTGCATCGAAGGGAGGAGTCGCCTCTCTAACGAAGGCCCTGGCGAAAGAGTGGGGAAAGTACGGTATCCGGGTGAACGCCATCGCCCCTGGCTGGTACAGAACAAAGATGACAGAGGCGGTCTTCAGCGATCCCGAGAAACTGGACTACATGCTGAGGAGAATTCCTCTCGGCAGAACGGGTGTTCCGGAGGATCTGAAAGGAGTGGCCGTTTTTCTTGCTTCCGAAGAGGCGCGGTATGTGACGGGACAGATCATCTTCGTGGACGGTGGATGGACCGCAAATTGAAGGAGTGAGAGCATGACGGTGTATCTGGAAGGAAATCCACTGACCGAGGAAAAGATAAAGGAAGGCCTTGCAAAACTTGTGAGCGACCTTGGAAGGGCGAAAAAGGCCCTGGTTGTTCACACGGATTATACCCGTGTGGATTTCACCCATCTGATCGCAAAAAATCTCTACAGGTTCCTCCTGGAGAAGGGTTTAGAAGAATTCCATACGCTCAACGCGAGTGGTACGCACAGGGCGATGAAGGTGGAAGAGTTTGAAAAGAAACTGGGTATCTCAAGAGACGAAAAAGGAGTGTTTTTCCACAACCACGAGTTCTTCAATCCAGAAGCCCTGGCGTTTGTTGGAACGCTTCCTTCCGATTTTGTCTCCGAGATGACAGAAGGGGATCTGGAAGAGGAGATACCGATAAAAGTGAACAGAATGCTCTTTGAGGATTTCGATGCGATCTTTTTCATAAACGGCACCGTCCCTCACGAATCAACGGGATTTTCGGGAGGGTTGAAGATCGTCATTCCTGGTGTTGCCAGTACGGAGGTGGTGGATACCTTCCACTGGGCGGCGGTACTCATGGGTATTCCAAAGCTCATAGGTACGGTGGATAACCCCGCGCGGAAGATCATAAACAGGGCGTCGGAGATGATCTTCCAGAAGATCAAAGCAAGATCCTTCACCCTGAACATGGTGTACGAGGAAGAAGAAGAGGTGATTCCAAGAGCGCTCTACATAGACGAGGGATTCGAGGGTTTTCTGAGGGCGTACGAGAAAGCGTGTGAACTCAGCGCTCAACTCCACGTGAAATACATAGACAGGCCCCTCAAAAGAGCCGTTCAGGTTATAGGAGAAGAATACGACGAGGTCTGGACCGCCGGAAAGGGTTCTTATAAACTCCAAAGGCCCGGTGTGATGGCAAAGGGAGGCCAGATAATCATTTACGCACCTCATATAAAGAGATTTCACTCCAATCCTCAGATGGACAGATGGATCAGGGAGATAGGATATCACTGCAAAGACTACGTGAAGTGGTATCTGAAAAAGCATCCTGACTTCAACAAAAACGTTGCAGCTCACGTGATCAACGTGAGGGGAGCAGGAACGTTCGATCCAGAAACAGGAAAGGAGGAGTTCGAGTTCGATGTGATTCTGGCTACCTCCATTCCCGAAGATGCATGCAAGGCGGTGAACCTGGGCTACATGGACCCCTTGAAGATAAGGAAAGAAGATTTCATGAACGAGGATTCCCTCTGGATAGTTCCCGGTGGAAAATATCTCTACGATCTGAGGGAGAGGAGAAGATGATAGCGGCCATAGACATTGGAACAGAGAGCGCTCGTTTGATGTTCAAAACTGACGGTGAGTGGAAAGTCCTGAAAAAGTCCTACAGGATCTTTTTCCCATCTCTCGAAGCGGTGGAGCAGGATCCAGAGGAAATCTTGGCAGCCGTCTATGACCTTTTGAAGCAGATTCCAAAAAAGGAAGATGTTCTGTACGTTGGAATGAGTTCTGTGTTTCACAGTATAGTGGGTCTCGATGAAGATTTCAACCCGGTAACGCCCCTTCTCAA
Source organism: Thermotoga sp. SG1 (assembly GCF_002865985.1). NCBI lineage: Bacteria > Thermotogati > Thermotogota > Thermotogae > Thermotogales > Thermotogaceae > Thermotoga > Thermotoga sp. SG1. The sequence goes on from NZ_LNDD01000003.1 coordinate 15,951, forward strand.
CTGGGCGGATAGGAGGTCCTATCACGAAAAGGAAGAACTCGAAAAGAAATACGGGACCAGGTTCTTCTACGAAAGAACGGCCTGCCCGCTTCATCCGATGTACTGGCCTTCGAAGATCCTATGGATGAAGAAGAACTCAGATTCAAAGAAGTTCTGTTCCATAAAGGCCTTCATAGTCAACAAACTGACGGGAGAGTTCGTGGAGGAGCTTTCCCTTGCTTCCGGAACTGGAATGATAAACATCCACTCCCTCGAGTGGGACGACGAAATCCTTGAGATCGTGGGGGTGAAGAAAGAAAACCTGCCAGAACTCATGTCACCCTACACTCAGTTGAAAGCGAAAGAAGATGTAGCGAAAGAACTCGGTTTCAAGGAAGTCTATCTGGTCCTCGGTGGAGGAGACGGAGTAATGACGAACGTTGGACTGAACGCTATGAGTCCAGATTCTGCCACCGTAACGATCGGAACAAGCGGTGCGTTTCGTGTGGTTCTGAACAGATCCGTGATAGATCGGGAAGGCATCTCCACGTGGTGCTATCTGATCGATGAGAAAAACTATGTTCTTGGTGGTGCGATAAACAACGGCGGAATCGTGCTGATGTGGCTGAAAGATGTTATGAAGTTCGACAGTTACGACGAGATCATAGAGGAGGCAAAGAAGTCTTCGATCGGGGCAAGCGGTCTTGTTTTCCTTCCCTTCCTCAACGGTGAAAGGGCACCACACTGGAGAGAAAGGTACAGGGGTGTTCTGGTGGGACTTGCTTCATCTCACAGAAGAAGCGATATCGCCAGGGCGGCGCTTGAGGGGATCTGTTTCAGAATAAAAGACATATACAACGCGGTGAAGAGGGTGGGGAATGTGGATCCTGTTCGGATCGTTGCAACGGGAGGCTTCACCAGTTCGCCTTACTGGGTTCAGCTCCTTGCGGATGTTCTGGGAAAGGATATCGCGGTCACAAACGTGGAGAATCCTTCCGCCTTCGGTGCCTATGTAATGGCGCTGAAGTCTCTTGGAGAGAGCGTAGAAGAATTCCTTGAAAAGGAAGTACGTGTGGAGCAGGTTTTTCGCTGTGATCCCGAAAGAAACGAAAAATACGAAAAACTCTACGATGATTACAGACTTCTCTACGAAAAACTTGTGGACTATTTCTACAGGGAGTAACCAAGACCGGTCATCTTCTTCAGATCCAGTTTCTTCGCTATCTCATCGATCGGAACGTTCTTTTCCCGAGAGAGAATTTCCAGGGTCTTTCCGATATCCCAGTTTGCCCTCTTCACCGCTTCTGAGACGGCCTCGTAACCGAACATCTTTATCAGCGGTGTGAGGTTCGACACAGAACGTGAAAGGTTTTCCTCACAGCGCTTTTCGTTTGCCTTTATGTTCACCATGTATTCTGCTAGGGATCGACAGGCGTTTGCGAGAAGTGTGAGGGACTTGAGTGTGAGATGGACTATGAGGGGGGCGAACTGGTTGAGTTCGAGGTTTCCGAGGGCACATGCGTGGTTCAGTACCGTGTCGTGACCGAAGACCATGTGGCAGAGTTGCATCACATACTCGGGAACAACCGGATTCACCTTTCCTGGCATAATGGAACTTCCCGCCTGAACAGCCGGCAGAATGAGTTCACCTATCGCCGTGTTTGGCCCACTTCCAAGGAGCCTGATATCGTTTGAGATCTTGTAGAGATTCACCGCAAGAGATTTTAGAAGGCCGTGAATCTCCGCAAAGACATCCCAGTTTTGGGTTGCGTCTATGAGGTTTTCCGCCTTGGCGATCTTCACCTTCGTTACTTCTCTCACTTTTTCCACGATCTTCAGGATGTAATCTTTCGGTGCCCCAACTCCCGTTCCGATGGCCGTCCCCCCGATGTTCACGCTTCTTATTCTCTCTTCGACTTTGTGGAGCCTCCATCTGTCCCTTGCGAGGGCATCGGCGAAGGCGCCGAACTCCTGCCCAAGCATGATCGGTGGGCCATCCATGAGCTGGGTTCTTCCCGGCTTTCTGATGGAGTAGAACTCCTTCTCTTTCTCCTGGATCTTCTCCTGAAGATTTATCACCGTTTCTATGAGTTTTCTCAGTTTCACGATGGTGGCGATCTTCGCACTCGTTGGAAAGGTGTCGTTCGTTGACTGGTGCAGGTTCACGTGATCTATAGGATCGACGAGGTACTCTCCTTTCTTTCCACCGAGTATCTCCGTTGCCCTGTTTGCTATCACTTCGTTTATGTTCATGTTTATCGACGTTCCAGCCCCACCCGAGAGGGGATCCACCAGAACGTGTTCTTTCAACGTTTTCCACTCATCGCACGCCTTTACAATGGCGTTTCCTATTCGTTCGTCCAGGTAGCCGAGTTCGGTGTTGAGAAGAGCGCAGGCTTTTTTCACCATGAAGTACGCCCAGATGAACGTCTCGTCGAGCCTTTCGCCAGTTGGCGGAAAGTTCATCAAGGCTCGCCTGGTGTGTATTCCATAGTAAGCGTCGTCTTCTATCTCCAGTTCTCCGAGATAGTCTCTTTCTTTTCTCAAACTCTCACTTCCTCCCTGAAAGGACGGATCGCCCGCTCGAGGACTCCGTGAAGGTAAGAGATGGTCACACCGTAGTTCGTCATCGGTATACCGAGCCTTTTTGCCATCCTCACCCTTCTCATCATCGCTGAGCGGTTCAGGACACATCCACCACAGTGGATGATGAGTTTTGCGTTTTCTATTTCTTCAAGATCAGGAAAGTCTTTTCCGGCTATGACCTTGAAGTTGAGCTGCGCTCCCGTGTGGTTCACAAGCCATCTTGGAATCTTCACCCTTCCGATGTCTTCGGTAAGAGGTCTGTGGGTGCAACCTTCCATGATCACAACCGTGTCGCCATCTCTCAACTCTTCTATCTTCTTCACACTCTCAACGAAGTAAGAAAGATCGCCACGGTAGCGCGATTCCACGATCGAGAAGGTGGTGAGTTCCACATCATCCGGGATATCGGAGACGACCTTCATCACGGCTTGAGAATCTGTGATCACAAGTTTCGGTTTCATTCCGATGTTCTCCATCACATACCTGAGTTCTCTTTCCTTTACAACAAGGGCAATGGCTTCCCTGTCCAGAGTCTCTCTTATTGCGTGTACTTGTGGCATGATGAGCCTTCCCTTGGGTGCTCCAAGGTCTATGGGAACAACAAGAATCACGAGGTCACCGCCGTCTATCAGATCGCCGAGATATGGAATCTCCTCGTCGTCTGGAAGGATCTCAGAGAGGACTTTTCCTATACCTTCAAAGCCTTCCTTTCGAAGTGCCGAGACAAGAATCACCCTTGCTTTGTATCGATCCTCGTACAGTCTTTTCAGTTCCATGGCTTTTTCTTTCAGAACATCGATTTTGTTTATCACGACCACGAAAGGGATTTCCATCTCTTTGAAGAGATTTGCAACGTCGTCTTCATATGGAGTTGGTGCGCTGTCTGTCACAAGAATCCCACAGTCTGCCCTGTAAAACACCCTTCTTGCTCTTTCTACCCTGAGCCTTCCAAGTTCACCCACGTCGTCGAGCCCGGGGGTGTCCACAAGAGTGACGGGACCTATGGGATGAAGTTCCATGGATTTGTAAACGGGATCGGTCGTCGTTCCCGCGTAGTTGCTCACGATGGACACATTCTGGCCGACGAGGGCGTTCATGAAAGAGGATTTCCCGACGTTTCTTCTTCCAGCAACAACGATGTATCTTCTAAAGCCGGCATCTGGTAGTCTCACACTATCACCTCATATAAAGAAAAATCCCCTTCGCGCGACCGAAGGGGTATTCCCCCTCGGTGTCGGATACCCTCCACCTCAGGTGGAATGGGACTTTTCAAGTTAATTTTATCACAAATTAGTCCTTCTGTTCCAGATACTCTCTGTACCCAATTTCTTCGAGTTTTCTTGCCTTTTCCAGAACTTCTTGTTTCATTCTCTCCTTGTATTCCTTCACCTTCTTTGCGATCTCCGGATACTTGATCCCCAGAATGGACGCTGCGAGTATTCCCGCGTTTTTTGCGTTGTTTATGGCGACGGTGGCAACGGGAACTCCCCCCGGCATCTGAACGATGGATAAAAGAGAGTCAAGACCGTTCAGTGTGGAGGTCTTCACGGGAACACCTATCACGGGAAGGTGAGTGATGCTTGCCACCATTCCAGGAAGGTGCGCTGCTCCCCCTGCTCCTGCGATGATGATCTCTATACCGCGTTCTTCGGCACTCTTTGCGTACTCGAACATGCGATCTGGAGTTCTGTGGGCGGAAACGATCGTGACCTCGTAGTCTATCCCGAACTCTTCGAGGATCTCCGCTGCCTGTTTCATCACAGGAAGGTCAGAATCGCTTCCCATGATGATTCCTACCTTTGGCACATCGCTCCCTCCTCTGATACAACCCTCAGGATCTTTTTTGCCTTCAGTGCCTTCTCGAGGGCCTTTTCCACGCTGTCATCGACCACGGTGAAGTGTCCCATCTTCCTGTACGGCCTTGTCTCTTTTTTTCCATAGAAGTGAAGGGAAAGGCCTTCTATGGCCAGAGCCTCTTCAAGACCCACAAGAGCAGGCTTTCCGTAATGACCCTTTTCGCCGAGCAGGTTCACCATCACGGCGGGGGCGAGAAGTTTTGTCGAGCCAAGCGGCAGATTCATAATGGACCTTATGTGCTGTTCGAACTGGCTTGTTACGCACGCTTCTATGGTGTAATGGCCGGAGTTGTGCGGGCGTGGTGCGATCTCGTTGACGAGGATCTCACCCTGTTTTGTGAGGAACATCTCGATGCCAAAGATTCCAACACCTTCAAGGGCTTCCACGACACCCACAGCGATGTCTCTTGCGATCCTTGACTCTCTCTCATCTATTTTGGCAGGTGCTATCACCGTATCACATATGTTCACATCTTCGTCGAAGTACATCTCCACCACAGGATAGCACGCAATCTCTCCCTTTTCGTTTCTCGCCACCATGACGGCGAGTTCCTTTTCTATCTCAACGAATTCCTCGAGGTAGGTCTCACCACCCAGGGCGTTTTCGAGATCTCCTTCGTTTTTTATGATGAACACACCTCTTCCGTCGTATCCTCCTCTTCTTGCCTTTTGAACAGCGGGAAAACCAAAGTCCCTAACATCGCTTTCTAAATTCCTCACCAGTTTGTATCTGGGAACGGGGATGCCTTTTTTTCTCAAAAACTCTTTCTGAGCAAACTTGTCCTGTATGATCTCAAGAATGTATGGAGAAGGGTGTATCCTGTAGCCTTCATCGTAGAGTCTTTTCAATGTTTGAACGTCTATGTGTTCAAGATCGTAAGTGATGACGTCTGAATTTTTCACCAGTTCTTCTATCTTCTCTGAATCGAAAAATCCTGCGACTATCTGCTCGTCTGCAACCTGGCCAGCGGGGCTCCCCGGAGTGGGATCGAGCACGATCACATAAAACCCCATATTCTTTGCTTCCAGGGTCATCATCTTTCCGAGTTGGCCACCGCCGATGATGCCGATCTTTTTCATCGACTTCCCTCCTCACCAGCCACCCATAAAGAAGTAGAGTTGCCAGTTCTTTTCGTTGAATCTGTAAGCACCTCCAACCTCTACACTTCCAAGAAGAGGAATCACAAGATCGAGTTTCACACCGGCAGAGGAGAGAAGTTTCATGTTTCCATCTTCTTCTATACCACCGTAGTCGAAGAACACACCGGTCACAACCGGCACGTTCTCTCTCTGAAGAATCCAGTTCAGATCGGCAGAGAGTTTGAACATCTTTTCGGTTTCAAAGTAATCGTATCCACGGACCGTGTAAGGCCCGGACACTTCAAGAAGTTCCGTTCCAATCTCGTTGTATACCAGCCCCCCCGTTCCTTTGAAACTCCAGTACAGGCTTTCAAAGATCGGGTAGTACGCCTCACCGGTCAGAATCCCCTTCCAGTATTTCTGGTCGTCCAGTCCGAAGAGACCTGCACGTGTTAGATCGAGCGAAAGATAATACCCTTCTGTTGGAAGAACGGCCGAGTTTTTCGTGTTGTACCTGTATTTGAAGAGTGCTGCCAGTGTTCCTTTGCTGTCTTCAACCAGTTCCTTTTCGTAGAGCGCGCCGACTCCAAAGGAGTGTCCCTTGTACGGAAGGGTGGAAACGATCCCTTTCAGGCTGACTGTGTCTGTTCCGCTGGAGGTGGCGTAATTTGTGTATCCTGCTCCAAGTTCTAGATTCATGGGAACGTCGAGTTTGATGGGAAGTTTGACCGTTCCTTCAACGCTTCTTTCGATGAATCCAAGGCTTAGGTCAATCGAGAACGACTCTCCGTACCCGAAAGAGTTCACAGCAGAGAGTTGAACGGTTCCAGAGAATCCCTGCCACCATTCACCCTCTTTTGGCATGGTCCAGCCGAGCCCGCCGATGAAGTTTCTTGTCTTCTCCGCTTCCTTCAGATCCACAACAACATCGACTTGAGTTGCGTTCTGAGAAAGTTGTGGATAGATGTTCACAGAATCAAAGTACCTGCTGTTCTGAAGGTAGGAGTACGTGAGCATGATCTCTTCTTTGTTGAGCGGTTCTCCTTCCTTTATGGTGATCAGGTTCTCCACCACGTACGGTCTGGTTCTCTTTAGCCCTTCTATTTTGACCGATCGGACGTACTTTTCATAGACATCGAACACGAGCCTGTCATCTTCCACTCTGGCCTCTATCCAGATGTACGGATAGTTGTTTCTTTCATAAAAATCCACCAGCCTGTTCATGGCAAGAAGAATCTGAGAATTCGTGTAGGTCTCATTCGGGAAGAGACCGGACGCACGGAGCAGTTCCTGATCCGTGAAGATCGTGTTTCCATGGAAGAGGATCTCTTTGAATTTTTTCTCTCCTTCGAATATTCTTCTCTGAACCACGTTGACGACCATGATGACGACGTTTTTCTCTTCGATATCCTTCACCGTCGTCTTCTTGAAATCCACGGACGTTTCCCGGGAGAAGAAGGGATAGGAGTTCAGAACGGAGATGAGTTTGTTCATTTCTGAAAGGGTAGGATAGAAGTCCTTTTTACTCATCGTGAAGAATCTGACAAGAGGAGAAGAAGCGTAGTAATCTCTCAGGGTCTTTATCTTCGCCTTCGACAGGATGGACACGATGTCCAATCCATCCGTTTCACCGTTGAACACGATGTCCCAGAGAGCGTACTCCTTTACGACTATTTTGTAAGTTCCATTCTCGAAACTTCCGTTTATCTCCACAAGAAAATACCCTGCTTCCTGGTACCTGTTTCTGATCGCCTCGAAAGTCTCCCTCAGGGAGTTCGTGTTCAACGGCTTGTCCTTCTCTATCTTCACGACTTTTTCGATTTCTTTTCGATCGACAAGGCCAGGTCCTTCCACCTCGAGCTTCCAGTCACTGACCGTGGGATTTTCTTTCAATGTTACAATGAGCCGGTATCCCACATCCGATGGTTCCAGAGACGGAGTGAGTGAGGAAAAGTAACCAAGATCGAAGATCTTCTTCAGATAATCCTGTATTTCATCCGATGTCACTTCACCAAAGAGTTTCCCGACTTTCTGGGTGATGAAGTCCGGGGTGAGGACGTTCAGCCCTTCGAATTTCACATCGGATATGTAGACTGCCATGGAAGAAACGGCAAGAAACACTATAACCAGTACTACCATGGTTTTTCTTTTCATGCTCATACCTCCCTCAGGAGATCTCCTTTGTAGGCGTGTTTGATGAAGGCTTCGTACGTCCAGGGACATTTCTCTCTGAAGATCTTTGCTATGGCAACGGCGTACTGCTGAATTTCCCACTGTGCATGTGAATCTGCCCTCAGATTCAGAAAGTTCATGAGACTTCTTGCGTTCACGGTCCAGTAAAAGCGTGTGTAGAGGTTCAGAGGGAGTATTATTCTAGCAACTTCCCTGGGAACTCCAGCTTCAATCAGTTCCATGTAAGTCTGGTAAGACTCGTTCACTACGTGCGATATTTTCTCGATGACCTTTTCGGGGTCAATTCTGGTCTGCCCAAAACGCTGTAGAGGAGGAATGTAGAACTCGTAGGTGAGCTTCGAGTATCTCCCACTCAATTCGTTGTAAGAAGCGATTCTATGCCTGAACCACTGTCTTGCAACGAATATAGGGGCTTTCACGTGAAAGGTGAAGACGATGTGTTCGAAGGGGGACTCGTGGCCGTGTCTCATGAGGTATTCAACAAGGCGCCTGTCTTTTTCTTCGTCTTTCAGTTCCATGTTGAAAGAGACTCTGGCGGCTCGAACTGCCGAAAGATCGTTTCCCAGGACGTCTATCAGTTCGACGAATCCCTTGTCGAGAACGGGTATTTTCATGACTGATCCTCCTCGATTGAAGGGTTCCTCTGATAAATACTATCATAAAAGGGCTGAGTTTCCTCAGCCCTCTTTTTTCGTCATGATTTTGACAATGGTCTTTTCAATCCGCTCCCTGTCAATCTTGTTGCCATCTTTCAGGATCTTCAAAGCAGCCTTTATCACAAGGATCCTCGGGTATTTTCCGAGCATTTCTTTGACAGGATCTTTCTTCATACTGATCACACTCCTTGACAAGAGGGATGTGTTAGAATATAATCTAGTGCGGTATGGGCTCGTAGCTCAGCTGGCAGAGCGCCCGGCTCATAACCGGGTGGTCGGGGGTTCGAATCCTCCCGAGCCCACCAGATTCAAAAAGGAGAGCACCGCTCTCCTTATTATTTTAACACACTTTTCAAAATTCTCAAGTGTGAACCAGGTTGACAAGAAAGAAGTGTGATAGTAAAATTATTGAACGGTCCTGGGCGGCGTAGCTCAGCGGCGAGAGCGGGTGATTCATAATCACCGTGTCGTGGGTTCGAGTCCCACCGCCGCCATAAAGGTCTTCGAAAAAATAGGGCCAGCGTAGCTCAACTGGTAGAGCGACTGATTTGTAATCAGTAGGTTGTGGGTTCGAGTCCCACCGCTGGCTCCAAAGGAATTCTCAGTGGTGGGGTGCCCGAGTGGCCAAAGGGGGCGGACTGTAAATCCGCTGGCAGAATGCCTTCGGAGGTTCAAATCCTCCCCCCACCACCAGATTTCTTCGAGAAAGGGTGAAACAACATGCGAGTGCTGGTAGCTTTGAAATGTTCCAAATGTGGAAACAAAAATTACTACACCACCAAGAACAAGGACAAGAGGGCAAAACTCGAACTGAGAAAGTACTGTCCGAAATGTAACTCTCACACGATTCATAACGAAACAAAAGCATAATTGCAGGGCCGTAGCTCAACTGGTAGAGCGCCGGTCTCCAAAACCGGTGGTTGCGGGTTCGAGTCCTGCCGGCCCTGCCATTTTGTGATCTGAGGGGGCATGAAAAGTGGAAAAACTTCGAAGATTCTTCAGAGAAGTGATCGCCGAGGCAAAGAAGGTTTCTTGGCCCTCCCGAAAGGAACTCCTGACTTCTTTCAGTGTTGTTCTCGTAATTCTGATAGTCACAGGGCTTTATTTTTTTGTGCTGGATTTCATATTCTCTGGTGTGGTTAGCGCCATCTTCAAAGCACTGGGCATAGGATAAGGTGATGAGTGATGAAAAAGAATTGGTACATAATAGTCACCATGTCAGGGTATGAGGAAAAGGTTAAGGAAAACATCGAAAGAAAAATAGAGGCCACAGGTATCAGGAATTTTGTTGGCCGGATAGTGGTTCCTGAAGAAGTGGTTTTGGATGCTACCAGCCCTTCTGAAAGGATCATTCTCTCCCCCAAAGCCAGGTTGCACGTTAGCAACGGCAAGGATGTGAACAAGGGAGATCTCATAGCCGAAGAACCTCCCATCTATGCGAGACGAAACGGTGTAATCATCGAAGTGAAAAACGTGAGAAAGATGGTGATAGAAACCATCGACAAAAAATACACAAAAACCTATTACATACTCGAGTCGGCCGGTATCGAAACAGGTTTGAAAGTTGGTACAAAAGTCAAACAGGGACTACCTCTCTCAAAGAACGAAGAGTACATCTGCGAACTCGATGGAAGGATAGTTGAGATAGAACGCATGAAGAAGGTGGTCGTTCAAACAGCGGAGGGAGAACAGGATGTTTACTATATTCCAAAAGATGTCTTTGACAGGACAAGAATAAAAAAAGGAAAAGAAGTGAAACAAGGAGAAATGCTTGCAGAGGCAAGAAAATTCTTTGCAAAGGTTTCTGGAAGGGTCGAAGTCGTCGATTATCCAACGAGAAAGGAGATCAGGATCTACAAAACAAAGAAGAGAAAACTCTTTCCAGGATACGTTTTCGTGGAGATGATCATGAACGATGAAGCGTACAACTTTGTCCGTTCTGTGCCTTACGTCATGGGATTTGTCAGTTCTGGGGGACAACCCATTCCCGTCAAGGATAAAGAGATAAGACCTATTCTGAGACTTGCTGGTCTTGAGGAGTACGAAGAGAAAAAGAAGCCTGTCAAGGTGGAAATGGGCTTCAAAGTAGGGGATACGGTGAAAATCATAAGCGGCCCGTTCGAAGATTTCGCTGGTGTTATCAAAGAAATAGATCCGGAAAGACAGGAACTGAAGGTCAACGTTACCATCTTTGGAAGAGAAACGCCCGTTGTACTCCACATCTCCGAAGTGGAGAAGATCGAGTGAGAGAAAACGTGGGAGGAGAGTTCCGTACCACGCATAAGGAGGTTCGGAAACATGGCGAAGAAAGTAGCGGCTCAGATCAAGTTGCAGTTACCGGCGGGGAAGGCTACGCCTGCGCCACCGGTTGGACCCGCTCTGGGACAGCACGGTGTGAACATCATGGAGTTCTGTAAGAGATTCAACGCAGAAACAGCGGACAAGGCAGGAATGATTCTTCCTGTCGTTATCACTGTGTACGAAGACAAATCGTTCACCTTCATCATCAAAACACCCCCTGCGTCTTTCCTCTTGAAGAAAGCCGCGGGCATAGAGAGTGGTTCTTCTGAGCCGAAGAGAAAAATCGTTGGTAAAGTCACCAGAAAACAGATCGAAGAGATCGCAAAAATAAAGATGCCGGACCTGAACGCCAACGACCTTGAGGCGGCCATGAGGATCATAGAAGGAACGGCTAAAAGTATGGGAATAGAAGTGGTAGACTGATGTAACGGAAAGGAGGAGGCGTAATGCCGAAGCACTCCAAAAGATATCTGGAAGCAAAAAAGCTGGTGGATCGTACAAAGTACTATGGTCTGGACGAAGCGGTGGAGCTCGTCAAGAAAACGGCCACTGCGAAATTCGATGAAACGATAGAACTTCACATCCAGACGGGAATAGATTACAGAAAGCCCGACCAGCACATAAGAGGAACCATCGTTCTTCCACACGGGACGGGAAAAGAGGTCAGGGTTCTCGTGTTTGCAAAGGGAGAAAACGCCAAAGAAGCACAGGAAGCAGGAGCAGATTACGTGGGAGCGGAAGATCTTGTGGAGAAGATAGAAAAAGAAGGATTCCTTGATTTTGATGTCGCGATAGCAACTCCAGACATGATGAGGGTGATTGGAAGACTCGGAAAGATACTCGGACCCAGGGGACTGATGCCTTCGCCAAAATCCGGGACCGTTACGAACGAGGTGGCGGAGGCTGTTAAAGAGTTCAAAAAAGGAAGGATCGAGGTCAGAACAGACAAAACAGGGAACGTTCATATACCTGTAGGAAAAAGGAGTTTCGACAATGAAAAGATCAAAGAAAACGTCATATCTGCCATCAAGCAGATTATGCAGATGAAACCGGCGGGAGTGAAGGGACAGTTTATAAGGAAAGCAGTTCTCGCTTCTACAATGGGACCAGGGATAAAATTGGATCTTCAAAGCATTTTGAAGGAGTAAGTATAAGAAGTCGATCGACGCCGTAGATGGCAGGTCCCTTTTTGGGTTAAAGATCCTGCCGGAGGCGTCCCAAAAGGGCAGAGTATGGCCTTTTTGTGGACCCTCCGGGGTCCACAAATTTTTTTTGGGAGGTGAACTCGTTGCTGACCAGACAACAAAAAGAAGCAATAGTAAAAGAGATGACCGAGATGTTCAAGAGATCATCCCTGGCACTGTTCGCAGATTTTGCAGGGTTCACCGTAGCGGATCTCACAGAGCTTCGTTCCAGGTTGAGGGAGAAGTACAACAATGGTGCCAGATTCAGAGTTGTAAAAAACACACTTCTCAACCTTTCACTGAAAGGAGCTGGGTACGAAGAATACGAGGAATTTCTCAAGGGTCCCACTGCTGTTCTCTACGTCACCGATGGTGATCCAGTAGAAGCGGTAAGGATCATCTACAACTTCTACAAGGAAAAGAACGCGGATCTCTCAAAGCTCAAAGGTGGTTTCCTTGAGGGAAGGAAGTTCTCTTCGGAAGAAGTGGAGAAGATAGCGAAGCTTCCGTCCAAAGAGGAACTCTACGCTATGCTCGTTGGTCGCGTGAAGGCGCCGATATCCGGCCTTGTCTTCGTGTTGAGTGGAATTCTGAGGAACCTTGTGCTTGTGCTCAATGCCGTTAAAGAGAAAAAATCTGAATGAGTGGAGGTGTGTAGAGATGACGATTGATGAAATCGTTGAAGCTATCGAGAAACTGACGGTTTCAGAGCTGGCAGAACTCGTTAAAAAGCTGGAGGACAAATTCGGTGTGACGGCGGCTGCTCCCGTGGCGGTTGCTGCTGCACCTGTGGCAGGTACTGCTGGAGCCGCTCAGGAAGAGAAGACAGAATTCGATGTGATCCTGAAGAGCTTCGGCCAGAACAAGGTTCAGGTGATCAAAGTTGTGAGGGAGATCACGGGTCTTGGTTTGAAAGAGGCAAAGGACCTCGTCGAAAAGGCAGGAACACCAGATGCCGTCATCAAGAGCGGTGTTTCCAAGGAAGAGGCCGAAGAGATCAAGAAGAAGCTCGAAGAAGCTGGTGCTGAGGTGGAATTGAAGTAAATTTTCGTTTGTGAAAAAAGTATGTTGCAACCCTGTACCGGGTCTTGCCGGTACAGGGTTTTTGTGTTTTAATAAAAAAAGTGCGGTACGAGTGTCTCTTCTCGCCCAACTTGCTTCTCTCTTCTCCAGCAACTGAAACCCAGGAGAAAAGACATCCTGGGGGTTTTTTACTCCACAATGAGAGGTGAGAAAATGAAAGAGATTTCCTGTGGTAGGAGAACGAGGGTTTCCTTCGGCAAAACTCATGAACCCCTACCAGTACCTGACCTTGTGGAAATTCAGAAAAGCTCCTACCAGAAGTTCCTCGAAGAAGGTCTTCTCGAGGTTCTCAAAAAGTTCTCCCCCATTTACTCACAATCGACCCGTTCAGATTTGAAAAGATCCGACAAGGGATTCGCCCTCGAGTTTGTTTCCACAAGAGTGGGAGATCCTACCGTTGATCCCCTGGAATGCAAGGCCAAGGGTTTGACCTACAGCGTTCCCGTGTACGCAACTGCTCGGCTCACAGACCTGAAAAGCGGTGAAATGAAGGAAGAAGAAGTGTTCCTGGGGTACATTCCCTACATGACGGAAAGAGGTACCTTCATAATAAACGGTGCTGAAAGGGTCGTTGTCAATCAAATAGTGGTCTCTCCAGGTCTGTACTTCTCCTCCGAATACATAGACAGAGAAGAGTACGGTGGATACTTCCTCCCCTCCCGGGGAGCATGGCTCGAGGTTATTCTCGATCCGTACGATGGTGTTCTTTACGCTGGTTTGGATGGGAAAAAGGTCAATCTCTTTCTGTTTCTGAAGACCATAGGATACGAGAAAGACGAGGATATTCTTTCACTCTATCCCACATTCCTGGATGCGGACGATGAGGATAGTCTCCTTTTACACGTTGGTTCTATCATCCTCGAAGACATCTACGACGGTGACAGAAAAATAGCGGAAAAGTGGGATATCCTCACCAAAGATCTGGCAGAAAGAATTCTGATGTCGTCCAACATAGAGCAGATCAAGATAGTTCATCCAATCGCTCAGAACACGTTCGAGAAAATGCTTGAGATTCTTTCCACCGGCGAGGAAAGTGAAACCGAGGAGGAAAGGACCAAGGTTTACGGTTTGAACGAAGTAACGGTTGTGGACGCCTACCTTGAGATCTTCAGAAGATTGAGGCCAGAAGAACTCCCAAGGATCAACGCTGCGAAAAGATATTTGCACGACCTGTTTTTCAATTCGGAAAGGTACGATCTCTCGGAAGTGGGAAGGTACAAGGTGAACGAAAGGCTGAAGAACGCTTACATACGGTACCTGATAGAGGTCGAAGGTGAAGATCCAGAAGAGGCCAGGAAGAAAACCTACAACGAAACAGCCACCATTCTGAAGCCTCTCGATGTTGTTCTCGCCTCAAGAATACTCTTCGATTACTTCGAAAGAAGATACATCAACGACTTTGAAATAGATTCCTACGAGTTGAAGAGTCTGATGAGGATATTCAAAGAGGAATATCTTTCAAAAAGAAAAACTGCGCCGTACGATCTGAGAAAGCTCATTACCACGTTCAGAAGGAATTATGATGTCACCTCGGACATAGGTGTTTTTGCAGCCATCAGATACGTTTCCAACATAAACAAAGAACTTCCATCGATCCCCTTCGACACGAAGGATCATCTCGGAAATAAGCGAGTCAGATCGGTGGGAGAACTTGTGCAGAGGGAGTTTGAAAGACTCTTTGCTCGAGCGCAAAAGGCCATACAGGAAAGACTCACCCTGATAAATTCTCTGAGTAAGGTCTCCATACAGAGTTTGATAAACATCAAGTCCATCATTTCAACGGTCAACCAGTTTTTCGCCATGAATCAGCTCTCCCAGTTCATGGACCAGGTGAACCCACTCTCAGAACTCACCCACAAGAGAAGGGTGTCAGCAGTCGGCCCAGGTGGCCTGAGAAGAGAATCGAAAGTTTTCGAAGCAAGAAACGTTCACTACTCACAGTACGGAAGGTTGTGTCCCATTGAAACTCCTGAAGGCGCGAACATAGGATTCATCACATCACTTGCGATATATGCCAAAGTGGACGAATACGGTTTCTTGATGACACCTTACAGAAAAGTGGTCAACGGTAAGGTGACAGACGAGATAGTCTATCTGAGAGCGAACGAGGAGGAAGAGTACAAGATAGTTCCTGCCACTACACCTGTGGACGAAGAAGGTAACATCGTTCCTGAAAGAGTTGTGGCACGTATGGGTGAAGACATCAGGCTTGTTCCCAGAGAAGAAGTGGACCTTATGGACGTTTCCACGAAGCAACCGTTCAGCGTTTCCGCTTCTCTCATACCCTTCCTCGAACACGATGATGCCAGCAGGGCTCTCATGGGTTCCAACATGCAGAGGCAGGCCGTTCCCCTTTTGAAAACGGAAGCACCACTCGTTGGAACAGGTATGGAATGGGAGGCGGCGAAGAACTCTGGTTATGTTGTTCTGGCACGGCACGATGGGATCGTAAAAGAAGTGGATGCGTCCAAAATCGTCATTCATCGAACCGACGAAAACGGAAATCCCATGTACGATGAAGATGGAAAACCCGTTTTGGACGAGTACAGGTTGTTGAAGTTCGTGAGGTCCAACCAGGATACAACCATAAACCAGAAACCCATTGTGAACGAGGGGGATCTCATCAAAAAGGGTGATCCAATAGCCGATGGTCCTGCAACGGATATGGGTGAACTCGCCCTTGGAAGGAACATACTCGTTGCTTTCATGCCGTGGGAAGGTTACAACTACGAGGACGCCATTCTGGTCAGCCAGGAACTCCTCGAAGAGGATGTCTTCACATCTGTTCACATAGAGGTCTATGAGACACAGGCTAGAGAAACGAGGTTGGGACCTGAGGAGATCACTGCAGACATTCCGAACGTGAGCAAAGAACTCCTCAAGAATCTCGACGAGAACGGAATCATAAGAGTGGGAGCCTACGTTGTGAGTGACTACGGGGTGGGTTCTCAGGCCATTCTAGTTGGAAAGGTGACTCCCAAGGGAGAGGGAGACACCACCCCAGAGGAGAAGATCATCAGATCGGTCTTTGGAGAGAGGGGTCGAGATGTCAAAGATACTTCCCTGAGGCTTCCACACGGTGTTGAAGGAAGAGTCATAAGGGTGGACGTGTACGATCAGAACGATATAGCGGACTTGGGATCCGGTGTTTTGAAACTGGTCAGGGTTTATGTGGCAACCAGAAAAACTCTGGACATAGGTGACAAACTAGCAGGACGTCACGGAAACAAGGGAGTTGTTTCCAACATTCTTCCAAAGGAAGACATGCCGTTTCTGCCCGATGGGACACCGGTTCAGATGGTTTTGAACCCGCTTGGTATTCCATCCCGTATGAACGTTGGTCAGATCCTCGAAACACACCTTGGATGGCTTGCAAAACTGACGGGCAAGTGGTTCGCAACACCCGTTTTCGAAGGTGCAAAAGAAGATGAAATTCTGAAACCACTGTTCGAAGAAAGGAAGAAGAGAGGACTCCACCTTGGAGACGACGAAAACAACCCGACTGGAAAGGTGATTCTCAGAGACGGAAGAACAGGAGAGCCCTTCGACAATCCCGTTGTGGTCGGTTACATGTACATGTTGAAACTCGTTCACATAGCAAAGGAAAAGATACATGCAAGATCCACAGGGCCCTACTCTCTGATCCATCAGCAACCCCTCGGAGGAAAATCCCACTTTGGTGGTCAGAGGCTTGGAGAGATGGAGGTCTGGGCTCTGGAGGCATATGGAGCAGCACACACCCTTGCGGAGATGCTCACGATAAAGTCCGATGATATCAAGGGAAGGAACGAAACCTACAAGGCCATACTCAAAAACATGAACATACCCGAACCGGGTGTTCCTGAGAGTTTCAGGGTTCTCATCAAAGAACTCAGAGGGCTCGCCCTTGATGTGAGGCTCTACGATGAGAATGGTAACGAGATAGATATCGATAAGTACTGATCGGGAGGGTGATAGGATGCCCATGTCTACTTTCAAGAGGAAAATAAAGGCAATACAGATAAAGATAGCCTCCCCGGATGTGATAAGAAGTTGGTCCGGTGGAGAGGTGAAGAAGCCGGAAACTATAAACTACAGAACGTTCAAGCCCGAGCGCGACGGACTCTTTTGCGAGAGGATCTTCGGTCCTGTGAAGGATTACGAGTGTGCTTGTGGAAAGTACAAGGGAAAGAAGTACGAAGGAACCGTCTGTGAAAGGTGTGGTGTCAGGGTTGAATCCAGAGAGGCCAGAAGAAAGAGAATGGGTCACATAGAACTGGCAGCACCCGCAGTGCATATCTGGTATCTGGAAAGCATTCCGAGTGTCCTTGGAACTCTTTTGAACATGAACGTCTCTGACCTTGAGAACATCATCTACTATGGAAGCCGCCGTGTGATAGAGAGGGCGTTCATCGTCACCGATCCAAAGGATACACCCTTTGCACAGGGCGATATCATCTATGAAACCGAATACAGGATCTACAGAAAGAAGTGGGACTTTGAGGTCGAGCAGGCGTTCATTGTGAAAAATCCCAGATCTCCTGTTCTCTCAGACATAGACGGCGAAGTAATTTTGAGAACAGAAAAAACCGTCACCGGAAGAGAAATCACATGGATCATAGTAAGAAACGTGAACAGAGCAGAACACACGGTCCTTCCAGGCATGATAATCACGGTGAAAGATGGACAGGAAGTGGAAAAGGGTCAAGATCTAACCAAAGAGATGAACGTCGATCCCATGTATGCTCCTTTTGACGGACACGTGGAAATCGATGAGGTTTCGAACACGATCACGGTGAAGCCCCTCACAACGAGCAAGGATCAACCCGTTGTGTTCACCGTACCGTACGGAGCAAGGGTGCTCGTCTCAAACGGTCAGAAGGTGAAAAAAGGTGACCAGCTCACCACTTCCACCACCCTCCCGGCGGTCAAGGCGAGTATATCCGGAAGAGTGAAATTTGGTTCCAACCTCAACGTGAGGGCACTGGAAGATGGAAACTTTGAGGTTCTCTCGTCTGGCAACGTGTACATCGAACAGGTGATAGAAGAAAGGAAGTATCCCGTTTTCGAAGGAGCCCTTGTTTACGTGAACAACGGCGACCAGGTGAAGAAAGGAGATCACCTGGCTGACAGGTTCCTTTTCGAGGAAGAATACCTCTCCTCCACAGAGTACAAGATATTTGAATCGCACTATCCAACCATGTTCGATGTAGAAGAAAGAACGGAAAACGACAGGCCAATTGTGGTTATAACGGATATAGATCCCGAGGTCTCGAAAGAGACGGGTCTGAAGATGGGAGATATCATCACCGAGAACGAGTACGAAGCGTACCTTCAGATCTATCCAGAGAAAATAGTGGCGGATGCCGGTGCCCAGGCGATAAAGAAACTGCTTCAGAATCTGGATCTGGAAGAGTTGAGAGCAGAACTTGAGGCTGAGCTCAAGAAATTGCCCGCTTCCAGTTCGAAGGCGATGAAGTTGAGAAGAAGACTGAAGATGGTAAAGGACTTCATCAAATCAGGCAACAAACCCGAGTGGATGGTACTCGAAGTTGTACCTGTGATTCCTCCAGATCTCAGACCTATGATCCAGATCGAGGGAGGAAGGTTTGCTACAACGGACCTCAACGAGCTTTACAGAAGGTTGATCAACCGAAACAACAGGCTCAAGAAGTTACTGGAACTTGGTGCACCTGAGATCATTCTGAGGAACGAAAAGAGAATGCTACAGGAAGCGGTTGACGCCCTCATACACAACGGATCCGATTCTGAAGGCAAAAGGAGCCGAAGAGCTGTTCTGAAAGACAGGAATGGAAGACCATTGAAATCTCTCACCGACCTTCTGAAAGGAAAGAAAGGGAGATTCAGAAGGAATCTTCTTGGAAAAAGGGTGGATTATTCTGGAAGGGCGGTCATCGTTGTTGGTCCACATCTGAAGATCCACCAGTGTGGTATACCAAAGAAGATGGCGATGGAGCTCTTCAAACCGTTTGTTCTGGCAAAGCTTCTGGGAGAGGGTAGCACCAGCAAAACGATGAGGAAGGTCAAGAAGGCGATCATAGAAAAAGAAATGCCCGAGGCATGGGAAGTTCTCGAAGAGGTGATAAAGGGTAGCGTGGTTCTTCTCAACAGGGCTCCCACGCTTCACAGAATGTCCATACAGGCGTTCGAACCAAAACTGGTGGAAGGAAACGCCATACAACTTCATCCGGTGGTCTGTCCACCGTTCAACGCGGACTTCGACGGTGACCAGATGGCCGTTCATGTACCACTCTCAGCCGCTGCACAGGCTGAGGCAAGGTTCCTCATGCTCTCAAGGTACAACATAATCTCACCGGCGCACGGAAAACCAATTTCTCTTCCAACACAGGATATCATCATCGGGTCTTACTACCTCACAACGGTCGGAAAAGACTTCGACTCTTTGAAGGAAGAAGACATCAGGTGGAGGTTCTCTTCACCTGAAGAGGCAATGTTGGCGTATCACCTCGGATACATAAAACTTCACACACCGATTCTCATAAAGGTCAACATAAAAGGAGAAGAAAGGAGAATAAAGACAACCCTTGGAAGGGTCATCTTCAACAATATTCTTCCGGAAGATTTGAGAGACTACAGCAGAATATTCGACAAGAAACAGATAAACGCCCTCGTTTATGAAACCTTCAAGAGATACGGTATAGACAGGGCGGCAGATCTTCTCGACGATGTAAAGGATCTCGGCTTCCACTACGCAACAGTATCTGGTCTTACGCTTTCACTCAAGGATTTGAAAATACCACCAGAACGTGACGAGATCCTGAAGAGGACCTGGGAAAAAGTAAGAATCATCGAAGAAAACTACGAAAGAGGTTTCCTGACGGAAGAACAGAGAAAGAGCGAGATCATAAGGCTCTGGATGAACGTCACAGAAGAAATCACAGAGCTCACCTCCAGGACCCTCGCGGAAGATCCATTCAATCCCATCTACATGATGGTGAACTCCGGTGCGAGGGGTAACATCGATCAGGTGAAACAGCTTGCAGGTATCAGGGGATTGATGATCAAAGCATACGATCCAAGGTCGAGGGAGATAAAGTCGAAAATCTTCAAAGGTCAGGCGATACACGAAGCACTCACCTTCGATTACCCGGTTGACAAGAACCTCAGGGAAGGGGTTGACATCCTCCAGTTCTTCATATCCACCTACGGTGCAAGGAAGGGTCAGGTCGACACTGCCATGAACACGTCCTTTGCCGGGTACCTGACAAGGCGTCTGGTGGACGTGGCACAGAGCGTCACAGTGACAGAACCCGATTGTGGCACACACGAAGGAATCAGAGCCATGGATCTGATAAAGGATGGTACGGTTGTGGAGAAAATGAACGAGTTCCTCTTCGGAAGGGTGCTTGCAAACGATGTACTTGATCCAGAGACGAAGGAAGTTCTGAAGAACCCCGAAACGGGGAAGGAATACACGAGAAACACGATGCTCACAGACGACGACGCCAACTTCCTTGCCTCTTACAAGAAGATGGTTGATGTTGTGAAATACGATGAAATAGACATAACCGAACTTTCGCTTCCGAACATGTACACGGAGATCGCAGAACCTGTTGGAGACTACGAAGAAGGAACCGAACTCACCTGGGACGTGGTGAAAGCTGCCAGGAACGAAGGAAAGTACAGAATAAAGGTGAAGATGTACCCGGTTGTTGGAACGGTCTACGCCGACGAACAACCTCTTTATGACAAGAAAGGAGAAAGAGAACTTCTCGTCTACCAGGAAGTCATAAACGAAGTGGTGGCAAAACTTCTCGAAGAAAACGGTGTTGAAAAGGTTCTGGTGCGGCCTGATATCGTTGTGAGATCTCCTCTCACGTGTGAATCCGAATACGGAGTGTGTGCTGCATGTTACGGAATGGACCTTTCCAATCACAAGATAGTGAACGTCGGTGAGGCGGTGGGAATTGTCGCAGCACAATCCATAGGGGAACCGGGAACACAGCTCACCATGAGAACGTTCCACGTCGGAGGAGTCATGGGTGCCAGTGACATAGTGAGTGGTCTCACGACGGTGGAGAAGACCTTTGAACCTTACGCTTTCCTGAGAGAAGAAAAAAGCGGCGGCAAGAAAGAGATCAGAAAGTACTACGGATCTGAAGCGATTCTTTGTGAAGTAGATGGATTCGTAAAGGACATCACGACCGATGAAACGGGAAGGACGGTTATCTACATAGAAGACTACGCCGGTGGAATCCACGCTTACAGGATACCCAAGAGAGCGAAAGTGAAGGTCAAAAAGGGTCAGAAGGTTCTGAGGGGTGACACGCTGACAACCGGTGCCATCGTGTGGTGGAAACTGCTCGAACTTGAGTCGGAAAAGGGTGTCCTTACAGCCATGAATCTCTTGAAGATCATAAAGAACGCCTACGTGCAGCAGGGTGTCAGCATACACGATAAACACTTCGAGATCATCTTCAGGCAGATGCTCAGTATGGCCCTCGTTATCGATCCAGGTGACAGCGATTATCTACCGGATCAGCTGGTACCACTTGTGGACATAAAGAGAACGAACAGAGAGATACTGGAAGGTAACGCCAGGGTTGAGGAGAACAGAAAGTGGGTTATCGGAAAAACACTCGCAAAGAGAGTCATCACCGAAACGGACGAGGGTGAACTCGTGGAACTTGCACAGAAAGGAGAAGAGGTGACAGAAGAACTTCTGAAGAAGTTCATAGAGGCGGGCATAAAGGAAATCGACGTCGTCGAAAAAGACAGAGTGGTAACATACCAGATCCTTCCAAAAGAGCCAATAAAATACAAGAGAAGACTCCTTTCGCTCAAGAAAGCTGCTTTGAACTATCCTGGATGGCTCAGTGCGGCAGCGTTCGAAGAAACCGCCTGGGTCCTGACGGCAGCGGCGATAGAAGGAAAAGTGGATCCTCTCATCGGTTTGAAAGAGAACGTGATCGTTGGACAGCTCATACCCGCTGGGACTGGACTGGACGTATTCGCAGGCATCCAAGTGGAGGAGACACCAAGGGCGGCAGCAGAAGAGAAACTCGCATAAAAAAAGAAGGGGCTCCGAACGGAGCCCCTTTTTATTTATTCTTCTGATTTCCAGAGGATGTAGTAGTCGTCTCCTGGTCTCATCGGATTGTGGTACCATCCCTTGACCCAGCTTCTCTGGACCCTCACGCCGAGCGGCTGATAGAGAGGCATACCGAGGGCGTACTTCATGGCAAATCTCTGAATCTGTTCATAGAGAGCCTGTCTTTCGGCGGGATCTGTCTTTGCGATGGCTTCTTCTATGAGTTCGTCGAGGCTTCTTCCGCCAAGATCAGGATGCGGTGTGGAGACGAATTTTCTGAAGTTTTCACCCTGTCTTCCGGAGTACACACCGGCACTGTGATAGTAGGTGAATATGAAGTTGTGAGGATCTGGATAGTCCGCAAGCCATCCTATGATGAAGACGGGTACTTCTCCTCTCTTGGTCGCGTCAAGGTACGTTGGCCACTGAACACCCCTTACTTCGACTTTGAATTTCGGGTTGATCGTTTCTATATAGGATTTCAGCATCTCCGCGGCTACTCTTCGCACTTCGTTACCCGTGTTGTAGAGTATTGTGAGTTTGAATCCTTTCTTCCAGACTTCACCGTTCCATGCCTTTTTGAAGTACTCCGTTGCCTTCACGATGTCGAAGCGAGGAGCGTTCGGATCGTTGAGGAGTTCTTCGTTGAAGCCAAGAAGCCCCTCAGGAAGATCTGTTGGTATCTTTCTACCAAGGCCCTTCAGAACTTCATTTATAAAGGTGTCGTAGTCGAAGGCGTAAATGAAGGCCTTTCTCACGTTCACATCGCTGAAGAAGTCGGGTGGTATTCCGTTTCCATCGAGTTTTCCAGAGCCTATGTACTTGCTATTTTCGGGCACATTCCATGCGAAGTGAAGGGAAGTGACAGCAAGTTCAGGAAGGCCCTTTATCACGGTGATACCGGGTTTTCCTTCCACCTGCTCGAGGTACTGCGTTGGAACAGCACAGATATCTGCGTCTCCCTGAAGGAGCATCTCTCTTCTCGTGCTCCACTCGTCGATTCCCCAGATGATGACTCTCTGGACCTTTGCAGGTTCTCTCCAGTAGTTGTCGTTTCTTTCGAGGATGACCTTCTGCTGCGTTCTGTCCCATTCCACGAACCTGAACGGTCCTGTTCCGTTCATCCTTGCATAGAGTGGAGAGTCTTCTTTTCTTATATCGTGGTATTTCCACCATCCATCAGCTTTTCCATCCCAACATCCTATCTCTATACTCCATTCTTTATCGAGTACAGCACTCCAGCTGGCGCTCTGGGCGAGTATGTACATGAAGGGTGCAAAGGGCCTCACAAGGTGGAACACAACGGCGTCACCTTCAACTTCGATGGCGGGGTCGATGTAGTCCGTGTAGATCTTTATCAGGGCGTCCCTGTACTCTGGAAGTGGTTCTCCGTTTTCATCGAAGAGTTCACTGTAAGACTTCCCAATCTTTTCCTCGACGAAGGTTTCGAGAGAATCAACTCCAAAGAGCGCTTCCCAGAGCATCCACATGGGACCAGCCGTTGGATCGAAGATGAGACCTCTTTCGAAGCTGTATTCCACGTCTTCGGGTGTGAGATCTCCACCTTCGTGGAACTTCACGCCCTTTCTGATGTAAAACTTGTAGGTCTTCCCATCGTCCAGTATCTCCCACTTTTCTGCAAGACGCGGTTCAAACTCGGTGAGGCTTTCACCTTTGTAGGCAATCAAGTTCTCGTAGACGTTGTAGATGACCTCACCGCTGGCTGTGTCGTACGCGTAGTGTGGGTCGAGAGTGTCAGGTTCTCCGATGGTGACGTCGATGATGGTGTCGGGATTCTTCACCGCAGCCCATGCCACGACGGCAACCACCGCTAAAAGGACCGCAAGCAACTTTCGCATACACGAACCCCCTTTCCTAAAATGTGGTTATCCTTACTATATTTGAATTATAGCATACTAAAAGGGTGTGTTCACCTCAAAATCCTGTATCGATATTCATCACTAGAAGGTCGATAACCTTCGTATCGTTTCAACTGGCCATCTTTCAGAATCTCTGTGATCTCGTATTTTCCGGCCTTTTCGAGTTTTACGGGGTGGTTCACCCTGTAGACGAACCTTGTGTTTTCATTGAAAGACCACACTTTCAAGATGCGGTGAAGTGGTAAAAGAAGAGCAAGGTGCAGTCCTTCCGGAATCTTCTCTTTCACACGACAGACGGAAACACCATCTGTTATCACATTCTCTGAGATCTTCTTTACCAGAACCGGAAGGACTCTACCGTAGGTGAAAACATCCGCTATGCTACCAAAGAGTCCCGTTGGAACATCCTTTTGAGGTGTCAGGGGAAATCCCAGACTCTTTTCTTCGAGTTCGCACAGATCAGCCGGTTTCACCTCTGATTTTTGTTCTATCTTTTCACCGAACAGTTCCCGGATCTTCAGGATATCACTATCCACTTTCCTGTTGAGTTCTTCAAAAGCCTGAGCTCTGCTTTCGTACAGTTCATCGAAGGCACCAGCCGATATCATGTTTTCCAGTACGTTCCTTGGGATTCCTTTCACCTCCTGAAGTTTTCGAACACTGTCTATGGGCCGGCTTTTCTCTATCTCTTCAACCATCGATTCTCCCACGCCTTTCACAGCCGTGAGGGGCAGGTAAACTCTGTTTTCACGAAATACAGGATATTTCCCGGAAACGTTCACATTTGGAGGGAGCACTTCGTATCCTTCGCTCCGTAGCTCCTGAACCGCGAGGAACATCTTCTCTGAATTTCCAATGTTGTACTCGAAGTACCTCTTGAAGAACTCTTCGAAGAAATGAGCCTTCAGATAGGCCGTCTGAAACGACAGACGCGCGTAGGCAATACTGTGAGATTTGTTAAAGGCATATGATGAAAAGTTCAGCAGAATCTTCAGAATGAGTTCCACGTCCTCCACACCTTTTTCAACAAGCCCTTTTCTCAATTTTTCCAGGAGAGGTTCCATCTTTTCTTTTTCCTTCTTTGCGATCGCTCTTCTCAGAACGTCCGCTTCGGCACCGGAAAGACCTGCAATCATGGCAAGGTGCATGATTTGCTCCTGGTAGATCACAACACCTCTTGTTTCCGGGAAGAGTTTTTTCAGAGACTCAGGCACGTTCTTTGAAGATGCGTACATGCTGTCGATACCAGATTTCAAAGGCCCCGGCCTGTTGAGTGCAAGGAGTACGGAGAGTTCTTCAAGATTGCCAGGGGAAATCTTTCTGCAGAGCCTTCTTGCCTGAAGACCTTCCAACTGGAAAACCCCCAGCGTTTTTCCTTTCGATATGATGTGGTATGTTTTTTCATCTGAGTAATCAAAAGTCTTTCTGTTGAAATCTTTCACAAAAGACAGGGTTTTCAATCCCAGGATGTCTATCTTCACAACTCCTATCCTGTCCAGGTCGTACATGTCATAGTCTGTTACGGGAATCCCTTCTTCCAGTCTGAAGGGGATCAGAAGAGGACGTTCAGAGATCACAACACCTGCTGCATGAACACTTGGATGGTGCGGAAGACCGTAGAGGATTTCATACATTCTCCGAGAAGTTGAACCGATGAGGTTTTTCAGAGATTTCTCAGCCAGATTTCCGAAGGTGGAAACCTGATAGACGTAAAATCTCTTCGAAAGCTCTTTGAGCAGTTCCTTCCTTCTTCTGTCCTCCACGTCCACGTCGATGTCGGGAGACTCCACTCTTTCTTCGTTTATGAACCTCTCGAACAAAAGATCGTACTTCAGTGGATCGATCTCCGTTATCCCACAGAGAAAAACAACCAGAGATCCAACAGCACTCCCTCTTCCAGGTCCCACCTTTATACCGAGTTTTCTTGCTGTTTTCACGATTTCCTCTACCAGGTAAATGTAGGAAGAAAATCCCTTTTTCTCTATCGTTTCGAGTTCCTTTTCCAGACGCTCCAGGTATTCTTTTCCCATTTTCGAAGCTCTTTCTCTGAGATTTCTGTACCAGTCTTCTGGAGGATCGGGGAACTTTTGTTCGACCTTGAGGTCGTAGGGCTTAGCCTTCACGATCTCAAAGACATCTTCACACTTTTCTGGAAAGCCGTGGATATCTTCATCCAAACCGAAGATCTTTCTCATAAAGAGGCTGGCCGCTTTCTCTTCAACTTCGAGGTACCTTACAGGAACCAGTTCTTCTGTCTTGAAACTTGGAAGTTCACTTATATCGATCTTTTCTCCGTTGTAGAACCTCACCAGAAGATCGTACTCTTTTCTGTTTCGTGCAATGAAGACCCTGTCCTTCCACCACAGACCGTGGACGGGTATCAACCCGTGCTCTCTCATGATGGTGTTGAACTTCACAGCGGCATGGAAGTTTCTGTCGGCAAGAAGAACAGATTTCAAGCCTCTTTTTTTTAGCACAGAGATCAGTTTTTCGAATCTGACCACGGAACCGTCGAATGAATAGGGTGATATGATCCAGGGTATCATGTTCTTTCCCTCACGTACGCTGCTATTTTCCTGATGGCCTCCTTGAAATCTTCCGGAATTGGTGAAACAAACTCCATCCACTCACCCGTTCGAGGGTGAAAGAATCCAAGTTTCAGGGCATGAAGCATCTGCCTTTTTATCCCGAACATCTCGTCTTCTTTGTACTTTCCGTATATCTTGTCACCCATTATGGGATGTCCGAGACTTTTCATGTGAACCCTGATTTGGTGTGTTCTTCCCGTCTGAGGGAAGGCAAGAACGAGAGTGGCGACGTCATTTAATCTTTTGAGAACTCTGTAGTGTGTGACCGCTTCTTTTCCACCTTCGCTCACGGTCATCTTCACTCTCAAAACAGGATGTCTTGCGAGTGGAAGTTCCACGGTTCCCTCGTCTTCTTTGATACGTCCCTTTGCAAGAAGGATGTAAGTTTTCTTCACCTTGCGATCTTTGAACTGCCTGGAGAGGTTCTGATGGGCAAGATCGTTTTTGGCAACCACGATAACACCTGATGTTTCCTTGTCGAGCCGATGAACTATTCCCGGTCTCAGCTTTCCCCCAACTCCCTGAAGATCAGAGCAATGATAGAGGATAGCGTTGACGAGAGTTCCGCTGAGTTTGGAAGGAACAGGATGTACGATCATGTCACCAGGTTTATCTATCACGATGATGTCTCTGTCCTCGTACAATATCTTCAAATCTATCTTTTCAGGCTGAACGGTTGGTTCCTTTGGCTCCTCCGGAAGTTCCACCTCCACGATTTCTCCCTCTTTGAGTTTGTAACTTGGCTTTTTAATCTGGCCGTTGACCCTCACCTTTCCTTCCTTTATCGCCTTCTGTATCATCGACCTGGATATCCACGATGGAGTCTTCTCTTTCAGAAACTGATCGAGTCTCCAGCCTTCTTCCCTTTTTTCCACTCTCCAGCTTCTCATCGCTCACACCTCTGAAGGCACCGAGGATCATCAATCCACCGCCCACTATTATGAACACGTCTGCGAGGTTGAAGATCGTTGGGAGAAAGACAAGGTTCAGAAAATCAAGGACGTAACCGAATCTGATTCGATCGAGAAGATTTCCCAAAGCACCTCCCAGAATGAATCCCATGGCAATCCTTTCGAGCCTGTTGAACTTGAATATATATGGGAAAAGAGAGAGTGCTACCACTACGAGAAGAATGATCCACAAAACCTGTTCTGAAAGACTGCTGAACAGCCCCAGAGCGATTCCTCTGTTTGTGGCTTTGACGAATTTCAAAAAACCTGGAACAAGATAAAAAGTCCCGTGAAGAGCGCTCGCTATCTTTTTTGTGAGCTGATCCAGAACCAGTGTCAAAACGATCACGAAGCTCATCTACTTCACCTTTCTGTAGATGAATGGCCTATAGATTTCAAATCCCAGCTCTTTGTAGTTGAAGATTCTTTCGGTGTTTCCAACGAACAGGAATCCACCCACCTTGAGTGACTCGGCGAATTTTCTGTAGAGTTCGTTCTTTGCTTCCGGTTCGAAGTATATGACCACGTTTCGACACACTATGAGATCCAGGTTCTTTTCAAAGGGATCCTTCAAAAGATCGTGTCTTCTGAACTCCACCGTCTTCTTCACAAAGTCTTTGATCCTGTACCTTCCATCTGGAAGCCTTTCGAAGTATTTCTCCACATACTCCTGAGGAGTACTTACAAGCGATCTTTCTTCGTAGATACCCTCCCGGGCTTTTCTCAAAACACCGATATCTATATCCGTTGCCAGTATCCATGCCTTGTGAGAAAGTTTCAGTTCATGAACGAGTATAGCAAGAGAGTAAGGTTCTTCCCCGGAGGAACATCCTGCGCTCCAGAATCTCATTCTCAGGGTGTTCTGGGAAATCAATGGAATCACGTCGTTTCTGAGTTCCCACCACTTTTCTGGATTTCTAAAAAATTCCGTTACGTTTATCGTCATCTTGTCAAGAAATTCGTCCAGATGCTTTTTACTCTGAACGAGCATTTCCAGATATTTTCTGTAGTCCACATTGTACTTTCTCAATAGAAGTTCTGTTCTACGTTTTACCCTCTGTGGTTTGTAAGAAGAGAGGTTCAGCCCGAACCTCTTTTCCACCTCTTTTACAAACCACTCGAATTCTTCCTGAGGAAATTCCTTCCATTCAAAATTCGATGGTAAACTGAATGGACCAATCTTCCTTTCCGATCTTTCCTCCGACATGTACCTTTCCCACCCTCCAGCAAGCTTCCACATGGTTTTCATCGATAAAGACCCAGCCATTTTCACTGATGAAGGCAAATCCAAGTTTCAGTTTTTCGCTGTAGATGACACGAAAGATCATCTTTTCGCGCCTGAAAATCAAGCCGATCCAGTTTGACACACCCACACTTAAATCGCCAGAACCTATCCAGACACCCGGTTTTCCATTTTCAATGAAGGGTTCCACGCTCAGATCGAAAAGATTTGTCTTCATCCCAAGGTAGTAGTCGCCCCCGGTTGATATGGCAAAGTCCAGTGGTGTCTCTGTGTAGGCGAAAATTTCCTCTCCGTTCCACATCGCACCTACAAACCCAAGTTGTGCGTTCCAGGTCTTTTTAAAACGAACGAAACTCGCTTTCAAAAACACTGGGGTGTGGTACTCAAGAGAAAAATCTTCCACACCAAATCTGAAGTACACGGGATTGTCAAAAACAGGAAGGAGAAGCGATGGCTCTCCTTCCTGGAAACTGACAAAAAAGTCGAACCGAAACATTCCCTCGAAGAAATCCGTCTTCAACTCTGGTGACAAAATAAAACCCACTGTGGGCGTTTCGCTGTAGCCCACTCCAATTTCGAAGAATCCAGAAAAGAGAAGAGCAGGTAATAAGAGAAAAAGAATCGTCAGCCTTCCAGC
Organism: Thermotoga sp. SG1; assembly: GCF_002865985.1. Classification (NCBI taxonomy): domain Bacteria; kingdom Thermotogati; phylum Thermotogota; class Thermotogae; order Thermotogales; family Thermotogaceae; genus Thermotoga; species Thermotoga sp. SG1. Next base: position 45,219 of record NZ_LNDD01000003.1, read on the forward strand.
CTGGAAAGTATCTCCTCCATTTCCTTGTCGTCCATTTCGAAGTTCGAGTACACTTCCTGTACATCGTCCATGTCTTCCAGTGCGTTGAGGAGTTCCAACACCTTTTCAGCGTCTTTTCCGGTGACTCTCACCGTGTTCTTCGGTATAAAAGTGACTTTGGCATCCACTTCGTAGCCGGCTTCTTCCAGCTGTCTTTTCACCTCGGAGAGATCCTCCGGAGCCGTGATTATCTGAATGGGGTCTTCGGTGTCTTTTATATCCTCCGCTCCGGCATCGATGGCCAGCATCATGAGTTCTTCCAGGTCTTTCACTCTGTCCTTTGCGATCTCAATGACTCCTTTCCTTTCGAATATCCAGCTGACGGATCCACTCTCTGCAAGACTTCCGCCGTGCTTGCTGAACAGATGTCTCAGCTCTTGTGCGGTTCTGTTTTTGTTATCCGTGAGAGCCCTGATGTAGACGGCCACACCTCCAGGGGCATAACCTTCGTAAACTATTTCCTGGTAATCCACACCTTCGAGTTCTCCTGTACCTCTCTTTATGGCTCTTTCGATGTTCTCTTTGGGCATGTTTTCGGCTCTTGCCCTTTCGATTGCTGCCCTCAACCTCGGGTTCGTCTCAGGGTTTCCTCCTCCTTCCCTCGCTGCAACTATGATCTCTCTGATCAGTTTTGTGAAGATCTTCGATCTCTTCGCATCCTGGGCCATCTTCCTGTGCTTTATGTTGGCCCACTTGTTGTGACCCGACATCATTCCACCTCCTGCTGTCCTTTATATTTTAGCACCATGATCGTCATGTCATCGTGCTGGGGGACACCCTTTGAAAATTCTTCCACATCCTTTGTGAGACTGAAAAGAAGTTCTTCAGTACTGTCTCCAGCGTACTCTCTGAGTGTTTTTTCGAGCCTTTCGTAGCCGTACTCTTCATTGAGGATATTTCTTGCTTCGGTTACTCCATCGGTGTAGACCACTATGAAGGTGTTTGGTTCCAATTGAATAGTGTGTTTCCTGTAGTTCCACTCAGATATGCCGATCGGTATCGCCGTAGCTTCGAGTTTCACCATTTCTCCATTACGAAGAAAGTAAACAGGGTTGTGTCCAGCATTCACTAGGTTCAACGTTCCGTTCTGGAAAATCTCCAGGAAAACCATCGTCACAAAACGATCGTTCGAAAGATCTTCACAGAGTATACTGTTCAAGTGATTCACTAGCTTTTCCAGATCAGAATATAACGTGTTCAAAACTCTCAAGTAACTCCTCACAGCACTCATAAGAAGAGCAGCTGGAACACTCTTTCCGGCAACATCTCCCATGACGGCAAGAACCTTTCCATCACCGGCGAAGACATCGTAGTAGTCACCACCTACTTGAATTGCTGGGTAAGAGCAGGCTGCTATATCGATGAATCTTGTTCGTGGAAGTTCTCGTGGAAGAAGTTCGGACTGTATCCGTCTTGCAATTTCCATCTGTTCTTCCAGTCTTTGACGTTCGATCTCTTTCTGCAGAAACTCCATTCTGTCCAGTGCGTTTGCTATGTATCTCGATGTGAGCTCTGTTATCCTCCTGTCGCTTGCGGTGAACACGATTCCTTCTTCTTTTCCAGAGAAGCACATGTATCCGTAGTATCTGTTGCCGATTATGGGAACAAACAGAAGGTTTGAAAATCTCTGTGACTCACCGGGTTCTATCAGAACTGTTTTCTCCCTGTTTTCTATCTCTTGCTCCACTTCCTCGTAACTCAGGTTTCCTATGTTTATATCTTCGACACGGACGATGTAGTCTTTGAACCTCACCACTTTCTTGAGAAGTGGTATAACTTTTTCCAGTTTTTCACGAAGGTTCATTGGAAACTCAAACCCACCGAATATCTCAGATATCTCAAGGAGCGTTGATATTTCTTCGTAAGAGCGAGAAAGCTCTTCGAGCTGGGCTTCCATGAAAATGGTCTGCTCTTCCAGGCTCTTTTTGTACTCATTTATTTCGTATTCTAGAATCTTCAGAAGTTCATCGATATCCTTTGAACAGTCGTAATCGATTCCGAGTATCTCGGAGATCTTTCTGCAGATTTCCTTTTCATTCATTTAACAGGCGCTTCACCTCCTCGATGAACTGGGAAGGACTGAAGGGCTTTCTCATGACCTTCTTTGCTCCAAGAGAAAGAGCAATCGTTTCGTCGTCTTCGCCGCCCTTTGCCGTGAGAACGATAACCGGGATCTTTTTCCACTCTTCCTTTTCCTGAAGTTTCTTCAAGACAGTGAAGCCATCCATTACCGGCATCATGATGTCGAGCACTATAAGATCTGGTATGAACTCAGAGAGTTTTTCAAGTGCTATCTGACCGTTTTCGGCCTCTATGACTTCGCAGCCTGCTTTTTTCAGGTTGAAGGATACGATCTTTCTTAAAACAGCAGAGTCATCAACCAGGAGAACCTTCTTTGACACACGTTCCCCTCCTCTCAAGGAAAGAGGAAAGATCTTCACCGTCTTTGGTGAGTGTTTCTTCACATATTGCAACGAAAAACGAATCTTTTTCGACAAGAAGCAGAGGATTTAGAAGCTTTTCCCTCCTTTGAGTATACCTGAAAATGTAGTAATCTTTTGCCCTGAAAGTTTCAAAATCGACCACGCTTTCTTTGAAGAGGATCTCCTTTCCCTTCTTTTCAACTTTTTTGTTCTGAAGATCTATAAAATACGGTGTGATGAGTTTGAAACGATAGAACTTGACGAGTTTGTTTATGTTTTCTTCACATATCCACGCACCTGAAAGGGAGAAGTCTTCTGGAAGAGTGTTTTCGAGATCTTTCAGATGTTTTTTTGAAAGATCTTTCAGATGTACTTCCACGTAGAACGCAAGATTCACCACTCCAACTGGCATGGCATCGAGAAGGCTCATCTTCGGTTTTGGATGAAACCCCTCGGTGAACACTAAGGGAAGATCGGCACGCCTGAGAGAGCGTTCCACAAGTTTTATGGATTCGAGGGTGGACAGAAACCTTTTCATTCCTCTCTTTTTGAATCTGAGAACGACCTTCACTTTTTCACTTCCTCTGGGTATCTGTAGAATACCAGGAAGAGAAGACCTATGAATATGGGGAAGTAATAGGTGGACAGTCTCCAAGTCAATACCGATGCGAGGGTCTTGCCAGCTGATCCAAGTATCTTGCTGAAGACGATCTGGTAGACGGCTTCCACACCGCCACTTGCCCCCGGTGTCGGTACGTAGAACACAACCATACTGAGAAAGAAGAGAAGTCCTGTTGCATCGATAAAGCCGATGTTTCCAAAGTTGAATCGAATCGCAAGATAGAAGACAAGACTTTGAACGAGAAGTGAAAGCAATGTGAGAGGAAAGTCAAGTATCATGAAACCACTCTTCCAGAGGATTTTTACGCTCTCTTTCAGATCATGGGTCCATTTCAAAAAACGACTGTCCCAGTCTTCTTTCTTTGTGAATTTTTTTATCACCGAATCCATCCATCTTGATCTTTTCAGCAAACCGAACAAATGGGCGATGAAAGGAGGATGAATGAGTGCGAGTATCACAATTCCAATGAAAGACACGCTCACAAGATAGGCAAAAAAGATCAACTTCGGTGCCATCAGTGTTCCTGACAAAAAAAGATCTCTGTACCTCCAGAGTCCAATCACAGAGAGAATTGAGATGGAGATGAGGTATTCCACAAATCTCGAGAGGATCACATTGACGTTGTGTTCAGACTCAAAGCCGAGCTTTGAAAGATGGTACGTTTGAAAGACCTGTCCACCGAAATAAAAGGGAGTGAGCATACTGAAAAGAAAACTCATGTAGTTGTTGAAAAAGGCATCGTAGAGTGTAAGGTGTTTCCTCCACACAAAAGAAAACAGCCATTTCATCCTCGCAGAGTCTATCAGTATAGAAAAAAGAAATATCCCACACAGAAGAAGAATGTGAAGCAGTGATTGTGGGCGGAAGTATTCAAAGAATTCTCTGGGATCGATTCCTTTGAATATGAAAAAAACCGCAACAAAACCCAACACCAGTGCAAGGATGATGTTTACCCACTCTTTTTTACTCAGATTCCTCACAACCTCCTCATGGAAATCTCTAAAGACGCGAACAGATCATCAACGGTTTCCATCCAGTCTTCAACCTGTGCTATCCCGTACTCGAAGAAGGTTTGTTTTGTCCAGTCGAGCCTGAGAAGTTTCCGTTTCAGCCTTTTGAGGAGTCGCTCAGCTCCCTCTTTTGCGGTTCCTGGAAGGACAATCATCAGTTCGTTCTTTCTCACAAAATCGATCCTGTCAGACGACCTTAAAATCTCCTGAATACTCTCATAGACGCGCTCTGCTGTTTTCTCGTCTTCAAAGAACAAGTATATAGCCGAGAGAGGGAAATCGTATCTTTTGGCTTTTTCAAACTCTTCTTCGAGGTAGCTGAGAATACCCCGTGGAAACTTCAAATACGTCTTTATCATCTCAAAGCTTTTTCTCAGAAGAAAATCTGGAAGATCAGGATCGATCACATCCAGAACGTTCTCCGGAATTTCGTCTGGAAGAGATCTTGCAATCAGAACTGTTTGTTTTTCATTGTTTTTCGTCTTGTCGGTGACGATCAGATCGGCCGCTTCGTTTATCAGAAATCCTGCTTCCTGAACGATTTTTTCAAGTCTTCTTCTGAGTGTTTCGTCTTCCAGTTCGATCCTGACCTTCATATCATTTCACCGTCTCCAGGAAGTATCTGTGAAGTCTTAGATCGTCGGTGAGTTCAGGATGGAACGTGCTTGCCAGAATCTTTCCTTCTTTCACAAGAACAGGGTCACCTTCGTGGTATGCGAGGATTTCCACGCTCTGACCAGTTTCCACGATCTTTGGTGCTCTTATGAAGATCGCCCTGAACGGGTCTTTCCCTATCGCAGGTATTTCGATGAAGGTTTCGAAACTCTCCACCTGTCTTCCGTATGCGTTTCTTTCCACGGTGACGTCCAGAACACCTAGTTTTTCCTGTTTGTAATTGTTGATGCGTCTTGCAAGAAGTATCACTCCAGCACACGTTGCAAAGACGGGAAGACCATCGTTTATCTTCTCCACCAGCTTTTCGTCCATGTTCATCTCTTTCAGAATACGAATCATGGTGGTGGACTCTCCACCTGGAAGTATCAACCCATCGACCATGTCAAGATGCTCTGGAAGCTTTACAATCAGCGTTTCGACACCGAGTTTATGCAGTGCTTCAACATGTTCTCTAACATCTCCCTGAACCCCAAGGACACCGATTTTCATCCCTTACCACCCTCTCTCCTGCATTCTCACTTCGAGTTCTTCCACGTCGAGACCTCTCATAGGCTCTCCTATGTCCTCAGAGATCTTGAGGAGTATCTTCGGGTTGTCCCAGTAGGTCACAGCAAGAACCATCGCCTTTGCCATCTTTCTGGGATCCTTCGATTTAAAAATTCCAGATCCGACAAAAACACCATCTGCTCCAAGCATCATCATGAGAGCAGCATCTGCCGGTGTTGCCACACCTCCCGCTGCAAAGTTCACAACGGGAAGTCTTCCGAGTCTTTTTACTTCCCTCAGAAGTTCTACGGGAGCACCTATTTCTTTTCCGTAGGCGACGAGTTCTTCGTCTTCCATTTTCGTTACTTGTTTTATCTGTTCCATCATCCTTCTCATGTGTTTGACCGCCTCTACGACATTACCAGTTCCCGCTTCTCCTTTCGTTCTGATCATTGCAGCACCTTCTGCTATTCTTCTCAGTGCCTCTCCCAGGTCCCTTGCACCACAGACGAACGGGACTTTGAACTCGTGTTTGTTTATGTGGAACCTGTCATCGGCAGGTGTGAGAACCTCGGATTCATCGATGAAGTCCACTCCGAGTTCCTCAAGGATCTTTGCCTCTGCGATGTGTCCGATTCTCACCTTCGCCATGACAGGGATGGAAACTGCTTCCATGATCTCTCTGATCTTTGCGATGCTGGCCATCCTTGCAACTCCGCCCTCTTTTCTGATGTCTGCTGGCACTCTCTCAAGTGCCATGACAGCGACCGCTCCTGCTTCCTCTGCTATCTTCGCCTGCTCGGCAGTGGTGACATCCATGATGACGCCACCTTTGAACATCTCCGCAAAACCTTTCTTTATTATCCATGTTCCCTTTTTGATTTCCATTCTGCTCACCTCCTCATTTTTCTTCCCAGTACCTCTTTTCCACTTTCTTGAGTCTTGGATTTTCTATCTTGTACCTTCCCACTTTGGCGCAGGGTTTTCCGTTCACTTCCACGATGTCTGCCGTGATGTCCACCTTCTCTCTCAGAAGGCGTGAACCAACACCGTAGGCGTCCGCGGGAACTCCCAGCCTTTCGAAAAGATCTATTTTCTTTTCATCGAAACCACCCGAAACAACAATCTTTAGATCTTTAAGGCCTACTTTATCGAACTCCTGTCTTGCCCTCCAGACAAGTTCCGGACACACTCCAAAGGAAGACTCATCCTTTGGAACCACCGATCTATCTCTCAGATTACCCGACGTGTCGAACCTCACTCCCCAGATCTTGTTCTTTCCAGAACCTATGATCGGTGATGGATCCGTAACTCCCAGTTTGAACGGCTTTTTCATCACGTACTCGTAAAACGCCTTTATCACTCGAAAGGTCGTTCCAATCACGTCATTATCCCAGTCCACTAGAATAATTCTGTTCACATCTTCTTCCATGTGTTTATCAAAAGCGATGGCGGCATCTTCTGTTTTTCCGTTGTAACATGCGATCAGTGCGTGGGGCATCGTTCCCATGGATTTTACTCCCCAGTAATCTGCGTTCGCATCCGTCGAGACGCCAAAAGCCCCCGCTTTGAGAGCGGCGTATCCATCTGTTGCCTGAACCCAGTAGTGATCGAAGCGAGCGCTGAAGAAGAGGATGGGTTTTCCTCTGGCAGCTTTTACCACCTTTTTGACAGCCGTTGCTGTGCTGGTGGCTCTTGCGATCACACCGAGAAGAACCGTCTCAAGATATCCAAAGTAAGTTGGATCTCCCTCTATCGTCATGATCGGCTCTCCCTCTTTTGCTTCTTCTCCATCGTAGAGGGCGTGCACTTCTATTTCATCCCATTTGTCCACCCACAGATCGTTCAGTTTGAGCCTGAGATCCCACTTTTTTCGGGTGAGTTCAACGATCTTTTGAACGTCCATTTCAACCGAAGCTGCCTGCATTTCTCGGTCTATTCTGAGTATCTCTTCGAAGAGCTCCCTTGCTCTGCCTTCATCCTTGTAGTATCCTGTGCAGAACTTCAAGATGGCGAGAGCCTCATCTATACCACAGATAGTAGCATCCTTTCTTGGAAAGAACTGGTAGTACACCCGTGGGTGGTGGTTGTCTCTCTTTAAGACCTTCACGTAGTTCATGAAGTATATATCCGAGTAATAGCCGTTTCTGATTCGATCGATGGGGACCTTGAAAACCTCTGGACTGAGTCTTTTCACCACGATCACCTCAGATGAGTTCTGCTCCCAGGATCTCTTTCATTTCCCTCAGAGCAAAACGGTGAAGTTCTTCATCGTAAGACGCTACACCTTCTGTGATTATTTTAACAGTGATATCTCTGTTTCTCAACTCTTCCACGGTGAAGAGAACACATATGTGTGTTACAACACCACAAACGTAAACTTCGTCTATGTGTTTTTCCTTTATTATCTTCTCCAGATCTGTGTTGTAGAAAGCGCTGTAGCGATTTTTCTTCACAGAGAAATGCTGTGGATAGCCTTCCAGGAGTTTTTCCAGTTTCTCAGTGAGTCTTGCACCGTCTGTTTCTGCAACGCAGTGTTTTGGCCAGATGTTGAACTCTTTATCGTCTGGATCGTGCCAGTCTTGGGTTGTGATGATGGGAAAGCTTTCTTTCTTGAAGTCTTCAACCCACTTCAAAACGGGTTCTATGACTTTTTCGGCACCCTCGAAATAGAGAGCACCGTCTTTGTCTACAAAATCTCTCTGAACGTCTATCACAAGAAGACCTTTCACGTTCACACCCCCTAAAAAGAAAAGCCCCGAGTGGGGCTGGCGGAGGCGGTGGGACTCGAACCCACACGGGCCTTCCGGCCCACCGGTTTTCAAGACCGGCTCCTTAGCCAGTTCGGACACGCCTCCGATTTTAAATTATACAACAAAACAAAACCCCCGGCAAGTGCCGGGGGCTGATTCGTGATGGTGGGGATTAGAAGGCAACTTCTGCTTTCATGTAGAGGTACCAGGTGAAGTAGTCGTGAATTGTATCGTCAAACAGTGTTCCAAAGAAGAATCCTGTTGTGAGAGGACCGTAGACGTAGCTGGTGTCAACGTTGTAGCCGAGTTCGTTGGTGGCAACCAGGTATCTTGCCGCTGCCTTGACAGTGAGATTTTCAACAGCGGTGACTGTCAAATCAGCGTCGATCGTCACATCGGTGGCAGCTGCCACAGCATCGCTCCAGGAAGCTTTCACATTCGCGCTTGCGATGTCAGAAGAGTAAGCGAGTGCGAGAGTAACAGGCAGACTGAAGGAGTTGGCGGCAAGATCGTAGGTTGGAGTGAGCTCTGCGCTGAACGTCACTTCATCGGTGACACCAGCTTCCGCCTTGAGTCCTACTTTTGCAAGTTTGGAACCCCATGGTGCTGTCCAGCCATCGCCATCAATAGAGTCATCATCGTAGTACGTTGGAGTTTCTTCAGAGTAGACAAAGTATGGGGACACAGTCAGAGTAACAGGATCCATTTCGAAGGACTTGCTGTAGGCTGCCTCAACCAGATAGGAAGCTGTTGCCTCGTAAGCGTAGGCAAGGTTCACACTGAGATTTTCAAGAATGTCTTTTCCGGTGAGGTTCAGGTGAGCTGCATAGCCGTAAGCGCTTGTTGCAGGATTTGTGTCAGTGTCATAGAACGCACCGAAGAGTGTTGCATCGAGAAGGTCAAGGTTTGTGACGCCAACTTTCAAAGCAACGGCATCGTCGAAGTAGTTGTTTGTGTCGTTTGTGGCGTTGCCAGTGTCTGTTTCAGAAACGATGTCAGCAAAGTAAGCGGTCAGAGAGATTCCTTCAAGACCAAGGTTCGGTGTGAATTCAAGTGTTCTGTCACCCACGTAGTAGAACACGTAACCGTCCCCGTAGATATCGCTGTTGTAGTAGGTCAAGTCGAACAGATCAGTTTCAACAATGATCTTGCTGAGAGAAGCAGTTGTGCCAAGAATATCAATGGAAAACTCAGCCGTGATAGTAGCAGGTGCTGTCACACTGCCAGAGGTTGGAGAAAGGCTAACACTGAGATCGCTGATTCCACCTTCGAGGTCGATGCCTTCTTCGTCCAGAATTGCTTTGAAGTAGCCAGTACCAGAGACGTTAACCTTTACAACGTCTTCGTAGGCAAACGCTGCTGCGAAAAGGCCCAACACCAGGAAAAGAGCGAGCAACTTCTTCATAACATCTTACCTCCCCTCAGAATGAAATTTTGAGTTATTTACCACTGATTGCAAGCAGGATGAGACCAAGGATTCCAAAGAACGCACCCGTGAGTATACTGAGATTTCTGTTGTATGCCTTCACGCTTTCGATCTTGCTTTCGAGTTCCGCCTTCACCTGATCGATCTTCTCGTTTGTCTCGTTGTACTTCAGATTGAGATCTTCTTCAAGAGAAGATGTTTTGCCGTACAGATTGATGATGTCCTGTTCGTGAAGGTCGACTGTTCTTTGGAGCTCTGCGTCTTTTTCTTTGAGAGCCTCGATTTCACCGCTGAGTTTGCTTTCTACGTCGAGGAGTTTTGTGTAGACCATGTTCAATGTCTTTTCCTGTGACTCTATTTTAGCAGAAAGTTCGGCCTTCGTGTCAAGTATTTTTTTGTTGAGATCTTCGTTGAGTGCGGAGATCTTGTTGTAGATGTTTATGATGTCTTTTTCATGAAGTTCCACCATAGCAGAGATCTCTTCGTCTTTTCTGGAGAGTTTCTCTTCGGTTGCGGCGATCTTTTTGTTGAGTTCTTCGTTCACGGAGGAGATCTTGTTGTAGATGTTTATGATGTCTTTTTCGTGAAGATCAACCATTGCCTTGAGGTCGGCGAGTTTGTTCCCGAGGTCCTTCTCAAGGGCGGCAAGTTTGTCGTTCACTTCGGCTATCCTTGTGTCAACGCTTTCCTTGTACCTCTCATAGTCTCTTGCGAGATTTCCGAGTCTGAGACCCACGTTGTTCACAACTTCCCTGTTCAGAGAGATCTCTTCTTCGAACTTTGCCTCGAGTTCTTCCTTCACGGAGTCGATCTTTGTGAGGATCTCTCTCTCTGTTTCTGTTATGTTGACCTGAGTGGTACCTATCTGTGCTGCGAGTGTGTCAAGGACATCTTCCAGGCTTTTCACTCTTTCTTCGAGAACCATGTACTTGTCTGAGAGGTTTCCAACGACCTGGGTGAGGTTTCCAGAGACTCCTGAGAGCATTTTCTGTTCAATGAAATCGAGGAGTCTGCTCGCGGCCGTGGCGGCTTCGTACCTGGTGATGTACCTGTCCCCTTTGAACTCACCATCGGGATAGCCTATGAAGATACCCCTCTGCCAGAGTTTCCAGACGTACTCGTAGGCCCAGTGATCCTTTGGAACATCAGGGAAGAATGCAAACGCCGCTGAGAAGAAAACTGATATCACGGCGATGGCAAGAAGAACTCTCTTCATGGGACAAACCTCCCTTCACATTGATTACGTTAAATCCTGTGGTGATTATACCATCATGACCAAAGCAAATTCAAGGGTTTTCTAAAGTTTTTTTGTCTCTGTTTCAGGAAATCCTGTAGAATTTCTTCTTTCCGACCCTCAAAACCCTCTCGCCATCAGGCTTTACGGTGAACTTTATGTCCTCCACCCTCTTGCCGTCCAGGTAAACGCCGCCCTGAGAGATGAGCCTTTTCGCTTCACTTCTACTGGAGACCACTCCTATCTTCATCAGAAGATCAACTATGTTCATCTCCTGGGAAAGCTCAACAACGGGCATCTCATCTGGAAGCTCTTTTCTCTGAAAGACCTTCACGAAGTGATCCTGAGCCTTTTTTGCGTTCTCCTCACCATGGAAAAAGCGTGTGATCTCGTAGGCAAGAACCATCTTCACATCCCGTGGGTTGATCTTTCCTTCTTTCATCCTTCTTTCGTAGTCTTCGACCTGTTCTTCGGGGATATCCGTTAAAAGTCGCATGTACTTTATTATGAGTTCATCCGGTATGGACATGAGTTTTCCGTACATGTCTTCTGGTGAATCGTTGAACGCGATGTAGTTTCCGTAACTTTTGCTCATCTTCAGTTTTCCATCCGTTCCCTCGATGATCGGCATCGTCATGACGATCTGCGGCTCCTGACCGTACTCTTCTTGGATCTTCCTTCCGACCAGGAGGTTGAAGAGCTGATCGGTTCCTCCAAGTTCTACGTCTGCCTGAATCGCAACAGAGTCGTAGGCCTGTGCTAGGGGGTACAAAAATTCGGATATGGTGATTGGGATACCCTCTTTGAACCTCTTGGCAAAGTCGTCTCTTTCCAGCATCCTCGCCACCGTGTATTTAGAGGCGAGAACGATCACATCGGCAAACGTCATCCGATCGAGCCATTCGCCGTTGAAACGAAGTTCTGTTCTTTCAGGATCGAGTATCTTGAAGGCCTGTTCCTGGTAGGTCTTTGCGTTCTCGATCACTTCTTCCTTCGTCAGCATGGGTCGTGTTTCGTTTCTTCCAGATGGGTCTCCGATTCTGGCCGTGAAGTCTCCTATGATGAGAACGACCGTGTGACCCAGATCCTGGAATTCCCTCAGTTTTCTGAGCACAACAGCGTGGCCAAGGTGAAGATCGGGCCTCGAGGGATCAACACCGAGTTTTACTCGAAGTTTCCCTTTTCTCTTTATTCTGTCCAGAAGTTCCTCTTCACTCACAAGATCAACCACGTTTCTTTTGAGGATCTTCACCTGTTCCTCCGGTGTCATCCCATCACCTCGTCAGGACGAACGCTGTTACTACGCAGGAGATAAAAAAGAGCACAGAGAGAGCGAGTGTGATCTTTCCTCCGGTGTCGAGGCCTCTCTTTCTTCCAAAAACGGTGTGAAGTCCACCGCTTCCAAAGGCTCCTCCGAGTTCCGAAAACTTCGACATCTGCACCTGGACCATGTAGATTAGGGCTACACTTATGATGGTGTGAACGATGAGGAAAAACGTCTTCATCCACAGCACCTCCCCAGGCATTATAACACAGCTTTCAGGAATCTTCCGGTGTGGGAAGAAGGATTTTTCGAAACCTCTTCAGGTGTTCCAGCTGCCACGATGCGTCCTCCTTCTTTTCCTCCCTCAGGCCCGAGATCTATGATGTAGTCTGCGTTCTTTATGACATCGAGATTGTGTTCTATGACCACAACGGTGTTACCCCTGTCAACGAGTCTGTGAAGGACTTCCACAAGTTTTCGCACGTCTTCAAAATGGAGTCCCACCGTTGGCTCGTCGAGTATGTAGAGCGTTCTTCCTGTGTCTTTTTTTCTCAACTCAGACGCAAGTTTTATCCTCTGTGCTTCCCCGCCCGATAGCGTTGTTGCGGGCTGGCCGAGTTTTATGTAACCGAGCCCCACATCATGGAGAACCTGCAACGTTCTTCTTATAGAAGGAACGTTCTTGAAAAACTCCAGCGCTTCATCCACCGTCATATCGAGTATATCAGAAATGTTCTTTCCCCTGTAAGTCACCTCCAGGGTCTCTTTGTTGTATCTTTTTCCCTTACAGACATCGCACTCTACATAAACGTCTGGAAGAAAGAGCATCTCTATCTTCACATAACCCTGACCCTGGCAGGCTTCACACCTTCCACCCTTCAGGTTGAAACTGAACCTGCTCTTCGTGTAGCCACGGGCTTTTGCGGCGGGCGTCATTGCAAAGAGGGCGCGTATCTCATCGAACACCTTCGTGTAGGTCGCAGGGTTGCTTCTTGGAGTCCTTCCGATCGGTGATTGATCTATCGCGATCACCTTGTCTATGTTCTCAACGCCCTCCAGGGAGTCGAACTCACCGACCGGGAGCTTTGCTCCGTGAAGAACGTTCATGAGGGCAGGATAAAGCGTTTCCATGATGAGTGAGGACTTTCCCGATCCAGAAACTCCTGTCACGCAGACAAAGACTCCAAGAGGAATCTCAACGTCTATGTTCTTCAGGTTGTTGTGGCGAACACCTCTCAGTTTGAGAAATCCGTAGGGACGTCGTCTCACTCCCCAGTGGGGGATTTTCCTTTTTCCGGAGAGGTACTCTCCGGTCAGGGATCCATCCGGGTTTTTGATCAGTTCCTCAACACTGCCCTGAAACACCACACGTCCCCCGTTTGCGCCTCCACCTGGTCCTATGTCTATGATGTAGTCAGCGCTTCTGATGACTTCTTCATCGTGTTCCACAACGATCACTGTGTTGCCAAGGTCCCTGAGTTTCTTCAAAGTCTTCACCAGTTTTTCTGTATCTCTGGGGTGAAGCCCGATCGTGGGTTCGTCGAGGACGTATATGACCCCCGTAAGACCGGATCCTATCTGCGTTGCGAGTCTTATTCTCTGGGACTCTCCACCCGAAAGAGTGGTGGCGGATCTTGAGAGGTTCAGATACCCAAGGCCAACGTCCATGAGGAACTCAAGTCTCTTTTCGATCTCGTTCAAAAGTTCCCCAGCGATCTTTCGCTCTCTTTCTGTGAGTTTCAGGTTCCTCAGGAATTCAAGTTCCTCTTCTATGGAAAGCTCGGTGAACTCGTGTATGTTCAGGTCGTTTATCCTAACAGAGAGAGCCTCTCTGTTCAGTCTTTTTCCATCACAGAGAGAACACGTTCTCTGAACGACGAAGTTCTTCTCCAGCCACTCTTTCATCTCGGAAGACTCGGTTTCCCTGTGCCACCTTTCAACCTTCGGGACCACTCCTTCGAAACGGTCATCGCCGTAAAGTACAAACCTTTTTGCTTCTTCCGGAAGGTTTTTGAAAGGAACCTCGGCAGAAAATCCTCTTTTTTCCAGCTCTCTTGCCACCCACCTTGAGAGTCTTCTGTCCCACCTGTAGGGGATGATCGCACCATCCAACACACTTTTTTCTTCGTCCACCACAAGCGACGGGTCCACCTCGAAGGTGAAACCGAGTCCATGGCAGTTGGGACACGCTCCGTACGGACTGTTGAACGAAAACAGTTTCGGTGTGATCTCGGGAAAACCGATTCCACACACGGGGCACATGAGGTTTTCGCTGAAGGTTCTGCTCTCTCCGGTGTCCGCGTTTCTGACCTCCACAAATCCCTTTCCTTCTCTCATCGCAAGTTCCAAACTGTCCAGTATTCTGTGCTCGTTTTTCCCCTCCAGGATCAACCTGTCGACCACCAGTTTCACCGTGTGCCTTCTGTTCTTGTCCAGTTCGGGCACCTCTTCGAGCCTGTACATTTCCCCGTCTATCTCGATCCTCGTGAATCCCTTTGAGATGAACTCTTCGATCTCTTTTTTGAAGGTTCCCTTCTTCTCCGTTGCGATGGGGGCGAGGATGTAGATTCGACTTCCCTCTCTGAACGAGTTGAACAGATCTTGAAGGATTTCGTCGACACTTTTCTTCTCGAGCGGCCTGCCGCACTCAGGGCAGTGTGCTTTTCCTATCCTGGCGTAGAGAACCCTCAAGTAATCGTAGATCTCCGTCACCGTTCCCACCGTGGATCTGGGGTTGTGCGAGACCGTCTTCTGATCTATGGCGATGGAGGGGGAGAGCCCTTCTATTTCGTCTACATCCGGTCTTTTGAGTTCTCCAAGGAACTGTCTTGCGTACGTGGAAAGGGACTCCAGATACCTCCTTTGTCCCTCTGCATATATGGTGTCCATCGCAAGAGATGACTTTCCCGAACCCGAAAGTCCCGTTATGACAACGAGTTTGTTCTTCGGTATTCTCACCGTTATATTCTTCAGGTTGTGCACCCTTGCCCCTCTCACGACGATCTCGTTCATGTGACCACCCCCAGGATGAGGGCGCCGAAGACCAGTGTGAGTGCCAGTGGGAAAAAGACTTTTCTGAGAATCTCAAACACCTCTACTCCAAAGAACTTTGCGGAAAGAACCACACAGAGATGAACCGGAGACAGTATAACACCGCCCACGGCAAACATATAGGTATATATGGCGTACTCTTTGCTGAACATACTGAGAACAACGGGCAAAGATATACCGACCGCCGCCTGTGTTATCCCCGTGGAGACACCGGATACGAAGGGAAGAAAAAAGAGAAGAAGAAGCGGAGAGATGTGCCATTCCAGAAACTCGTGGGCGATTCCTTCTCCCACATTCAGGGTGTCGATTGCGACTTTGTAGCAGTAAACAAGAAAAAGCACAACAAGAATATCCCACTTCATGAAGGTGCTCTTCAGGGCGCTCAGGAAGAACTTCCTTCTGAAGATGGTGTACCCTGCTGTGTTCAAAAGAAGGGCAAGCCAGCCCGGCATACGGAACGCCAGGATCATAAGACCCGTTCCGATGATGGGAAAGAGCACAAAAAGATTGGAAATGGAACCTGGACTCGACAGACGGGGAATCTGCATTCCGTTGAAAAACAGCCATCCCGTTATGAAGGCGAGGGCAAAAACGGGAAACAGTTTTAAAGAAACGCTGCTCACATGGACACCGGAAAGTTCCGATACGAGCACCACTGCGGGGTATATGGGCCAGAAGAATTCTATCGTGTGTCTGAACCAGTAGTTTTTGACGGCAAGTCTCAGGGGATTCTCATCTGGAAGGGAGTTTTTCACCATTGGAGCGGTGAAAAGTGCACCACCTGGCATCGGCATGAGTCCGATGAGAGCGGGAACGAACGAATCCACGTTTTTGGAGAAGATGTTTCTCATCTCTTCAGAGAATTTCCTGTAGTCACCGGATGATTCCATCATACCGGAAAGAAGATAGATCAGAAACACGGTTGACAGAAGAGACCAGAACGAAGAAGATGTCAGAACACGCAGTGCAATTTCTGTCACGCTGGAAATTCTCAGTATGAGAAACAGGACAGCCACTCCGGACAAGAGAGAAAGTGAAAGTTTCTTCAGGATTCTCTGTGTGATAACGATCGTTATCAGAGAGGTCACCACGGAGAGGGTGTACAACTGCATCGACCTCCATCAAAGAAAAAGAAGAAGGGGATATCCCCCTTCTCTTTTTGGAGCGGGCGACGGGATTCGAACCCGCGACCCCCAGCTTGGCAAGCTGGTGCTCTACCACTGAGCTACACCCGCCTACTCTATCTTGGTGCGAGAGGTGGGACTTGAACCCACACGGGCTTCAGCCCACTGGATTCTAAGTCCAGCGCGTCTGCCAGTTCCGCCACTCTCGCACCGCTGGTGACCCGGGTGGGATTCGAACCCACGACCCCCTGATTAAAAGTCAGGTGCTCTGCCTGCTGAGCTACCGGGTCGCCGGTACAAATGATATCACAGACTGCAGAGGATTTCAAGGGGGAAAAGTTGAGGATGAAATCTTTTGGTGTTAAAATATCCAACAAAGAGGTGATGTCAATGACCGGTGTGTGCGTTGGATCCTCGAGCGTCTCTTTCTACAGTAAAAGCGAGAAGGGTAATCTTCCCCACAACGGAGATCCACTTGCACTCCTTTCTTCTATGATACCCACTTTTCTTGAAAAAGGCCCTGTTGTCCTCACAGGGCGAAAAACAAGAGAAGTGATAGACCTTCCTCAGATCTCCGAGGCCGAAGCAACGGAGGTTGCCTACAGACACCTTATGGAGAAATACGGTCGGGTGGAGGCCATAGTCAGTGCGGGCGGGGAAAACACTGTACTCTACAGGGTGAATGAGAAAGGAATCATAACGGGTATATACACGGGTAGCAAGTGTGCCTCGGGTACGGGTGAGTTTTTTCTGCAACAACTTCAGAGAATGGGAATCTCCCTCGAGGAAGCAAACAGGGTGAACGTGGAAGACTATTACGAACTCTCCTCCAGATGTACGGTTTTCTGCAAAAGTGATTGCACACACGCACTGAACAAGGGTGTGCCAAAAGAATTGGTTCTGAACGGTCTTGGAAAGGTGATGGCCGACAAAATCGTTGAACTCGCACACAAAGCGAACGTGAGAAAGATCCTGCTTGTTGGAGGTACGACCAGGAACAGACTGATGCTGAAGCACCTGAGAAAATTTCTCGACGTCGTTGTTCCTGAGGAAGCTCTGTTCTTCGAAGCCTTCGGGGCATATCTCTGGGGGATCGCAAACAGGATCGAAACAAAACGCACTTTCGTGATAAAGGAGGAAAAAAGATCCAGCTTTCCCACACATGAACCCCTGAGAAAGTACACTCATCTGGTGGAGTTCAAGGAGATGCCCTTTCAGGAAGCGAAAGATGGTGACGTGTGTATTCTGGGAATAGATGTTGGATCGACCACCACGAAGGCTGTTCTGATGAGATACGAAGACAACGCCATTCTGGCCGGTGTGTATTTGAGAACCCTAGGTGATCCCATAAGGGCGGCACGACAGTGTTACACTTCGATTCTTGAACAGTTGAACGGAACCAGGGTGAGGATAATCGGTCTTGGTGTTACAGGTTCTGGAAGAAAGATCGTGGGACTTTACTCCCAGACCGATGCCGTCTACAACGAGATCATGGCCCATGCCAGAGCGGCGGCCCACTTCGATCCGGAAGTGGACACCATCTTCGAAATAGGCGGCCAGGATGCAAAATACACCTACCTGGTGAACGGTGTGCCCACCGATTACGCCATGAACGAGGCGTGCTCTGCCGGAACGGGATCCTTCCTCGAGGAGGCCGCAGGAGAATCTTTGAGGGTTCATTACACGGAGATCGGTGATCTTGCCATGAGAGGTGAAAACCCGCCGAACTTCAGCGACCAGTGTGCCGCTTTCATAGGAAGTGATGTCAAAACCGCTGTGAACGAAGGAATTTCCAAAGAAGACATCTGTGCGGGACTTGTGTATTCCATTTGTATGAACTATCTGAACAGGGTAAAAGGAAACAGACCCGTTGGGAAGAAGATCTTCATGCAGGGTGGTGTCTGTTACAACAGGGCCGTTCCCATTGCCATGGCTGCCCTCGTCGGAAAAAAGATCGTGGTTCCCCCACATCCCGGCCTGATGGGTGCCTACGGTGTAGCACTCCTCACCAAAGAGAACCTGGCACTCGGATTTTTGAAAGAGAAAGAATTCGATCTGAAAGAGTTGATATCCAGAGAGGTCAGATACAGAGGAACGTTCATCTGTCCTGGTGGAAAGGAAAGGTGTGACAGAAAGTGTGAAATCAGGATCATAGAGATCGATGGAAAGAGATTTCCCTTCGGTGGTGCCTGCAACAAGTACGAAAACGTGGTAAGACATCTGAACGTCGACAGCACGAAGTACAACTTCGTGAAGAAAAGAGAAAGGTACATCTTCGATTTCGAGCGTGCAAAAGGTTCATCGAAGACGATCGGTCTGAGCAAGTCCCTTGCGATGAACAACCTGTTTCCTCTGTTCTACACGTTTTTGGAGGAACTGGGATTCGAGGTGATCGTTCCTGAAAGATCCGACAGACGCGGCTGGGAAATGAAGAACTCCGAGTTCTGTTTCCCGGTGGAACTTTCCCATGGATACATGTACGACCTTCTTTCGAAAAATCCGGATTTGATCTTCGTTCCCAGAATACGTGGAATAAAAGTGGAAAATTCCGAGAACTACAACGTCTTCTGTCCCTTCGTCCAGAGTGAAGCGGACTGGCTCTCATCGGCCTTTCCGTCTTTGAAAGAAAAACTCGTGACGGAGTACTTCGACTTTTCACGTGGAGATGAGAGAGAACGGTTCCTCGAACTGGCAGAAAAGCTCGGAAAACCGAAAGAAGAAGGGGAAAAAGCCTTCGAAAAGGCCCGGACAGTCTTTCGCGAGAGGTTCGAGTCGATAAAGAAGCAGTGGAACGATTTTCTGAAAGTCCTCGAAAGTTCAGAGTTTGGAGTCGTTCTCTTCGGAAGGTCCTACAACGCGTTTTCTTCCGATGCGAACATGGGTATTCCCGAGAAATTCGCCACCCGCGGAATACCCATCATAAACTTCGATTCTCTTCCTTTCGAAAAAGAAGATGGTTACAGGAACATGTACTGGTCCTGGGGAGAGATGATACTGAAGGCGGCCCGATTCGTCGAAAAGCATCCGAAACTCTTCGGTGTCTACATCACCAACTTCAGCTGTGGGCCAGATTCTTTCATTATTTCCTACTTCAGAGACATCATGGGGAAAAAGCCTTCCCTGGTGCTGGAACTCGACAGTCACACAGCGGATGCGGGCGTGGAAACGAGAGTGGAGGCGTTCATCGATATAGTGAGAAGTTACCTCAAACTGAAGAAAAAAGAAGAAGGAAAGGGTCCGGTGAAAAGACCCTACACCGTTCTGGAAAAGGACAGACTATATGTCATCACGCCAGATGGAAAGAGAAAAACGCTCGACGACGAGCGTGTGAAGGTTGTCTTTCCTTCGATGGGACAGTTCGGTTCTCAGTGTCTTTCTGCAGCGTTCAGATACCACGGTGTCAGATCCGATGTGTGTCCACCACCGGATGTGGAGGAGTTCAAGCTCGGAAGGGGAAACTCTCTGTCGAAGGAGTGTCTGCCTCTTCAACTCACCCTTGGAAGTCTCATAAAGTACGTGAAAGAGAAAGCGAATCGGGACGAAATCGTTCTCTACTTCATGCCGGAGACGATGGGACCATGCAGATTTGGACAGTACAGCGTCTTCATGAACCTGTGGCTGGACAGAAACAACGTGGAAAACGTAACGCTCTTTGGACTCAACTCGGAGAACGCTTACGCTGGTCTGGGAACTGCCTTCAGGATAAGGGCATGGCTTGCGGTGGTTGTATCGGACGTCTTCTTCGATGTAGAACGCGGTGTGATGACGCTTGCGAAGGACAGGGAAGAAGCAAAGAAGGTTGTGGAGGGCTGTAAAGAAAAGATACTGCTCAGTCTGGCGAACGATCCTCTGAGAAAGTTCTTCAAAACGCTCGAGGAAGTTGCGGGGATACTTTCGGGTGTTGAGAAGAAAATGGACTACGAACACGCTCCCAAGGTGCTTCTGACAGGTGAAATATACGTCAGAAGGGACGAATTTTCCAGGAAGAACCTGGAAGAACTCATGGAGAAAAACGGGATCATCATGCACATCTCTCCCGTTCACGAATGGATCTACTACACGGATTATCTCTTCCTGAACAGGTTGATCTCACCGGACTCCACAGGAATGGACAGACTGAAAAAACGTGTGGAGGTGCTGGTGAAAAGGTACATAGAGAAACGAGTAAAAAAGACCATGGAAAAAACGGGCTTTTACAGGGGTCACATGGTGAACATAAGGGAAATCGTCAGATCCGCCAGAGACTATCTGAATCCAAGGCTCACGGGTGAAGCGATCCTCACGATCGGAACGATTCTTCACGAGATAGTGGAGCACTACGATGGTATCATCTCCATCGGACCGTTCGGCTGCATGCCGAGCAGAATAGCAGAAGCCATCGTGAAGAGAGGATTGGAAGAGTTGAAACACAAAGCAAAAGGGAAGATCAAGAAAGTGCTGGAAGAGTTCGGAGACCTTCCGGTGATACACATAGAGTCCGACGGAAACCCGTTCACTCCAACCGTCCAGAGTAAGTTAGAAGCCTTCATGTTCCAGGTGAGACGCTTGAGAAACTACCTCAACGGCGTGATCGACAGCCTGGGTGTTGTGGAGGAATTTTCAGAGAGTGCTTCGGAGAAGATCAGAGTTGATTCATGAGGATCTCCAGAGTATGCTTTTCTAGTTCTGAAAAGAGAGGATCTGAGAGAACTTCGAGTGTTCTCGGTTTTGGAAACGGCACCGAGATCTCTTTCAATACCTTCGTGGGTCGTGGGGAAAGGACCAGTATCCTGTCGGAAAGGAACACGGCTTCTTCCACGTCATGTGTGATCAGTATGGCGGAGCTTTTCATCCTGTGTATCTCTTCTGAAAGCCATATCTGAAGTTTCTTTCTCGTGTACGCGTCGACCGATGAGAAGGGTTCGTCCAGTACCAGAAGGTCTTTTCCGGAGAGCACGGCCCTGAGGACCGAAAGTCTCTGTCTCATGCCTCCACTTAACTGGTAAGGACGCTTGCCTTCGAAGCCCGAAAGTCCGAACCTTTCGATCAGTTCTTTCACGTTTTCTGCGGCTTTTTTGCCTCTCAGAATGAGCGGAAGGGTGGCGTTTTCGTAGACCGTCATCCAGTCGAAGAGCACGTCTTTCTGAGGGCAATATCCCACACTGGATGTGGGGATCATCACGTTTCCTTCGTACGTGATGAGACCGAGAACGGCCTTCACGATGGTCGTCTTGCCACAACCGGATGGTCCAACAAGGGAGAGGATCTCTCCCTCGAAAAGATCCAGGGAGAGATCCTCCACCACCGGAAGATCGCCGTATCGAACTTTCAGATTCCTCACCGAGATCACGGGAGAAACTCGTTCGTGAAGGCCTTCGTCACGTCTATCATTTCCTTCAAAAAGCCCGTCGAATATAGCCATTCTGCGTATCTCCTCCACACCTCTTCCTTCTGGTATCCCCACTTTTCGGCGTCTGCCTTATACTGTCCGGCGAGGTACTTCTGGGATTCGATGACTATCTTTTCATCGAGTTCCGGAGCGTACTTGAGCAGAATCTTTGCAGCCTCAACAGGATGCTGAATGGCGTATTCGTAGCCCCTCGCTGTTGCTTTCAGAAATCTTCTCACAAGGTCTGGATTCTTCTCTATCAGGGATTCGCTCGTTATGAGAACAGGTGTGTAATAGTCGAAGACCTCGTCTATTTCCCGAAGGGGGAGGAATTCTATCTCTATTCCTTTCACCTTGCTTGCAACACCGTCCCATCCGTAGAAGATCCAGGCAAAGTCGAACACATCGTTCAGGGTTCCCGCGAAAAAGTCCATCTGTCCAACGTTCACGAAAATCACCTTCGAAGGATCAGCACCGTATTTTCTCATGATGTACTCTATCGTTGCTCTTTCTATAGGAGATCCCCACGTTCCGTATTTTTTTCCTTCCCAGTCTTTCACGCTATTTATTCCTTCGCTCTTCAACCACGCAAATCCCGATGTGTTGTGCTGTATTACGGCGGCTATTGAAACGATGGGAAGCCCCTCTCCCCGGGCGAGAGTGACTGCTTCCTGGTAACTGACACCGAATTCTGCTTTTCCACTGGCCACGATTTGCTCCGCTGTGAGCCTGGAGGGCTGTACGATCTCCACGTTCAGACCTTCTTCTTCGTAGTATCCAAGGTCCCTGGCAACGTAGAGTCCCGTGTGATTCGTGTTTGGATACCAGTCCAGAACGACCGTTACTTCCTCTGCAAAAAGGGCGAGGGGGATCAGGAAGAGAAGAACCAGGATCTTCTTCATGCTACCATCCTCCTTTCCTCAAACCACGGCGTGAGCCTTCTTGAAAGCAGATCCACCATCTTGAACACAGCCACACTCAGGATCACCACTATCACGATGGAAACAAAGAGTCTGTCTGCTCTGAACGTGTTCATGGCTCTGATCATGTAGATTCCAAGTCCCTTCTCTGCTCCAAGCCACTCACCTATGACGGCGGAGACCACGGCGTAGGTGGCAGATATCTTAAGCCCAGAGAAAACGTAGGGAAGCGTATGGGGTATTATCAGATATCTGTAGATCTGTGTTCTGGTTGCTTTCATCACCCTGAAAAGGTCCAGTGCGTCCGGATCAATCGTTCTGAATCCCTCCAAGGTGTTGAGAGCCACGGGAAAGAGTGTCACGAAAGCCACAACGCCCACCTTCGTTCCGATTCCAAGTCCAAACCAGATGACCACAAGTGGTGCCACAGCGACTATGGGAATTGCCTGTGAAACGATCAACACGGGATAGAGTATCTCTCTAATGAACTGGAAAGTGTCCATCAGAACAGCGAGTCCCACACCGATCACAAGACCGATTGCAAGGCCAGAGAGGGACTCAACTATGGTGTACAGACTGTGGACGAGCAGTATTCTCCACTGTGAGATCATCTCGGAGACGATGGAGGACGGCTTTGGGAGAAGATACTGCGGCACATTCGAAAACTCCCACACGACCAGAACGGCAATCAGAAAGATCCACTTAGCGGTACTTCGATACCTTCTCCTCAATGGTGATACCTCCAGATCTGTAGTCCACGTCGAGCTGGAGAACGAACCTCTTTGTGAAACTTTCAAGGTATCTTGCGAGTTCCTTCACTCGATCCATGATCTCGTTGAAATCTCCCTCCACCGTTGTGCTGGATGGTCCCACTTCGTACTTCATGCCCCACGATGCTATTTTTTCTATGGCTTTGTCGATCACCTCGTGGAGCCTTCCGTCTTCCACGGCAGGTACTACTTTTATGGAAACTGTAACCTTCGGCACACTGCCACCTCCAATTCGGTTCTTCTAATTTTAATTGTATCATAGTATAATGGAACCGGGAGGGATGTGTATGCCAAAAAAGGTGACGAAAGAAGACGTTCTGAACGCTCTGAAAAACGTGATAGATTTTGAATTGGGACTGGACGTGGTGAGTCTTGGCCTGGTGTACGATATCCAGATCGATGAACAGAACAACGTGAAGGTGCTCATGACGATGACAACTCCCATGTGCCCTCTGGCGGGTATGATCCTCTCCGACGCGGAAGAGGCCATAAAAAAGATAGAGGGCGTTGGAAACGTGGAGGTGGAGCTCACTTTCGATCCGCCATGGACACCAGAAAGAATGTCACCGGAGTTGAGAGAAAAGTTTGGGATCTGATCAGAGAACTCTCACCCAAACTGAGGGATGTGACGGAAAACCCTGTTCTGGAGACCATCCTGATAGTGGTAAAGGTTCTCGGAGCGAGAAAAGAAGACGTTATCGCAAAAGACATCATCGTTTCGGAAAAAGAAAAGAATATCGTCAAAGAACTGGTGGAAAAGAGAGCAAGCGGATATCCTCTCCATTACATCCTTGGAGAGAAAGAGTTCATGGGACTTCCTTTTTTCGTGGAAGAGGGTGTATTCATTCCAAGACCAGAAACGGAAGAACTCGTTGAAATGGCACTCGACCTGATCAAAAGATACAGTTTAAGGGTAGTTGCCGATGTAGGAACCGGAAGTGGTGCGATCGGAGTGAGTGTTGCGAAATTTTCTGGGGTAACCGTTTTTGCAACGGACGTTTCTGAAAAAGCGGTGGAAATCTCACTGAAGAACGCAAAAAGACACGGCGTTCTGGATCGATTTGTGGTGAAACGTGGAAGGTTTCTGGAACCATTCGAAAAAGACTATGGGAAAATAGAGATGATTCTTTCCAATCCTCCCTATGTGAAGAAGAATGCCATACTCCCGCGAGACGTTCTTTTCGAGCCTTCGGAAGCCCTCTTTGCGGGCAAAGACGGACTTGACTTCTATAGAGCGTTCTTCAGAAGGTACAACACAGAAGGAAAGATCATTCTCATGGAGATAGGGGAGGATCAGGTGGAAAAGTTGAAAACCATATTACCAGACGCATCCTTTCTCAAAGACACATCGGGCAGGTACCGTTTCCTTTACCTCAACCGACGTTTCTCTTGAAAAGCTGCAGGATCAGTCTGACCTCTCCCACTGTGATACCGAGTTTTTTGGCGATGTCTATCTCGGAAAATCCTCTGTCGTACATGGAAACGATCTTTTTTTCTATTCCAAAGTCCTTTTCCGTATCCTCAGATTCTTTTTGTAGTTTTTGTTCTTCTTTCTTCTCCTCAGTGATCTCCGTTTTGGGAAGTTCCAGTCGTTCCATCTCCGACATCTTCACCATCAACTTCGACATGACGGTGTTCGCTTCTGATATGAGTCTTCTGATCTCCTGGGTTTTTCTCTCAAGTAGTTCCAACCTGTTTGCAGACATGTAGCGGAACTTTCCCATGAGTTCCATTATTCTCTCTTCGATTTCCTCTCTGTCCAGTTCTCTCTGTCCGTTTTCTCTTCCAAGGAGAAGGTAGGTCCATGAAAAAACCACCGTGCCCAGTGTCGATAAGACAACAAGGTAGTCGAGAAAGCTCATGAAATTCCTCCCTCTTTCATCACATTGTTGGCGAACTCGACAACATCCTTATTGTACTTCAGAGTGGCCAGGCCATCAAGCGGAGTTTCTCCCATGTTCACGATGACCAGTTTTCCTCCACCGCGAACGGTTATGAGGGGAAGTTCGGCAGCCGGATACACGACCAAAGAAGATCCCATCACGATCATCAAACCGGCTTTCGATGAAAGACGGATTGCCTCGTTCAGGGCGTTCTGAGGTAACGCCTCTCCAAAGAACACGATGTTCGGTCTGATCAAACCTGAACAATCGTCGCACCTTGGAACGCTGGCTTTTTCGAGTTTCTTCATAACGTCTTTCACCGTGTATTCTTTTCCACATTTTGTGCAATAGTACTCTTCAACGTTTCCGTGAAGTTCTACGACCTTTCTGCTTCCTGCTTTTTGATGGAGTCTGTCTATGTTCTGTGTGATGACGGCCTCTATGAGCCCCCGCTCTTCCAGTTTTGCCAGCAGAACGTGTGCAGGGTTTGGATTTGCGTCCAGCATCGGGAAGATACCCTCTTTTGCGAATTCATAGAATTTTTCGGGGTGAGAGTAGAAGAAGTCTATATCGAAGACGTTCTGCGGGTACTTTCTGTATATACCCTGTGGTCCTCTGAAGTCGGGAATACCACTTGGAGTACTTATTCCGGCTCCTGTGAGCACAACCGTGAGTCTGGATTCATTCAGAAGTTTCAGAAACTCCTTCATTCTCTGTCACCTGCTTGAAGATGACGCTTGGAAATCTCATAGGCTCTTTTGGTCTCCATATCAGAATGTTGTTTTCCCTCTCGGTTGGAGTGGGGAAGATCGATATCACCGTGGCGTCTTCTGGCAGCTTCATAACGATCTCTGTCTCTCCTGGCACGTTCAGTGTGAGACTTCCCATACTCGTGTCCAGAACATCACCGTTCAACTGGGCAGCGCCCTTCAGAAAGGTGGTCTCTGTGACCTCGAGCATGCCTCCAGAGTCGCTAACGCTCACCTTGTAATCCAGTGGAATTATCTCTCTTCCGACCTCTTTGCTGACCTGAGAGAAATACTCGTTCAGTCCCTCTTTGGAGGCGGAGGCGTAGTTTGCCCTGTACTCTTCCTTTTTCTTTTCGTCTTTGAAATACAGCTTCGCGTTCGTGGTGAACGTCGCATTTCCAGAATAATCGTACTCCATCGTGCTCTTGTAGTATACTATTTCAAAGGGAGCTCGTCCTCCCAGAAAGAAAAACAGAAACTCCACAAGCATGAAGACTACCATGATGATGAGTAAGATGTAGATGGTTTTTGAACTCAACGCTCTCACTCTCCTTTTTTAATTAATGTTACCACAGAAAGCGGAGGGATAAAAGTTGAGAATCCTGAGCGGTATGAGACCAACGGGAAAACTTCACATAGGTCACCTGGTGGGGGCTTTGGAAAACTGGGTGAGACTTCAGGAAGAGGGAAACGAATGTTTCTATTTCGTAGCTGACTGGCATGCCTTGACGACTCACTACGACGATGTTTCCCGGCTGAAAGAGTACACCCGGGATCTGGTGAGAGGGTTTCTCGCCTGCGGAATAGATCCTGAAAAGTCCGTGGTGTTTGTCCAGTCCGGTGTGAAAGAGCACGCAGAACTTGCACTTCTGTTCAGTATGATAGTCTCTGTGTCACGTCTTGAGAGAATTCCCACCTACAAAGAAATAAAGAAAGAACTCAATTACAAGGACCTTTCTACCGCAGGATTCCTCATATACCCTGTTCTTCAGGCGGCAGATATTCTGATATACAAGGCCGAAGGAGTACCGGTCGGTGAGGACCAGGTTTACCACATAGAGCTCACAAGGGAGATCGCAAGAAGATTCAACCACCTGTACGCAGAGGTGTTTCCCGAACCGGATGCCATCCTCTCCAGGGTACCCAAACTTCCGGGAACGGATGGAAGGAAGATGAGCAAAAGTTACGGAAACATCATAAACCTTGAAATCTCAGAGATCGAACTGGAAAGAACCATTCTGAGAATGATGACAGATCCTGCCAGAGTGAGAAGAACAGACCCGGGAAATCCTGAGAACTGTCCTGTCTGGAGGTACCACCAGGCGTTCGACATCAGTGAAGAGGAGAGCAAATGGGTCTGGGAGGGTTGTACAACGGCCAAAATAGGGTGTGTTGACTGCAAAAGGCTTCTTTTGAAGAACATGAAGAAGAAACTGATACCGATCTGGGAGAATTTCTCCAGAATAGACGAAGATCCACGCTATGTGGACGATGTGATTCTTGAAGGAACGAAAAGGGCCAGGGAAGTGGCCAGGCAAACCATGGAGGAAGTGAGAAAGGCGATGAATCTCATGTTCTGAGGTGAAAATATGGAACTTGTTTTCAGGCTTCCTGTTTTCGAGGGCCCTCTTGATCTTCTACTCTATCTTGTGAGGAAAAAGAAGGTGGACATCAGACAGGTTCCCATATCTCAACTTGCGGATGAATTCGTCGAATATCTGGAACACATGAAGAGACTGGACATGAAGATCACGTCGGATTTTCTGGAGATGGCGTCCACCCTCATGGAACTGAAATCCAAACTCCTCATCCCTAGGGTGAAAGAAGAAGAAAAGGAAGAAGTGGAAAGAAAACGTGAGGAGTTGTACAGAAAACTGGAAGAGTATTCAAAGGTGAAAGAGATCGTCCAGAGGTTAAAAAAAGAACCATCCCTTTTGAAAAGAAAACCCGTTCGGTTGAAAATACCCTTCTTTGAAAAGATAGAAAGGCTGGAGAAGTTCAGAGAGATCCTGGAGCGCATCTGGAAGGAAGAGGCCCTCCGTGAGTCCGTCCATCGTGTGAGTAGTGAGGTTTTCTCTGTGGAGGACATGATGGAAAAGATTCTGGAAGAGATAGAAGAGGAAGAAGAAATCTTTTCCTTACTTTCCAGGGCAAAGGGTGTTTATGAACTCATAGTGAGGTTGCTTGCCATCCTGGAACTTGTGAAGATCGGAAAACTCGTTCTTCTCGAAGACATGAAGATCAGGAGGTTCGTCCATGCATCTTAAAGCTGCCATTGAGGCCTTACTGTTCGCATCAAGCGGTGTATCACCGGAGAAACTGGCGAAGGTCCTCGAAACAAGCGAAGAAAAGGTGAAGGAGATACTCGAAGAGCTGGTCAAAGAGTACGAAAAGCCAGAACACGGAGTTGCTCTGAGAGAGGTTGGGGGAAAGTATCGGTTTTACACGAAGCCCGAGTACGCGGATCTTGTTTCCAGAATGTCCAGACGAAAGTACAGAAACCTCACCGAATCACAGATGGAAGTTGTGGCGCTGCTTCTTCTTTCCGGACCACTGCCAAAGAGCGAGATAGACGCGTTCAGGGGGAAGGATTCGTCGAACGTTCTGTCTTCCCTTCAGAAGATGGGAGTGGTCCGTAAGAAACGACACGGAAGAGGCTTTCTGTACCAGCTTTCTCCCTCTTTCGTTGAGAGTGCCATGCTGGACGAAATGCTGAAGGAAGTTTCACAGAAGCTCAGCGGCGATGGTGGCCAGCCTTGATCTTTCTCCTTTCTCCAGTTTTATAACGGCGGAAAGATCCGATTCGAGAAGTCTAAGGGCTGCGTAGACCAGTCCGTTCGTATCCTTGTCCAGATAAGGTGTGTCTATCTGGTACGGATCACCGACCAGAACGATCTTTGTATCCTCTCCAACGCGTGTGAGAATCGTTTTCACCTCGTGCGGGGTGAGGTTCTGTGCCTCGTCTATGATGATGAACTGCTTCGGAATCGTTCTTCCCCTGATAAAGGAAAGGGCTTCTACCTCCAGAAGATCCTGTTTTTCCAGTTCTTTGATCTTCAGGCCAGAGAGGGACGAGATCAGTTCCAGGTTATCCATGATCGGTTGCAGCCAGGGTTTCATCTTCTTTTCCAATTCTCCCGGAAGGTAGCCCACATCCCGTCCCATGGGAACCGTGGGGCGAGTCACGATCAGTTTTCTGTATCGTTTTTCCACCAGGACCTTGTAAAGACCGACTGCGAGGGCCAAGAGGGTCTTTCCCGTTCCCGCTATTCCCACAAGGAACACGAGTGGAATCTCATCGTCCAGGAGTGCATCCATGGAAAAGATCTGTTCTCTGTTTCTAGGAGATATTCCCATTATCTCGAAGGGTTTAACGCGAAAGATTCTTCCTTTTCTGTATTTCCCGTAAAGTTCCCCCAGATCGATGTAGAAGTTGTCGAGGAGATCCAGATCTTTTTCGACCACTTCTTTGTTTTTCAACGCTCTTTTGAGGTCTTCATCGTGGAGTTCTACGTAGCCTTTCGGCATGGTTTCCAGTTCCGATCTGTCAGTGAGATAATCCTGGGCAGGTATACCGAGGGAGTCTGCCTTCACACGGAGGTTTATGTCTTTGCTGACGAGAATAGTAGGAATTTTCTCCCTGTTGATGAGGTCCAGTACGTACGAGAGAATGATGTTGTCCATGTACCTTTCATGGAGAAAGTGGGGTGCTCCTTCCACTTCCCTTTCCAGCACATGAACACGCAACACTCCTCCGTTCTCCAGAGGCACTCCCTTTCTGAGGTTTCCCTTCCTTCTTAGTTCATCCAGACGTCTTATCACCTCACGGGCGTTCTTACCCACGCTGCCGTGTTCTCTCTTCAGTTTGTCTAGTTCTTCCAGGACTGGAAGGGGAACGATGACGTTGTTGTCTTCAAAGGAGAATATGGAATCCGGATCGTGGATCAGAACGTTCGTGTCGAGGACGTAGTTCTTCACCATTGTCTTACCCCCATTTCTTTCGTATAAAATCGTCCACCTTGTGTTCGCCAAGCAATTTCACGAGCCGAACAAAAACCTTTGCCGTCACCAGGGCATCGGAGAGTGCCCTGTGTTCTATCCTATCTCTTATTCCCAGTTTTTCGCAGAGCCACTTCAGTGAATGCGGTCTTCCGAAGACCTCCTGGGAGATGTCCAGTGTGTCTATGTAGGCGTTCGTCAGTGGAAAGTTTCTGGTTTCTTTTGCCATCATATCGAGGAACGTGAGATCGAAGTTGGCGTTGTGGAAGACGAGGACGGTTCCTTTCACGTAGTCTCTGAAACGTTCATAAACCGTTCCCATATCGGGGGCCTCTTCCACCTCTTCGTTGCTGATTCCGTGTACTTTCTGTATCAGGGCGGGTATTCTAACGTGGGGATTCACCAGAGAGTGAAACGCCCTGTTCGAAAAGATCTTTCCTTTGAATACGGGAACAGCGGCTATCTCGATGATTCGGTCCCCACCAAAGGGATCTGTTCCGGTGGTTTCTGTGTCCACGACGCAGAAAATAATGTCGTTCCATATCATTGCCTAACACTCCTCATACTTCGATTCCAAAGATCCTGCGGGCAATCACCCCAACCAAGAAAGAGAAAGCGGCAACACCAAAACTGAGAAGGAACATCTCCAGAAAGTAACTGCCGAATTTCTTCTCCTTGACCACAGAAACGAAGAAGGTGAAGAAAAGGACAACAAGAGTGGCACCGACCAGGGTGAAAACCAGAGCCACGAAGGGATTTTTCAGAACGATAAAGGGAGCCACCAGTATTGCCACGGTGACCATGTAGGCAATACCTGTGTACAGTGCGGCCTTCAGAGGACTGGTTTTCCCGGTTTGTTCTTCTGCTCTCTGGGAGAGATACTCAGAGGCGGCCATGGAGAAGGCGGCTGCTATGCCCGTTATCAGGCCAGAAAGCCCCACTATCTTGGTGTTCTGAAAGGCGAATGTGAGCCCCGCAAGTGCTCCTGTCAACTCAACCAAGGCATCGTTGAGGCCAAGAACCATGGAACTGACGTAGTTCAGGCGCTCCTCGTCGAGCATGTTCAGGATTTCTTCTTCGTGCTTCTCTTCGTCTTTCATGATCTTGACCACTACGGGAATGTCTATCTTCTCGTAGGCTTTTTCAGCCTTTTTCTCGTTTCTCTCCATGAGTTTCAGGGCAAAGGTAAGACCAAACAGGGTGGCAAGCAGGATGTACCAGAAGACTAGAAGTATCGATGGCTTTGTCTCTTTCCCTGTGATCTTTCTGAATATCTCGTAGTGCCTTTTTTCATCTTCGGATATGGAAAGAAGGATCTCTGCGTTCTTTCCAGAACTTTTCTTTGCCAGTTTCCTGTAAACGTGATACTCTGTGATCTCTTTCCTCTGAAACTCAAGTATTTCCTTCAACGCTCACTTCCTCCTCGACGGGATTGAAACACCTCACGAAGTGATTTTCTTCTATCTCAACGAGCTCTGGCAGCTCGGCTAAACATCTGTCGACCCTCCTTGGACATCGTGGCAAGAAGGGGCACACGGGTGGTATGTCCACCATCCTGGGGGGTTGGCCGGGTATGGATTCGAGTTTTTCCAACCTTTTATCAACTCTTGGCACACTTTTCAGAAGCATCTTCGTGTATGGATGTCGTGGAGAATAGAAGATCTGATCGGACGTTCCTATCTCCATCTGTCTTCCACCGTACATCACCATGATCCTGTCCGCCATGGACGCGATCACACCGAGGTCATGCGTGATGAACAGAAGACCCGTTTTGAACTCTTTCTGCAGTTCTTTCATGAGTTCGAGGATCTGAGCCTGGATGGTGACATCCAGCGCGGTTGTTGGCTCGTCCGCTATGAGTACACTGGGGTTGCAGGACAGAGCGATCGCTATGACCACCCTCTGTCTCATACCGCCGGAAAACTCGAAGGGATAGTTGTTCATTCTCTTTTCTGGCTCGGGTATCCCAACGAGTTCCAGCATTTCAACGGCTCTGAGATAGGCCCTTCTTTTGTCGTATCCCAGATGATACTTGATCGTTTCCATGAGCTGATCACCGATTGTATAGAGAGGGTTTAAAGACATCATCGGATCCTGGAAGATCATAGCGATTTCCTTCCCACGAATTCTGTGCATATCTTTTTCGGAGATCTTCAGAATGTCCTGTCCTCTGTAGAGTACCTCTCCACTCACGATCTTTCCCGGAGGTTTTATGAGACGCATGATGGATTTTACCGTCACGCTCTTTCCAGAGCCTGTTTCTCCGACGATTCCAAGCACTTCGTTGGAGTTCAAAGAAAAGCTCACATCGTTCACGGCCTTGACTATGCCCTCTTCCATGTAGAACCACGTGCTCAGGTTCCTCACCTCAAGAAGTGCTGCCAAAGTCTTCACCTCCTAAGGACCAAAAAGGACGAGTTCCTCTGTTTTTGGATCGTACCTTGCAACACACTCATCTTTGAGAAACAGATAGATATCTCCACAGTAATATCCGTTCTCGAAGAAAGAACTATCTCCTCTGAAAAAGCTGTCCAGTGCCCTTTCCAGTATCACATCCTCTGTGGCGATTTTTGTTTCGGTGGCCGAAAGAGCAACTTCTTCCTGAAACAGAGATTCAGCCAGTCTCCTTGCCTTTTCCTTCTTTTCTTCGCTCCAGTCTAGGTGCAGGACTATGTCGTTTGGTGGCAGGATCACCCTGTCTTTCTCTATCACCAAGGTGTTTTCTTCGTTGTCCACAAAAGAGAACCTGTAGTATTTCTCTGTCAGGATCTTTTCCACCATTTCTTTAATCTCGTAATCTTTCACGTAGATTTTCTTCACATCCCACTTGACCCTGAAAAGCAATATAACGATCGCTATTGAAAGCAGAATGAACCAGTGTCTTTTCATCGCAACTCACCCGGGAAATGACAAGCGACGAAGTGCCCTCCTTCGATTTCCCGAAGGGGGGGTTCTTCCCTGGCACAAACGTCCTTTGCAATGGGGCACCTTGGGTGGAATCGGCATCCAGAAGGAGGATTTATCGGACTCGGCACATCTCCTTTCAGTATAATTCTCTTTCTCTTTTTGTTTGGATCGGGTATCGGTATCGCCGACATCAGGGCCACGGTGTATGGATGCAGAGGATTCTCAAACAAGGCCTTTTTTGGAGCGAGTTCTACTATCTTTCCGAGGTACATCACGCCGATTCGATCGCTGATGTGCTTCACGACGGCAAGGTCGTGAGAGATGAAGATGTAGGTCAGTTTGTGTTCTCTCTGAAGGTCCTCCATGAGGTTTATGATCTGGCTCCTTATGGAGACGTCGAGGGCTGCCACTGCTTCGTCTGCCACAACGAGTTTTGGTTCCAGTGCAAGAGCCCTCGCAATGCCTATTCTCTGCCTTTGACCCCCGGAGAACTCGTGGGGGAACCTGTAGATGTAGGCAGAGGGAATGCCAACGTCTTCGAGGATCTCTTTGACCCTTTCTTCCACTTCTTTACCGCGTGCGAGTCTGTGAGTGACAATTCCTTCTCTCACAATGCTCCTCACCCTCAGTCTCGGATTCAAGGAACTGTACGGATCCTGGAAGACAATCTGCATTTCTCTTCTGAACTTTCTCCTTTTCTCCTTCAGATCATCGAGAAGGAGAGCCATGAACTTCTTCGGTGAGGCCTTCGCCTCTTCGAAGAAAAGGTGGGCGTACTTTTTGTCCACTCCATCGAGCTTTTCTATGTCATCTTCTTTCATCTTTTTGAACCTTTCCACATAAGTCTTTCTTATGTAGTCCTTTGCCCTGGACCGGCTCATGAAGTAGTAAGTTGTGTCTTCTCCATCAACGATTATTCGCCCCGATGTTGGCTCGTACAGTCTCAAAAGGGTCATTCCAACCGTTGTTTTGCCACATCCTGACTCTCCCACCAATCCAAAAGTTTCACCCTCGTTTATACTGAAACTCACACCATCCACCGCTTTGACCCATCCGACGATCCTCTTGAAAACACCAGCCCTTATGGGGAAGTATTTCACGAGGTTTTCTACTCTCACGATTTCTTTGCTCACGTCTCACACCTCGCTTTTTGTACGTCTGATCTCATCGAGTTTCTGCCAGAAGAAGCATCTGACCCTGTGGTTTCCGATATCTTCCAGTTCTGGTTCTTCAACATCACACTTTCCTTTCACGAAGAACTCACACCTTGGATGGAACTTACACCCCGTGGGGAAGTTGAGAGGATCCGGGACGTTTCCTGGAATACTCTTCAACCTTTCCTGATCTATATCGATTCTCGGAGTGGACTCGAGGAGCGCATAAGTGTACGGGTGTTTCGGTTCGTTGAAAATGGTCTTCGCATCACCGTACTCAACCACTTTTCCGGCGTACATAACGGCAACCTTGTCGGACATCTCCGCAACGACACCCATGTCGTGGGTGATCAGAATGATCGCCATTCCGTACTCTCTCTGAAGTTCCTTCATGAGTTCGAGGATCTGAGCCTGGATGGTGACGTCCAGCGCGGTTGTTGGTTCGTCTGCTATCAAAAGGCTTGGTCTGCAGGAGAGGGCCATGGCAATCATAGCACGTTGTCTCATACCGCCGGACAGTTGGTGAGGGTACTCGTCGACCCTCTTCTCGGGTTCGGGGATTCCCACTTTTCTCAGCATGTCTATCGCCATCTTCCGTGCCTCTTTCTCCGAGACATTCTGATGAAGCATGATCGCCTCCATTATCTGGTCTCCTATGGTGAAGACGGGATTCAAGGCCACCATGGGTTCCTGGAAGATCATGGCGATTTCTTTTCCTCGTATCTTCCTCATCTCACTCTCTGAAAGTTCAAGAAAGTTTTTCCCTTTGAAAACGATCTTCCCATCCTCTATCCTTCCGTTTTGATCCAGAAGTCTCATTATGGAAAGAGAAGTCACGCTCTTTCCACTTCCTGACTCTCCAACGATCCCAAGGGTTTCCCCTTCGAACACATCGAAGGAGACACCATCAACGGCCTTAACAACACCATCTTCTGTATAGAAGTAGGTCTTGAGATTTTCCACTCGAAGCAAAGGTTCTTTCAACTCGATCCCTCCTTAGAGTTTGAGCCTTGGGTCGAATGCATCTCTCAGTGCATCTCCCAGCAGGTTCCATCCGAGCACGAACAGCACCATAGCGGTTCCCGGATAGACAAGAGCGTACCAGTGTTTTCCGATCTCCATCATCCAGTCTCTGGAGTAGCTGAGGATGGACCCCCAGTCTGCGTATCCCTGAGGGGCTCCAAGGCCAAGGAAGCTGAGCACAGCGGCCGTTATCACAAGGGATCCCATGTTCATGGATGCCCAGATCAGAACAGGGAAAATGGAGTTTGGAAGCACGTGTTTTAGTATGATGAGAAAGTCCGGTACACCGATTGCCTTCGCTGCGAGAACGTACTGTTCTTCTCTCACCTGCAGTATGTTTCCTCTTATTAGCCTTGCGGCGCCCATCCAGCCGAATACGATCATCGCTATCATGACCTTGTCCAGGCCCGTTCCAAGCACCGTCGTAAGAACAACGGCGGCTATGAGAAACGGGATTGAAAGGAATACGTCGGTGATCCTCATGAGAAGTTCATCTATCCATCCTCCAAAGTATCCGGAGATGGACCCTATCAGGATTCCTATCAGAAGCCTGGCTAGGGTGACTATTATCCCTATTTTGAAGGCCGTCCTCGTTCCCCAGACAACTCCGTAGAATATGTCCCTTCCACCTATGACACCGAACGGATGATAATCCACACCTCGTATAGGTTCTCTGTTGGGATTTTTCGCTATGGCGTCTTCTTTTGAAGTCGGAGGCTGAGGGCTCTGATCCCAGCTCACAACGGGCATCAAATAGGGATCTGGTAGTTTCATCCTCGTGAGAGGATGAACGGGTGGTGCGATAACGGGCGCCAGAATGGCCACCACCGTGAAAAAAAGAACCAGAGAAAGTCCGAGCACAGCAGATGGATCTTTGAAAAATCTCTTCAGGATTCTCTTCAACTCCTGATTCACGCCATTTCACCTCTCATCCGAGTCTTATTCTGGGATCTATGAGAGCGTACAGGATGTCTATAATGAGATTTCCTATCACCAGGATCGTGGAGAAGAACAGAGCAGAAGCCATGACGGACGCGTAGTCGAGTTGGAGTGCCGCCTGTGCCGTGAAGCTTCCCACACCCGTCCTGTTGAAAACTGTCTCCACGATCACCGTTCCAGAGAACAACCCTATCACCATACCGCCGGCTACCGTGGTAACGGGAATGAGAGCATTTCTCTTGGCGTGCTTGTTTATGACCACGTCTTCTGGAAGGCCCTTCGCTCTGGCCGTTCTCACGTATTCTTTGTTCAAAACCTCCAGCATACTGGATCTTGTGATCCTCAAAAGATACGCCCACCAGAGCCAGGAGAGTGTTATGATGGGACCTATGAGGTGTTTCAGGCCGTCCCAGAAAACGTCGAGTCTTCCGTTCAACAGGGCATCGACCGTGATGAGTTTCGTGTAACGATGAAATTCAGGAGATCTGATCACTTCTTCAGCCCATAAGCTGAGATTTCCCGGAGGGAGCCAGTTCAGAATGCTGTAGAAGATCATCAAAACAAGCAGTCCAAAAACAAAATCCGGAAAGGACCATCCCACAACGGCGAATATCCTTATGAAATGGTCCAGGAATTTGCCCCTGTGTACGGCGGCTTTCACACCCAGCCAGATTCCAATGAATATAACCGGGAAAATGGCGTAAAGTGCGAGTTCAATCGTGTACGGCAATCTCTTCAAAAGGGCGTCTTTCACGGGTTCTTTTCCCACAAGAGACCAACCAAGATCTCCCTTCAAGGTGTTGAGAAGCCATTTGCCGTACCGGATCACGAAGAAGTTGTTCAGTCCGTACTTTTCTTTCAATGCGTCCATCTGCTCTGGTGTCAGTTTGTCGAGCATGTTCGGATTCACATAAGCGGCCAGCAGTTTGTCAGGTCCAAGTGACTGGATCATGGAAAACACGATGAACGTTACACCGAGGAGTATCAGGGGAAGCAGAAGCAACCTTCGTATAACGTATGCTGCCACAGGGTACACCTCCTGGTCGATTTTCCTGATGCCTTCATATGATTATACAATAATCTGAACCTTTCTGAGGAGAGCAGAGTCAATGAGACGTGGTATAATAATTTCGGTTGAGACCAGGGGGCGAACGGGTTCGACGGGGATGGAGTCCCCTGGGAAGCGAGCCGAGGTCCCCACCTCCTCGTAAAAAAGGTGGGAACACGAATAAGTGCCAACGAACCTGTTGCTGTTGCCGCCTAATAGATAGGCGGCCGTCCTCTCCGGGGTTGGCTGGGCTCCGGAAGAGGGCGTGAGGAATCCAGCCTACCGATCTGGGCTCCGCCTTCCGGCCCGGATCGGGAAGTTTCAGGAAGGCTGTGGGAAGTGACGCCCTGCCCGTGGGGAGTCATTCCCGA
This sequence comes from Thermotoga sp. SG1, assembly GCF_002865985.1. Taxonomy (NCBI): domain Bacteria; kingdom Thermotogati; phylum Thermotogota; class Thermotogae; order Thermotogales; family Thermotogaceae; genus Thermotoga; species Thermotoga sp. SG1. Next base: position 82,457 of record NZ_LNDD01000003.1, read on the forward strand.
GACATAAAACACGGGCTGCGCTCGGAGAAGCCCAGGGGCCTCCATCTTCGGACGGGGGTTCGAATCCCCCCGCCTCCACCAGACAAAAGGGGGTGCCGAAAGCACCCCCTTAAATTTTGAAACGTGGTTTTAGACATTTTTTATCTTTGGTTTAATTATATCGTAATTTTTTTGTTGTTTTTCCTTAAATCACAGCGCTTGAAGTCGCATGGAAAAAGTTGTATATTTATATTAGCAGTCAAAAGTCGAGAGTGCTAAAAAATTTCCGAAGGAGGGATGAAGCATGAAGGTGAAACCTCTCGGTGAAAGGTTGCTGATCAAACCCATCAAGGAGGAGAAAAAGACCGAAGGAGGAATAGTGCTTCCAGATTCGGCAAAAGAAAAACCCATGAAAGCCGAGGTCGTTGCGGTGGGAAAGATCGAAGATGAAGAGAAGTTCGATATCAAGGTAGGAGATAAAGTGATCTTCTCCAAGTACGCCGGTACGGAAATAAAGATCGATGATGAAGATTACATCATCATCGATGTGAACGATATACTTGCGAAAATCGAAGAGTGAGGGAGGTGTGAGATATGCCGAAGCTTCTGAAGTTCAACGAGGAAGCAAGAAGGGCTCTCGAAAGAGGTGTGGACAAGGTCGCAAACGCTGTGAAGATAACTCTTGGACCGAAGGGAAGAAACGTTGTCATTGAGAAATCCTGGGGATCTCCAACCATAACGAACGACGGTGTTTCTATAGCAAAGGAAATCGAACTCGAGGATAAATTCGAAAACCTCGGTGCTCAGCTCGTGAAGGAGGTTGCCTCCAAGACGAACGATGTCGCCGGAGACGGTACGACAACGGCAACGGTTCTCGCACAGGCGATGATCAAAGAAGGCCTCAAGAACGTTGCAGCCGGGGCGAATCCGATCCTGCTCAAAAGAGGAATAGACAAGGCCGTTGAAAGGGCCGTCGAGGAAATCAAAAAGCTCTCCAAGAAACTCTCTGGAAGGGAAGACATCGCTCATGTTGCAGCGATTTCCGCCAACAGCCCTGAAATAGGAGAACTCATCGCCGAGGCCATGGACAAAGTTGGAGAAGACGGTGTCATCACAGTTGAAGACTCCAAGACACTCGAGACCTATGTTGAGTTCACCGAAGGAATGCAGTTCGACAGGGGATACATCTCACCATACTTTGTGACGGATGCAGAGAAGATGGAAGTCGTTTTGAAAGAACCTTTCATCCTTATCACCGACAGGAAACTCAGCGCTGTGAAGCCTCTGATACCGATTCTCGAGAAAGTTGCTCAGACGGGAAGACCGCTTCTTGTCATCGCCGAGGACGTCGAAGGTGAGGCTCTGACCACACTCGTTCTCAACAAACTCAAGGGAACGCTTCAGTCCTGTGCGGTAAAAGCACCTGGATTCGGTGAAAGAAGAAAGGCTATGCTCCAGGATATAGCCATTCTCACCGGTGGACAAGTTGCAAGTGAAGAACTCGGAATCAACCTTGAAGACCTCACACTCGAGGACCTTGGAAGGGCTGACCTTGTGAGAGTCAAGAAAGACGAGACCATCATCATCGGAGGAAAAGGAGATCCCGAAGCGATCAAGAAGAGAATCGCACAGATCAAGGCTCAGATAGAAGAAACCACATCTGAGTACGAAAAAGAAACGCTCCAGGAGAGAATGGCCAAACTCGCCGGTGGAGTCGCCGTCATAAAAGTTGGAGCCGCCACCGAAACAGAACTCAAGGAAAAGAAACACAGAATCGAAGACGCTCTGAGCGCAACTAGGGCTGCCGTAGAAGAGGGAATCGTTCCCGGTGGAGGAGTCACTCTCCTGAGATCCAGAAAAGCCGTAGAAAAACTCCTCGAAGAGCTCGATGGTGACGAGAAGATAGGAGCACAGATCGTCTACAAAGCCCTCTCTGCACCGATCAGACAGATTGCGGAGAACGCTGGATACGATGGAGCTGTAATCATAGAAAAAATCCTTGCTAGCGATGATCCGGCTTACGGTTTCGACGCTCTGAGGGGCGAATTTGGAAACATGTTTGAGAAGGGAATCATAGATCCTGCAAAGGTCACAAGGAGTGCTCTCCAGAACGCAGCATCCATCGCGGGAATGCTTCTGACAACGGAAGTGCTGGTGGTCGAAAAACCCGAGGAAAAGAAAGAAACACCGTCTTTGCCTGAAGAGTACTGATGAAACACAATTGGGGGGCGGACGCCCCCTTTGTTTTTTATCCAGTTTGTGATACAATGAAAGTATCAATATCCCCTTTCAGGTATGGCGATTTTGCCGGTATCAGATCCAAGAAATCGTTTGAGTTGGTTCAATACTTCCTCTGAGGTCTTTAAAAAGGGGCCCGATGGCCCCTTTTGTTTTCAGATCTTCAGGTTCTCTTCGAACACTCTGGTCGTTTCTTCATCGATGTTACATATTCTGATCTCTTCGAGGGATGTGTCCGGATGATGGTCGATGAAATCTCTGATCGCTTTCTCGAAGATCTTGACCGCTCTTTCCTTCGGAAATCCGAAGATGCCGGTACTGATGGCAGGCATTGAAACGTTCCTCAGTTTGAGTTCGTGGGCTCTGAGAAGAGCGTTGTAAACTGCTCTGTACAGCAGTTCATCTTCTCCATAGTTCCCACCTTTCCAGACAGGTCCCACCGCGTGGATCACATACCTGGCTTTGAGATTTCCCGCTCCCGTCACTACGGCCTCTCCCGTGAGCACTTTACCTCGCTCTCTCACTATCCTGTCGCTTTCTTCCTGTATCACACTTCCACCCGCTCTTACAATCGCACCTGCGACTCCTCCGCCGTGCTTCAGATATTCGTTGGCGGCGTTCACTATCGCATCGACTTCTTCTTTTGTGATGTCGCCTTTCACAACCAGTATCTTTCTGCCTCTGTACTGTTGCTCTTTTCTGATTTCAGACATACCATCACCCCCGTACTTTTCGGGCCAGAGGTGTTTTAACCTTTCAAGCAGTTCACTCTCAAATCCAGTTCCTTTCGGAGAAAATATTACCTCGTTTTTCAGCCTCTCTGGAAGGTAATCAACCCTGACGAATCCTCCAAAATCGTGCGGATAGAGGTATCCTCTTCCGTAACCTCTTTCCTTCATCTCCTCCGTTACGGGATTTCTCAGAAAGAGTGGCACTTCTTCCACCGGAAGCTCCTGTGCCTTTTTCATGGCAAGATAGACCGAGTTGCTCTTTGGAGCAAGAGAAAGGTAAATGACACACTCCACCAGGTTCATCAAACACTCTGGCAGTCCCACATGTTCAACGGCAAAAGCGGTGGAGACAGCCAGAGTCAGTGCATTTGGATCTGCCAGTCCCACATCTTCACTCGCGAATATGATCATCCTTCGAGCGATGAATCTAGGATCTTCTCCCATCTCTATCATCTTCACAAGATAATAAACGGCAGCGTTCGGATCGCTCCCTCTCATACTCTTTATGAAAGCAGACGCAAAGTCGTAATGTTCCTCCTTTGAGTAACTCACACTCTTTCCGAAAAGGGTTTTTAGATCTTCTATGGTCACCTCTTTGTCTTTGAACACCTGGTGAACGATCTCGAGGGTGTTCAGCAATCTTCTAGCGTCTCCTTCAGCGTTTCTTACAATTGCCTTTTTCACATCTTGACTCAGTTTCATGCCGAGTTTCTCCACGGCCTTTTCGACGATTTTAAGAAGGTCGTTTTCTGAGAGTGGCTTGAAGTAGAGTATCTTACACCTTGAAAGGAGGGCGGGGATAACAGCAAAACTGGGGTTCTCCGTCGTGGTTGCAACGAGGATGATGTCTCCCCTTTCCACATGTGTGACCAGAACTGCCTGCTGGTTTTTGTTCAACCTGTGTATTTCATCGAGGAACAGAAGGAGTTTCTTTCCGTATCTTTTCAGCTGTTCTCCCCTTTTGAGTACGCTTTTTATCTCGGATACTCCGTGGACGGTGGAACTCAAATAAACGACCTCTCCGTTGAAATACCTTTTCAGCAACGAAAAAACCGAGGTCTTCCCAGACCCCGGTGGTCCATACAGTATGGCAGAAAACATGCCGCCTGTTTTCAGAGTCCTTCTCAGGATCCCGTCTTCACCGAACAGATGATCCTGTCCAGAAAAGTCATCGAAATCTCTGGGTCTTAGCAGTTCAGTCAATGGCTTTTCTGAAATACTCAACGGTGAACTTCAGACCCTCCTCAAGAGAAACCTTCGGTTCCCATCCGAGTTTTTCCTTCGCCTTTGTCCAGTCGAGGATACTCTTTCTCACGTCGCCCTTTCTTGGAGGTTTGTAGACAGGCTCTCTGTTGTAACCGGTGATTTCTTTCAGCATGTTGAAGAGTTCGTTCACGGTGGTTCCTCTTCCCGTTCCGATGTTGAACACGTCGTTGTCTCCTTTCTCCATGGCAAGAAGATTTGCCTCGACCACATCATCGACGTAAATGTAATCTCTCACGTATTCTCCGTCTCCGAATATGTGAACTTCCTCTCCCTTCAGCATTCTCTCAGTGAAAATAGCAACGACCCCGGCTTCACCGTGGGGATCCTGTCTTGGACCGTAAACGTTGGCGTACCTGAGGACGGTGTATTTCAATCCGTACTCTCTCGCAAAGAAATCCAGATACATCTCCACACTGTACTTTGCTATACCGTAGGGTGATATGGGATGGGGGATTTCTGTTTCTGGTGTGGGGAAAACTTTCACGTTTTCGCCGTAGATCGCCCCACCGGTGGAGGAGAATATGAACTTCTTCACTCCATACTTTACGGATTTCTCGAGGAGTACAAGAGAGCCAAGGATGTTCGTTTTTGCGTCTCTTGTTGGTTCCTTCACGGAGATGGACACACTCGCTTGAGCAGCAAGGTGAAACACATATTCGGGTTTGTGCAACGAGAAGATACGCTCCATCATCTCTTCATCTTCTATGCTTTGCTCGTAAAACAGGGCGTTTCTGTTGAGGTTTTGGACTTTCCCGGATGACAGGTTGTCTATCACAATGACACCATAACCTTTCTCTATCAATCTGTCTACCACATGTGAACCGATGAATCCCGCACCACCAGTCACCAAAACGTTCATGTTATGCTTCCTCCTCTTCTTCCTCCTCTATCTTCTTCGCTTCCTCTGGAATTTCTTGGACGTTCACGATTCTTTTACTTTCTTCGAGAAATTCTTTCAGTTCCTGCACCCTGCTCTCGTCAAAGTTCACCATGATGTCATAGAACTTTTTGAACCTGCTTCTTGTGCGAGCATCCAGGAAGTGGGAGAAGTGTCGCGCCAGTTTCTCAGCCGTTGGAGAGGGGATACCCATTACGTAGAAAAAGAAGTTTCTCAGCCGATTCTGGGATCCTCTAAGAGATCTTGCCTTTCTTTTACCCTTTTCTGTAAGGGTGATGTAACCGTACTTTTCGTACTCCACGTATCCGAGTTCCGCAAGCCTTTTCATGGCGTTTGTCACACTGGGAAGACTGACACCCATCTTCCTCGCTATAACACTCACCCTCGCCGCAGGTTGGTTCTGGAGTATCTCCTGAATCACGGAAAGGTAGTCTTCAAGAGCAGGTGTCAGTGTTTTCTTTCTTCCTCTAGGCATTTTATCAACCCTCCTCCTTTATGAAACTATTTGCTCTCTCTAAATCCTCCCGAACGATTTTTCTCAGTTCCCTGCTTCTGTTTCTCAGAAGATAGCTCGGATGAAAGGTCGGAACGATTTTCTTTCCGCCCAGCCAGTCTATCGGATTTCCCCGTACCTTGGTTATGGATACCTTCTTTCCATCCATGAAGAAGGATAGAGCGGTGGATCCTAGAGCGACCACAACCGCTGGATTTATTATTTCGATCTGTGCGAGCAAGAAATGTCCGCATGCAAACATCTCTTCTGTGGTTGGCGTACGGTTGTTAGGGGGCCTGCACTTTACAACGTTGCAAATATACACATCCTCTCGTTTAATTCCAACTTCGCTCAAAAGCTCTGTCAGAAGCATTCCCGCTCTTCCAACGAACGGCCTTCCCGTTTTGTCTTCTTCTTCCCCTGGACCTTCACCAACGAAGACAATCTTCGTGTCCAGGCTTCCCTCTCCTACGACAACATTCGTTCTCGTGAGATACAGCGGACACGCAGTACACTTTTTGACTCTTCCTTTCACTATCTCCATCAATTCTTCCCTGGTGAACAACACTTTCTCCTCCAGATTAGGGTAAAATATTACCAGAAATTAATGGAACCTTACTTAATTTTATCACCTTGCATACGGTTTTCGCAAATTCCCTGATCGGGGTGATTGTTGTGGCTTTTAAGTTTAGACTTCAGAGAATATACACTGTTCGAAGAAAAGAAGAAGAAACTTTGAAAAATGAGCTCTCAAAGATCTCTGAAAAGATCGAAAATGTCAAAAACATTATACAACAATTGACCATCGAAAAGAAAAAAATAGAAAACAACTTTCTTCAGAAAGGTCTGCTTTCGAAGAGAGACCTGATTGAACTCGAACGTGGAATACGCTTTTATGAAACGGAGATGGAGAAATATCAGAAAGAACTGCAGAGATTACTGGAAGAACGGGAAAATATCAGAAAAAATCTTCTGGAGAGGATGAAAGAAAGGAAGATGCTTGAGAAACTGAGAGAGAGAAGACTTAAAGAGTATCAAGCAGAAGAAAACCTGAAGGAGAGAAAGAGAATGGACGAAGTTGCAGAAAGGAAATTCTGGTGGAGCTAGTCATCCCTGAATCTGTACTGCAACGCCTCCGCCAGGTGTTTCATTTCCACTCTTTCACTGCCGTCAAGATCGGCTATCGTTCTTGAGAGCCTCAACACCTTATCGATTCTCCTGCCGGAAAGTCCATGCCTTTCCACGTACTTTTTGAGCAGGTTTTCGCTTTTATCGTCGAGTTTTACGTGTTCTCTCAACATCCTGTGTGTCATCTGAGAGTTGTAGGAGATAGGAGTGTTTTGAAAACGTCGTTGCTGGATCTCTCTTGCTTTCATAACTCGACCCCTTATGGATGCACTTTTCTCTCCTTCGGGTTTTTTCATCATCTCCTCGAAAGAAAGTTTTGGCACGTTCACGACGATGTCTATTCTGTCCAGAAGTGGACCCGATATCTTCTTCTTGTATCTCAGGATGTCCTTTGGAGAGCAGACACAGGGTTGTTTTGGATCACCAAGGTTTCCACAGGGACAGGGATTCATTGCCCCAACCATCATGAAACGGGCAGGATAAGTGACGGTGAACTTTGCCCTTGAAACGGTGACGCAATGTTCCTCAAGGGGCTGCCTCAGAGCCTCGAGCACGTCCCTTTTGAACTCTGGTAGTTCGTCGAGAAAGAGCACGCCGTTGTGTGCAAGAGAGATCTCTCCGGGTTTCGGAGTTGTACCACCACCTATGATGGAAACGGTTGAGGCTGTGTGATGCGGTGAGCGAAACGGTCTGATTCGGACAAGACCGGGATAGCCAGCGGCGCTGTACACCTTGCTCGTTTCGATGATCTCCTCTTCTGACATCGGAGGGAAGATGGTGGGGATTCTCTTTGCTATCATCGTCTTTCCAGAGCCGGGATTTCCCACCATGAGGATGTTGTGAAACCCTGCTACTGCTATTTCAACGGCCCTCTTGACCATTTCATGGTCTCGAACGTCCGAAAAGTCAACGGAGTAATCCATCACTGCTTCTTTTATTCCCACGTACTCAACCTCTTCCAATACTTTGTCTCCTCTCAGAAATTCCACACACTCTCTGAGAGACTCTACCGTGTAGACGTGAAGGTCCTTCACGCATGTTGCTTCTTCTTCGTTCTCTTTTGGTATTATGACGGTTCCCCTGAAATTTCCTGAAAGAGCCAGAAGAACGGGTAGTATACCACTTACCCTTTTCACTTCACCGTTCAGTGAAAGTTCACCAACGGCGAGGATGTTCTCACTCACCTGAACGATACCCGTTGAAGCAAGAATACACAGGGCTATAGGAAGGTCGAGCATGGAGCCTTCTTTTTTCACGTCTCCCGGTGCAAGGTTCACCACGAACTTTCCATGGGGAAGAGAAAACCCACTGTTCAGAATGGCGCTCTTCACTCTTTTCCGGCTTTCTTTCACAGCGGTGTCTCCGAGTCCTACCAAATCGATATCGTTGAAAACACTTCTGTTGTCAAAATCAACTTCCACGTCTATTTTCATCGCTTCTATGCCCTGAAGAGTGGCAGAGGAAAGACGACAATAGTTCACTCAACGACCTCCTTGGGATCGTATTCTGCCTTCATTCTGTCCAGAGTCTCAAAGAGCGAGTTAAAACCGTTTTGAATGTTCACCTTCACGAGTTCTTTCGAATAGCGCTTTTTCAGTTCGATCACACCATCTTTTAGAGATCTTCCCACGTTTATCCTTATGGGGAACCCTATGAGGTCGGCATCTTTGAACTTGAAACCCGGTGAGACCTCGCGGTCGTCGAGAACAACCTCTTCACCCTTTTCCAAAAGGGCCCTGTAAATCTCTTCTCCAACACGCCTTTGATCCTGATCGTTCATGTTCAGGATATCGACGATGACTGTGTAAGGCGCTATGGAAAGGGGCCAGATCATGCCGTTTTCGTCGTGGAAGTGTTCTACAACCGCCGCCATCGTTCTGGACACACCCCAGCCATAGCATCCCATGATGAAGGGTTTCATCTCACCGTTTTCGTCCATGAAATAGGCTTCCATCGCTTCGGAGTATTTTGTTCCCAGTTTGAAGATGTGACCGAGTTCTATGCCTTTCGTGGCTTTAAGAGGCTCACCGCACACTGGACAAGGGTCCCCCTCCACAACGGTTCTCAGATCGCACCACTCGTCCACTTTGAAGTCCCTTGGGTGATTTGCGTTGACATAGTGTGTGTCTTTCTCCATACCGCCCACGACGAAGTTCTTCAGACTTTTGATACTGTGATCTGCCACCTTCTTCACGTTCGTGCCGATGGGTCCGATGAACCCGATGGGAACTCCAAAGTCCTTTAGAACTTCCTCAGGCGTGGCAAGTCTCAACGACTGGTCTTTCAGGTAGGATTTGAGCTTTGCCTCGTTCAACTCCAGATCCCCTCTTATGAGAGCCATCACGTACCCATCTCTTCCGACGAACAAAAGAGATTTCACTATCTTCGATGGAGGAACTCCGAGGAACTGCGAGACTTCCTCTATCGTCCTCACACCAGGAGTTGGAACCTTCTCGAGAGGTTTTTCTCCCTCTTCTTCATAGAAGTATTCTCCCCTGTACTCGGCTTTTTCATCGCTTGCCTGGTATCCACACTTTTCGCAGTAGAGAACGTTCGTTTCCCCGATTTTTGCAGGAACGACGAACTCGTGAGAAGCGTTTCCACCGATGGCACCCGTTTCTGCCTCTATGACCATGTATCTCACACCGAGTCTTTCCATGATCCTCGAGTAAGCCTCTTTGAACAGATCGTAGGTCTCATCCAGCGATTCCCAGCTGGAGTGGAAACTGTAGGCGTCTTTCATTATGAACTCTCTTGCTCTGAGAAGGCCAAATCTGGGCCTGATCTCATCCCTGTACTTGTTCGCTATCTGATAGACAACGAGAGGAAGTTGTCTGTAGGAGCGAAGTTCGTTCTTTACAAGGTCTGTCACGATCTCTTCGTGTGTGGGTCCGAGTGTGAAATCTCTTTCGTGTCTGTCCTTGAGTTTCATCATCTCGGGACCGTAGTCGTCCCATCTGCCGGACTTCTTCCATAACTCGGCGGGCTGGAGGATGGGCATGAGGATCTCCTGTGCACCTATTCTGTTCATCTCTTCGCGTACGATGTTCTCTATCTTGAGAAGAACCCTTCTTCCCAATGGCAGATAGGTGTATATCCCGGCGGCCACCTTTCTTATGAATCCACCGCGCAGAAGGTATTCGTGACTCACCGTTTCTACATCAGAAGGAGTTTCTTTGAACGTGGGGGCGTACAGCTGTTTCATTCGCAAGGCCGATCTCCTCCTCGATTACGAGTTCTTTTGAAACTATTGTATCATAAGGACTGAAGGAGGGAATATGGTGCGCTACAGAAAACTCAGCGATCACCTGAAGGAAAAATACGGTGAGAGAGTTCAGAGGATAGTCATCTTCGGAGGTTTCTCCTGTCCCAACAGGGACGGGACGAAGGGAACAGGAGGGTGTATCTACTGTGATGCCACAGGGAGCGGTTTCACCACGCTCATGAAACTACCCATCAGAGAACAGGTAATCAGAATGAAGGAAAGGTACGAAAAGAGGGGAATCAGAAAGTTCATCGCTTACTTTCAGGCGTTCAGCAACACGTATGCTCCCATCGAAGAACTCAGAAAAAGGTACGAAGAAGCCCTGGTAGACGATAGCGTAGTTCAACTCTCCGTTTCCACAAGACCCGATCTTGTTCCCGAAGAAGTGCTGGATCTTCTGGAAGAGTTCAAAAAAAGAGTAGACGTTTCTGTTGAACTGGGCCTTCAGACGGCAAATTACAGGACTTTGAAAAAGATCAACAGGGGACACACGCTTGCAGAGTTCGTGGATGCTGCTGTCAGGGTGAAGAGAAGGGGAATAGAACTTGTGGTTCACGTGATACTGAATCTGCCGTGGGACGATATGGAAGATGTGGTGGAGACAGCAAAACTTCTCTCAGCCCTCGATGTGGACGGTGTGAAGCTTCATTCGCTGTACGTGGTGGAGGGAACAAAACTTGCGGAGCTGTACAGAAGAGGGGAGATAAAGATCTGTAGCCTGGAAGAGTACGTGGAGAGGGTCATCACATTCCTAGAGTATTTGTCTCCCAAGGTCGTCATTCACAGACTCGTTGCTGACCCGCCAAAAGAGGGAACGATATTTGGAAACTGGGGAAAGAGCAAAATAGAGATCATCAACATGATAGAAAGAGAACTCGAAAGGAGAGATACGTATCAGGGCAAAAGGTTCGATTATCTTAACAAGTAGTCTGTTTCTTCTGCTTTTCAGCTGCGTTTTTGTCCCCAGGTATACACTCTCTTTCCTCGTATGGATGGCCGCGGATAACGACCTGGAACACTACGTGGCCCAGGACCTCGAAGAGATGAGAGAAAACCCATCGTGGATAGAAGTTTTTGTGATGGTCGATTATGAGACCAATTCGGATACCTTGTATCGTGTGGAAAGTGAGACAGTACCTCTGGAAACCTTCGATGAGATAGATTCCGGTGATCCACAGACTCTTTCTTCCTTTCTGAATGAATACCGAAGGGATGATCTTTCTTTCCTTGTGATCTGGAATCACGGTGACTGGTGGCGTGGTGAGGCTCAGACGACAACGAAGGGAGTTGCCTACGATGAAACGAACGAAGATTTTCTTTCGGTGAAAGAGATAAAGAGCGTTTTAAAAGACTCTCCTGTCACGGTACTTGGTTTCGATGCTTGCTTGATGGGAACTTTCGAGATCTTGTGGGAACTGAAAGAATGTGCAAGATACATCGTGACTTCTTCTAAGGAAATTCCGGCGGAAGGCTGGGATTACACGGCGCTGAAGGAATCAACAGGTCTTTTCTCCCTTCTTTCCAGAATCGTTCAAAAGTACCATGAAAGTTACGGAGAGAGTGTTTCTTTGAGTGTCTGGGATACCTTGAAACTGGATGATGTCATGTACTGGCTGAACAGGGTTTCCCAGTACATGATGAAAAAGCAAATATCGCCCTGGAATTTCACTGTTGAAAGAAGAAAGATAGGAGGTTTTTCCACTGAACTCATAGAACTGGGAAGATTTGCAAGAGCGCTTTCTATGTCTTCGTCTTCAGACAATACTCTTAGATATTATGGTGAAAAACTTTACGATGCCATCGTTTCTGCCAGAATCTACGGCACTCCGAAAGACAACACGGATCTTCTCCTGTACCTGCCAGAGAACATGAAAAATTCCGAGTACTGGGATGACTTTTTCGCACTGAGTGACTTCACAAAAGATAGCTTCTGGGACGATCTTCTTCTTTATTGGAGGGATAAAAATTGAGAAGAGTGAACATGAATCTTGTCTGGATCGGTGTGATCTTTTCGATTGCGAGTACCTTTTTGCTGGTAAAATATTACGGGGAAATCCTTTCTGGAAAGCAGGGACACGTCTTTGCTCTCGCGGCACTTTTTCTCTCGATAGTTTCTTCTCTTTCTCTTTTTGTTGTCTACAGGCAGTGGGCGATTTTGCTGAACGAGAACACTTTGAACACCAAAAAATTGGCAGAAAGTTACGGCATTGATTTGAAAGGAATTCCGCTTGTTCCGAACTGGACGTATTTTGCCTTCGTTCTCTTCTGGTTTCTTTCCTTTCTTTTTCCGGAGGTGTGGCTGTTTTCGCTTCTTCAGGTGGTGTTCTTTGTGACCTTTTTGCATTTTCTTTTCGAAGCAGCAAGGCACCTTCAGGAGGAAAAAGCACGTCTTTACCGCACACTGTTTGATGTGGAGTTCCGGCCTATCATAAAGGAAAGAAACGTCCTATCTGTTCTCTTGCTCACTTTGATCACACTTGGTGTGTACTGGCTGTATCTGATCGTTGAACTTTCAAAGGAAATCAACGAATTTCTTGATGCCGACGAGAGAACCATGAAGAATCTGGAGGTGAAACTGTGAAGGCCTGCCCGAACAAGGAAAGGAACCTTTCCTACTGCAACTGTTCCTATCCTGGCTGTCCGAGGAAGGGTATCTGCTGTGAGTGTATGCACTACCACAGACAGCACGGAGAACTTCCGGCGTGCTATTTCCCGAACGACGCAGAAAGGACCTGGGACAGGTCCATTGAGCATTTCAAAAGAGTGGTGTAAAGAGTGGTGTGAGGTCTTTCCTCACACCACTTTTGAGACAAGTTCGCACACTTTTTCAAGGAACAATCTGTCTTCCTCGGAAAACGGAGAAAAACTGTGTGAGTCTATATCGAGTTCTCCAACGATCTTTCCGTCTTTGAATATGGGAACTACGATCTCTGCCTTCGTTTTCGGGCTGCAGGAGAGGTAGTTCGTCTCTTTGCTGACATCCTGGACAACGAAGGTTTCTTCTCTTTCGGCAGCCTGACCGCAGATTCCAACACCGAAGGGTATTTCAACGTGTTCCGTGGGCTCTCCCACGAAAGGACCGAGTTTCAGCCTTCCATCTTCGACGAAGTAAAAGCCAACCCAGTCATAGTAAGAAACGTGGTTTCTCAAAAATCCACAGAGATCTCCAAGGGCGTCTTTTCCTCTTTCCAGGATTTTTTCGATCTCTTTCATCAATGACTCAAAGTACTCTTTCTTTCCTGGGTAATTTCCTTTCTCTTTGCCCTTCCGAAACTCTATCACCGCCTGAAGGGTAGCGAGTGAGAGTTCTTTGAGCAGACCTTTCCTCCAGAGGGAGAAGACGTCCACGATCACGATCTTTTCTCTCTCGCCGTCCACGACGATCCAGTCCGAGATACCAAGAAGTGACATGAGAAACACGGAGAAGTCCTCTCTTTTCAGGTCAAGAAACCCTTCTCTTTCAGAAAGTGCCTCTGCACACTCCACCTTCTTGTTTCTTGAGATGTCCAGCCATTCCCATTTGAACCGGTCGAGTTCTCTTCTTTCCGTGTTCCAGAGGATCTCTTTTATCTTTTCTTCGTCCAGTTCGAGTTTCTTCTCGTAGTTCGGTATTATCGGTCCGAACTTCTTTCTGAGTTCTTTCCAGAAGTCTATCCACTTTGTTTTGTCCCATCTCAGAATTTCAAGGCACTCTTCAGTTTTGTTCTGCACGATGCTCCTCATGGGATTCCCTCCTTTATGATCGCTCCTCCAAGGAGTGTATCTTCGTCGTAGAAGGCAGCGATCTGACCCGGCGTTACCGCAAACATCTTCTTTTCAAATCGAACCTCCACTTCGGAGTTCTTCACCCTGACGATCGCCGGTGCCTCTTCTGCCTTCTTTCTCACTCTGCAGACACATCTGAACTCTTCTGGAAGGTCAACGTGCCAGACAAGATCGGTGGCGATCAGTCCAGAGAAGAAAACACCTTCCAGACTGGAGACCACAACGACGTTGCTTTCTGGCCTCTTCTCTTTCACGTAGAGCCTTTCACCGAACCTTTCTATCTTCAGCCCTTTCCTCTGACCGATCGTGTAGAGTGGATAGCCTCTGTGATGTCCCACGACTTCGCCTTCTTCCGTAATCACCTTCCCTTCTGCAAGGGTTATTCCTTCATCTTTCAGAAAGTTTTCGATGCTTCCATCCGGTATGAAACACACGTCCTGGCTTTCCTGCTTCTTTGCCACATGTATGCCGGCTTCTTCTGCGATTCTTCTGATCTCTTCCTTCGTGTAGATGCCGTTTGGAAAGAGAAGTTTCTCTATTCTCCATGGTTCTATCCTGGCAAGAAAATACGATTGATCTTTTTTCCTGTCCACTCCCTTCTTTATTACCTTTTTTCCGTACTTGTCGCTGAACTCAACGCGCGCGTAATGTCCACTCGCGAAAGCATCGAACCCTCGCGAAAGTACGTAGTCCATGAAGTATCCAAACTTCACGTACCTGTTGCAATGGACGCAGGGATTGGGGGTGAGTCCTCTGAGCAGATCTCTCTTGAAAGGCTCAATGACCCTTTCTCTGAAGACTTCCCTCACATCGACGATTTCTATTTCCACACCCAGAGAGCGAGCGATCCTTATCGCATCGGCCGTATCTGAAGGGCTGCAACAGACCTTCTTTTTTATCTCTTTTTTCAGGAAGAACTCGTCCTCTTTTGTTTTCATGTGGAAGGCCTTCACTTCGTGTCCTTCCTTGAGAAGAAGGTACAGGGCAACAGCACTGTCCACACCGCCACTTAGAGCCACTCCTACTCTCAAGTTCGCACCTCCTCATCTAAGATGATACCATTTCCTTTATTCGAGAAATTGGGTTAAAATAACTTGAGGAGGTGCAGAAGATGAAATTCCACGGTACGACGATTCTTGTGGTGAAAAGAGATGGGAAAACTGTGATGGGTGGGGATGGACAGGTCACGTTCGGTTCTACCGTGTTGAAGGGAAACGCAAGAAAGGTGAGAAAACTCGGTGAGGGAAGGGTGCTTGCCGGGTTTGCAGGATCTGTGGCGGACGCCATGACGCTCTTCGATAGATTCGAAGCAAAGCTTAGAGAATGGGGAGGAAATCTAACAAAGGCAGCGGTTGAGCTCGCAAAGGACTGGAGAACAGACAGGGTTTTGAGGAGGCTGGAGGCCCTGCTTCTGGTGGCCGATAGAGAGAACATCTTCATCATCTCTGGAAACGGCGAAGTCATTCAGCCCGATGACGATGCGGCCGCCATCGGTTCGGGAGGTCCTTACGCTCTTGCTGCCGCAAAGGCTCTGCTCAGAAACACCGATCTTTCCGCAAGAGAGATCGTGGAGAAGGCCATGATGATAGCCGGAGAAATCTGTATCTACACGAACCAGAACATCGTGATAGAAGAAGTCTAGGAGGTGTTCTTATGAAGAGCTTTGATGAGATGACCCCAAAAGAAATTGTCCAGGAACTCGATAAATACATCGTCGGTCAGCAGGAGGCAAAAAAAGCGGTAGCGATCGCTGTTCGAAACAGAATAAGAAGACAAAAACTTCCCGAAGAATGGAGAAAAGAAGTCCTTCCAAAGAACATACTGATGATCGGGCCCACTGGTGTGGGAAAAACAGAGATCGCTCGAAGGCTAGCTCAACTTTCAGGTTCTCCGTTCTTGAAAGTTGAGGCAACAAGGTTCACAGAGGTTGGATACGTGGGAAAGAACGTGGACTCCATGATAAGGGACCTCGTTGAGATCAGTGTCAACATGGTGAAACAGGAGAAGATGAAAGAGGTGGAAGAGCAAGCCAAAGATCTTGTTGAGGAAAGAATTCTCGATGCCCTCGTTCCGGAATCTAAAGCTACCCCAGTGATTACAAATCCCTTTATAAATCTGATTACAGGAGGGCAGCAGCAACAGTACACACCAGAGGACAGACGAAGGTTCAGGGCGAAAAGAGAAGAGATGCGCGAAAGACTCAGAAGAGGAGAACTGGAAGACGAAGAAATAGAAGTGGAAATCGAAGAAACGGCCTCTCCCTTTATGGGAATCTTTGGACCGGGTATGGAAGATCTGGGAATAGAGATCTCTAACATGTTCAGTGGGATGCTTCCAAAGAAAAAGAAGAAGAGAAGGATGAAGGTTTCAGAAGCAAGGAAGGTCCTTCTTCCCATGGAAGCGGAAAAACTCATCGACATGGATAAGGTGATACAGGAGGCCCTCGACAGAGCGCAGAACAGAGGTATCATATTCATAGACGAAATAGACAAGATAGCGGGAAAGGAAAGCGCTTCGGGTCCAGACGTTTCCAGGCAGGGCGTTCAGCGGGATCTTCTTCCGATCGTGGAAGGCACCACGATCATGACGAAGTACGGACCTGTGAGAACGGACTACATACTCTTCATAGCGGCAGGAGCCTTTCACGTTTCAAGGCCATCAGATCTCATTCCGGAGCTTCAGGGACGTTTCCCGATACGTGTAGAGCTTTCACCACTGACCGAAGAAGACTTCGTGAGAATTCTGAAAGAGCCCGAAAACGCCATCATAAAGCAGTACCAAGCGCTGCTTTCAACGGAAGGCGTTGAACTTGTCTTCACTGAAGACGGTATCAGAGAAATGGCACGCATTGCCTACCAGCTCAATCAGAGACTGGAAAACATCGGAGCAAGGAGACTGTACACGGTTGCAGAAAAAGTCCTTGAAGAGATCTCCTTCGAAGCACCGGACATTCCAGAAAAGAGAGTGGTGATAGACGCAGAGTACGTGAGAAAAAGACTCGAAAGAATCGTCCAGGACGAAGACCTGAGTGCGTACATACTGTGAGGAGAGTCGTTATGAGGGTGTTTTTTCTCTCATTCCTTTTGCTTCTTGCTGCAGCCTGTGCGCTGACAGGTCCAGACAGGGCGGATCTGTACGTTTATCTGTTCAACATCGGTGTTCCTGATGGCGCCACCGTCGACCTGGAAGAAAGTTCTCTGTCGGTGAACGGAAAAGAATACAGTCTCGAATTTGTTTTGAGGGAGAAGGGATTCTACCTGACCACCGTGGACATACCTTTTGACACGAAAGATCTTCTACTCGACGTGAACGCAACGGTCGTGACAGAAGAGCAGACGATGACGGTGTCTTTCAGTGCAAATCCGGTTGTGCTGTTTCACGAGATCGGTGAATTTGAAACAACCACAATCCTTGAAGACAACACCTATCTTCTTCTTGATCTTGAAAACAAGAGGGTTTTTGCTGTCGAAGATCCTGTGAGGGTGTCTGGGGAAATCAGTCAGGAAAGAAGCGTTGTGACTTTAACATTTGACGACTACGAGATGAAGGTTCCTGTCTACAACGGAGAGTTTCTCTTCTACCCACCAAGGCCGTTCGAAATTTACGATGTGAACGTCTTTTTCGACGATATGTCAACCTCTCTTACCTTGGAGGAGGGGAGGGACGAGTACGAGGTCACTTTCTAAAATAAGGCCCCAAAGAAGAAAGAGAGTTTTGAAGTTGAACATGGGACTTTTGACACTTTTGTTTTTCATGCTGTTTGTCTTCTTTGTGAGCTATCACAACTATCAGGTGGCAGAAACACAGCACAACCAGCTTCTGAAAGAGTACGATGCGTTGAAAGAAAAGATCGAGGAACAAAGAAAGCTGAACGAAAGACTCTTAGAGGTGATAGAGAGTGAAACGATTCGTGGTTACGACGTCCCACAAACCGGACAGAGAACAGGTGATGAAAGCCAGGGAACTCGCTGAAAAACTCGGAACGATCTACGTCCCAAGGAAGCGTTTGAAGGAAGTAGAGGCGGACTTCTATTATGTGGTGGAAAAGAACAGAATTTCGATAAAATGGCCTGGTGGGGAGTTCTTCTTTCATCCTTCTTCTGCCATTCTTCGTATGAGGAACATACAAAGTGGGCAGAAGGACTACCTGATAGAGACCCTCCAGCCAGAGGGGAACGAAGTGGTTCTGGACACAACCTTCGGACTTGGAAGTGAGGCCATCCTCATGGCGGCTTTCCTTCCCGAGGGAAAGGTGATTGGTCTGGAGGGATCGATTCATATATACACCGTGGTGAAACACGGTATGGAGAATTTCGAAACGGATATAAAATGGCTGAAAGAGGCTTTGAAGAGGATCGAACTCTACCACGCGGATTTCAAGGAATACATCAGGGAACAACTCGACAACACCTTTGATGTGGTCTACTGCGATCCCATGTTTGAAAACCCGGTGTACGAGTCTTCCGCCATGAACCCGTTAAGACCCTTTGCGGTGTACGACACGGTGAACGAGGACGACGTGAAAGAGATGCTCAGAATCGCCAGAAAGAAGGTCATCCTGAAAAGCCATATCAAGGACTCACTCTTCAAGAGGATCAGAGTGGATGAGTTAAAGGGTTCCAGAAAAAGCGGAGTGATGTACGGGGTGATCTACAAGCGATGAAGATAGCCATAGTAGGGGGCCCCACCGCCGTCGGGAAAACAGACCTCATGGTGGAAGTATGTGAGGAAATAAACGCGGAGATCGTATCGATGGACTCAAGACAGATCTATCGCTACATGGATATAGGAACGGCCAAACCAACACCGGAGCAGAGAAAAAGGGTCCCTCATCACATGATTGACATACTGGATCCTGACGAATACTACAACGCCTTTCTTTACAGGAAGGATTCACTGAAGGCAGTGGAAGGCATTCTCAAACGTGGGAAGATACCCGTATACGTGGGTGGAACAGGGCTTTATGTGGACGCTCTTGTGAGGGGTATATTCGAGGGAGTGCCCGCGGATGAGAACATAAGAAAGGAATTGAGAGAACTCGAGAGAAGAGAACCGGGGATCCTGAGGAAGATGCTTGAGGAATTCGACCCGGAAGCGGCAACACGGATTCACCCGAACGACCTTAAAAGAACCATCAGGGCGCTCGAAGTTTACGTGAAGACGGGAAGGAGGATATCTGAACTTCAGAAAGAAACAAGGGGAGACGATAGATTCTTCATAATAGTACTGATGAGGGAAAGATACGATCTCTACGACAGGATAAACAAAAGGGTTGACAGGATGATAGAGATGGGTCTTGTGGACGAGGTGAAGAAGCTCTTGAGTATGGGGTATTCAAAAGACTTGAACTCAATGAAAACGATAGGATACAAAGAAGTGATCGAATATCTGGAAGGAAAATACGACTTCGAAAAGATGGTGCACCTCATAAAGAGAAACACAAGACACTTTGCGAGAAGGCAGATCATATGGTTTAAAAGGTATGAGAACGCCATATGGTACAATTTAACTTTCGTGAACAAAGAGGAAATTAAAAAGATCTTGAAAGATCTCATAGTGAAGAATTTTTCGGTATAATCCATATTTGAATCTCACGTTGAGGGGGGAGTTCACCTTGGCAGAAAAGTTCAACCTTCAGGACAGATTTCTGAACCACCTCAGGGTCAACAAAATCGAGGTGAAGGTGTACCTGGTGAACGGTTTCCAAACGAAAGGATTCATCAGATCTTTCGACAGCTACACAGTTCTTCTGGAAAGCGGAAATCAACAGAGTCTCATCTACAAACACGCTATCAGCACCATCATACCCTCTTCGTACGTTATGTTGATGCCCAGAAAGCAAGAACCAGAAAAGGAGGATGAAACTCCTGAAGACCAGGGATCTTGAGGGGAAAAAAGCGATCGTTGTTGCCGTTGGAAAGGATGAAGAAAAGATAAAAGAGTCCCTCGAAGAAATGAAGGGACTGTGTAAGACTTTGGGAGTTGATGTCGTTGAATGGCTTTGGCAAAAGAGAGCAAAACCCGATCCTGCTACCTACCTGGGAAAAGGGAAACTCCAGAAGCTCAAAGAAATAGTGGAATTCTGTGAAGCCGATCTTGTTGTGGTAGACGATGAGATTACACCAGTTCAATCGAAAAACATGAGAGAGTACCTGGAAGTGGAAGTACTGGATAGGACTCAGGTGATCCTCGAGATCTTTGCACGCCATGCAACCAGTGAAGAAGGAAAGCTTCAGGTGGAAATGGCGAGTCTCCTCTACGAGTTGCCGAGGTTGGTTGGGAAAGGTGAGGAACTCTCAAGACTCGGTGGTGGAATTGGAACGAGGGGCCCCGGTGAACCTCTGCTTGAGGTTTTGCGGAGGCACATCAAAAACCGCATCACACAACTCAGAAAAAGACTGAAGGAGATAGAAAAAGAAAGGGAAGTTCAAAGAAAGCAGAGATTGGAAAAGAAGATCCCTCATGTGTCCATTGTGGGTTACACCAACGCGGGAAAATCCACTCTCCTCAAAGCACTCACAGAGAGCGATGTTTACGTTGCAGACAAACTCTTTGCCACGCTTGAACCAGTGACAAGACGTTTGAAACTGAGAAGTGGAAGAGTCATCCTTGTGAGTGACACCGTTGGATTCATAAGGAAACTTCCCCACACGATCGTGAGTGCGTTCAAAGCGACTCTGGAAGAGGTGAAGTATTCGGATGTTTTGATACACCTTGTAGATGCTTCGGATCCGTATGTTGAAGAGAAGATGAAAGCCTCAGAGAAGGTACTGGAAGAGATCGGAGCAGACAGAATCCCAAGGATCCTTGTCTTCAACAAGATCGATCTCTGTACTGAAAACAGAATCGAGACGCTGAAATGGAAATACCCTGAGGCCCTTTTCATTTCGGCAGAAAAGAGAATAGGACTCGATCGCCTTCTGGAAAAACTGGAGGAAGTCCTCAGTCAAAGGGATGTTCAAGAAACCATAAAGATCCCCATAGAAAAGATAAGGCTGGTTTACACAATGAAAGACAGACTGGAGATACTGAACGAGGAGTATCGAGACGGTTACGTTTTTGTCACGGTGAAGGCCGATAAAGATACCGTAGAGCTACTGAAGGGGAAGGTGACATCTTGAGGGTGGTCTTTGTCGGGACTCCCGGGTTTGCAGCGGAGATTCTGCAGCACATGGTGGAAAACGGTGTTGATGTTGTCGGTGTTGTGACACAACCGGACAAACCGAAAGGACGTGGTAGAAAAACGCTCCCCACTCCGGTCAAGGTCGTTGCAGAGGAAAAGAGCCTTCCCTGTATTCAACCAGAATCGATAAACAGAAAAGAGGCTCTGGAGTTCTTGCACTCAGTGAACCCGGATGTTCTGATAGTTGCTTCCTACGGTAAGATACTGGGTGAAAAGGTGCTTTCACTTCCAAAATACGGCTGTTACAACATCCATCCTTCTCTTCTTCCAAAGTACAGAGGTGCTTCTCCGATACAGAGATCCCTTGAAAACGGGGAAAGAAAAACGGGAGTTACCATCTACAGAATGGTGAAAGAGCTCGACGCGGGTCCCATTGCTCTTCAGAGAGAGGTGGACGTAGATCCCTTCGAAACGTTCGATCATCTGGAAAAAAAGTTGATAGAACTTTCGAAGGAAATGGTGATCGATTTTCTTGAGAGATTGGAGAAAGGTGAAATACATCTGAGAGAACAGGATCATACACAGGCAACCTACGCTCCTCTCATAAAGAAAGAAGATCTGTTCGTTGATTTTTCGAAGGACGCAGAGACGGTGAAGAACAAGATCAGGGCATACGACTCAAGGCCCGGTGCAAGGGCTTTTTTGAATGGAAAAGAGGTAAAGTTGTTTGGAGTAACAACTGTAGATAGTTCGAATGATGAACCAGGTTTGATACACTATATAGATAGAGAAGGTGCCTGGATAGGAACCGGCAGGGGAAAAGTGAAGGTGAAGTACCTGCAGCTTCCCGGGAAAAAGAAGCTCACCTTCTGGGAACTCAAGAACGGAAGGTTGATAGAGGAAGGTATGAGGCTGGAAAGGAGGTATGAGAGTTGAGAAGGTTGAACTACTTCATGCTGAAAGGAGCAAAAACCGAGGAAGACTACAAAAAGGTAAAAAGCGCCATTGAGAAACTTGATGGTGTGTTCAAAGTGGATTACGAGATGGCGGCTGAAGTTGTTGGTGTGGAATACGATGATAGAATAATCTCTAAAGAGCAGATAAAAACGGTGGTTGACAGTTTGGGTTACACACTCATCGTATGAAAAGGAGTTGTTCAAGGTGAAAACACTGGAAGTGTTGAGCCTGAAGAAGTACTTTCCGATCAGAAAGGGCTTTTTGGTGAAAAAGATCGTTGACTACGTGAAGGCAGTTGACGATGTTTCTTTTGCTGTGGAAAAAGGAAAGACCTTTGCCCTTGTTGGTGAGTCTGGCTGTGGAAAGACGACCACAGCGAAAACTGTGCTCCGTCTCACAAATCCCACTGCTGGTCGGGTCATCGTTGATGGCGATGATACCACTTACTACTTCATGAAAACAAAAGAGGCGATTTCTTATCTGAAAGCGACCTATGTGGACATATTCCGTAAGATGAAGACCTCTTTCTCACCCGATGAGATAATAAACACCCTGGATGGTGTCGACAAAAAGTACGCAGAGATCTTCTTCAAAAAAGTCGGAGAAAGCGAGGACAGATTCTATCGAGCTCTGCTTGAAAATACAGAAGAGAAGAGAATGAAGTTCAGAAGGAAAATACAGATCGTCTTTCAGGATCCGATGAGCTCTCTGAATCCCAGAATGACCGTTGGAGACATATTGACGGAACCAATTCTCTTCCACGGACTTGCCAAAAACCGTGAAGAGGCAATCGACATGGCAAGAGAGCTTCTTAGAAACGTCGGACTCAAGGATTACCACCTGGAGAGGTATCCTCATCAGTTCAGTGGAGGGCAGAGACAGAGGATCGCCATCGCGAGGGCCATCTCCATAAATCCGGAAATAGTGATCCTCGACGAACCAACGGCTTCTCTTGACGTTTCCGTTCAGGCACAGGTTATAAACCTATTTCTCAAACTCCAGGAAGAAAATGGCTTTACCTATCTTTTCATCTCGCACGACCTTGGGCTCGTGAGATTCATAAGTCACGAAGTGGGCATCATGTACCTCGGAAGGATCGTGGAGATGGGTGACACGGACGAAATCTTCGACAATCCATTGCATCCCTATACCCAGGCCCTGCTGTCTGCCGTTCCGGTGCCGGATCCAAAGATTGAGCGATCAAGAAAGCGAATCATACTCAAAGGAGGAGTTCCAAGTCCTATCAACAGACCCACAGGGTGTTTTTTCCATCCCAGGTGTCCCTACAAGATGCCCGTGTGTGAAAAAGAGTATCCTCTTATGAAAGAGGTTTCTCCAAACCACTGGGTGGCATGTCATCTACACTCATCATAGAGGAGGTGTATGTTCATGCGTAAGTTCTTTGGTGTTTTCGTGTTGATCCTTGCTATTACAATGTTTGCAGAACTTTCGCCGTTTGCTCAGTTTGAAACCTACATCGGAGCGGACGCCACAGGACAGTACGGGGGAGTACTCGTAGTTCCAACGCTTTCTGGCCCCAGAACGTGTAACGATGTGGTAGCACAGGAGACAAGCTCCAGAGACGTCATTGTAAGGTTCATGGCTTCCATGATAGAGCTCGACAACTACGCGAGGATACATCCTGCCCTTGCAGAAAGCTGGGAGCTCAAGCAGAATGAAGATGGCAGCATGGAGATCATCTGGCATCTGAGGAAAGGTGTCAAATGGAGTGACGGAACACCGTTCACAGCAGACGATGTGGTCTTCACGATCAACGACGTGTACTTCAACCCCGACATACCAAACGATATGCAGGACCTTTTTGCTGACAACTGGCCCGTGGCCGAAAAGATCGATGACTACACTGTAAAGACGACACTGAAAGAAACCTACAGACTCGCTGTGAGGTACATCGGAGGTATTCCCATCTTCCCGAAACACCTTGCAGAACCTTACGTGAAAGAAGGAAAGTTCAAGGAGTTCTGGACGGTTGATGCCATAAACAAGGGAGAGATCGTTGGACTCGGGCCGTTCATTCCCGTTGAGTACGTTCCCGATCAATACGTGAGATTCGAAAGGAACCCGTACTACTGGAAGTATGACAAAGACGGAAAACAGCTTCCGTACCTTGATGGTATCATCTTCAAGATCATTCCAACTCAGGATGCCCAGAGGCTCGCGTTCGAAAACGGAGAAGTCGATGTGTACGGACCTCGTGGAACGGAGTACGCTGAACTCAAGGCTATGGCTCAAGAAAAGGGATGGGTCGTCGGGGTTGGAGGTCCCAACTTCGGTACCACTTTCATCACCTTCAACTGGAACGCTCCAGATCCCGTGAAGAGGAAGTGGTTCAGAAACGACTTCTTCAGAAGAGCCGTTGCTTACGCCATCGACAAACAATCCATGATCGACACACTCTACAACGGTCTTGCGGTGGAACAGTGGGGTCCTATCAGCCAGGCTGCAACTGTCTACTACGACGAATCCGTTCTCAGAAAATACCCGTACAACCTCGATCTTGCAAGAACGATGCTCAAACTCGGTGGATTCAAGTGGGATGAAAACGGCCAGCTCCTCGACAGTGAAGGGAATCCTGTGAAGTTCATCATCATGACCAACGCTGGAAACCAAGTCCGAGAAGGAATGGGTAATATCATAACAGAGTCGCTCAAAAAACTCGGAATGGATGTGACATTCGCTCCTATAGACTTCAACACTCTTGTTCAGAAACTCGTTGTGAACGGCGATTGGGAAGCAGTCATAATAGGTCTCACAGGATCCGACGAACCACAGGGTGGAGCAAACGTGTGGAGAATAAAAGGATCACTTCACTTCTGGAACTATCACCCCGAAGTCAAAGAGTTCGTCGATCCGAACGACTACTACTCGCCCGACTGGGAAAAAGAAATCGACAGAATCTTTGAGGAAAATGTGAAGATCCTTGATCAGCAAAAAGTGGTGGACATGTTCAGAGAGTTCCAGAGGCTGGTCTCTGAACACCTGCCTCTCATCTACACTACCCAGCAGCTTTATCTGTACGCGTACAGTAAAAAGCTCCACAACCTTGAACCCACCGCATTCGGTGGAATGTGGGGTTGGAATCAGGATTGTGTCTGGAAGGAACAGTAAAGTGTTTCGGAGGGGGAAATCCCCCTCCCTTTCCAAACTTCTGATGAAGAGGTGATCCTGTTTGCTCAAGTACATCGCCCGCAGACTGATCATCATGGTACCAGAGCTTTTGATCATTTCTTTTCTTGTTTTTATCATCATGCAGGCGGCACCGGGAAATTTCCTGGATATGTACCGTCTGGATCCCTCTGTATCACAACAGTTTCTTGAAAAGATGGAAAAAGAACTTGGTCTGGATAAACCCTGGATCGTCCAGTACGGAATATGGTTGAAGAACGTCTTAAAGGGTGACTTCGGGTATTCTTTCTACTACAGAAGGCCTGTTTCCACTCTGATATGGGAGAGAGTATTTGCCACGGTGATACTATCTGTTTCTTCACTCGCTTTTGAGTGGTTACTCGGTATAGTTGTTGGTATTTTCTCTGCTCTGAAGAAGTACACCATCTGGGACAAGATTCTCACGGTTGTTGCCTTCAGTGGTATCGCGCTTCCAGGTTTTTTCTTAGCCATACTCCTTCTATTCGTGGCTGCAAAAACTGGATGGTTTCCTATCGCCGGTATGGTCTCTGTGAACTACAATGAGATGACAACGTGGGAAAGGTTCAAAGATATCGCATCGCATCTGGTATTACCCACAATTGCTCTTGGTTTTGGCGGTTTCGCCTCTCTGATGAGGTACATGAGAGGAAGTCTTCTTGATGTTCTGAACGAGGATTACGTGGAATTTGCCCGTGCGAAAGGAATGCCCGAACGTGTGGTCATATACAAGCATGCCTTGAGGAATGCCATCAACCCTATGATCACCTTCCTTGGATTCAGTATTTCTAACGTCCTCGGTGGTGCGGTCATCATAGAGAACATCTTTGCGTGGCCCGGCATGGGAAGACTCATCTATCAGGCTCTTCTTCAACAGGATATCTACATAGTCATGGCGTCTGCTGTGATCAGTGCCATCATGCTGGTGGTGGGGAACCTCATCGCTGACATACTTCTTGCTGCGGTGGACCCAAGAGTGAGATTCGAGTGAAGGAGGAGTTGTCATGGCTGAGGAGAAAGCGATTCCCATTGAAAACGGTGAAATAGAGTTCAAAGAAAAGGTTCTCTCCAGAAGAGAGCTCATTTGGAGAGCCTTCAAAAGAAACAAGCTCGGTATGTTTGGGCTTTATGTTCTCATAATTCTCTACCTCATGGCTCTTTTTGCCGATTTTCTATCACCTTATCATCCCTACGAACAGTCGCTGAAGCACTCTTTTGCTCCGCCGACCAGATTGCACAGGGAGTACAAAGGAAAACGTGTTGGAGCGTACGTTCTTCCAACCGTGAGTTACGTTGATAAAGCCACTTTTGAAAGAAAATTCTACGAGATGCTCTTTCCAAGAAGACTTGTTCTGGATGTCTTTGGATCTCAGGTCAATTACGAGATAGGAAAAGAAGGCGTAACCGGCTTTTCCTTCATGGTGGATGAAGAATACTATCTTGTTTTGAAAGACGGCACCAGAAAGTTCGCCGGTTCCACCACCAGGGTGGTGGATTACTTCCTGTTCGGATACGACACCGATGTCCTGACAAAGGGTGAGGCGGAGATAGAAACTACTTCACCTGTTGCAAAAGACACGTACTTTGGAAAGTATGGTTTCAGGTTGGGACTCGATTCTCCCGATGATATCGAAAAGGTGATATTGAAGGAGAAACTCAACATGGTTCTGGTGAAAAAAGGTGAAGATATCGAGATGATCACAGGAAAGGTGCTCGATTACGATTACAAGACGTATCCAGTGAAATGGTTTATCAAGTCGTGGGGTGGTGATGAAAAACACAAGCTCGGTTATCTTTTCTGGCTCATACCGTTCAGGTATCACCTTTTCGGTGTGGATAATTACGACAACAACGAATACGTGAGATTCTACATAATGGGTGCGGATCAGTACGGTAGAGACATCTGGAGCAGACTCGTGTTTGCCTCCAGGATCTCTCTCTCCATTGGTTTCATAGGAATGTTCATCACTTTTGCGCTTTCTCTGATCTTTGGTGGAATCTCCGGATACTACGGTGGGCTTGTGGATGAACTCATGATGAGGTTTTCTGAGATCATCATGTCACTTCCGGGATTCTACCTTCTAATCCTTTTGAGATCGTTGCTTCCTCTGGATATTCCATCCACACAGGTGTACATTCTGCTCGTCTTCATACTCTCTTTCATTGGATGGGCGGGCAGAGCCAGGGTGATAAGGGGAATGGTACTTTCCATAAAGCAACGAGAGTTCGTGGAAGCAGCAAAGGCACTCGGTTTTCCAGACACGAGGATCCTCTTTCGCCATGTTCTTCCAAACACAACGAGCTATCTGATAGTCGCCGCCACTCTTGCAATACCAGGATACATCCTGGGAGAAGCGAGTCTCAGTTTTCTGGGACTCGGTATAAGGGAACCCGATGCGAGCTGGGGATTGATGCTTGCTCAGGCACAGAACGTAGCCTACATGACAAAGTACCCATGGCTTCTCATACCTGGTTTGTTCATCTTCATCACGGTGCTTTCGTTCAACTTCGTTGGAGACGCTTTGAGAGACGCTCTGGATCCGAGGTCTCTCGGATAGGATGCTGAAGTACAGGTTGAGGGGAAAAAGGGTGGAGGAGCTGGTGGAATACGCACAGGCAGGTTTCAAGGAGGCGATAGATCTCATCATCGAAAAGTACTATCCCATGGTCGTGAAGATATCCTCTCGGTACTTTGCCAGCTGGGCAGAGCAAGAGGACGTGATACAGAACGGACTTGTGGGACTCATAAAGGCCATTTTCTACTACGACAGTTCCAAGAGCACCTTCACGTCTTTTGCCTGGAGAAGTGTGGAGTCTGAAATAAAATCCTTTCTCACCTACATGAACAGGAAAAAGAACAGGATGCTCTCCGATGCCGTGAAGGTGGAGTCGATGGAAAAAGAAGAAGACGATTCACCTTTTGAGATGCCGGACGCCAGTCGAGACATCGCCCAGAGAGCTTTTTCTGATATAATTCTAGAGAAGGTTCTGGGGAATTTGAATGAACTGGAAAAGAATATATTCCTCAGATGGCTGGATGGATACTCGTACAAAGAGATAGCAAAGGAGTTTCGTGTGTCTTCAAAGAAAGTGGACAACACGGTTCAGAAGGTAAAGAGAATGATTTCTGAACTAGGGTGATACGATGAAGAGAGATTTTCTTGTTTCTTTTTTTGCTTCACTGATCGTGGTGGCCATTCTGCTCTTCTTCGTTCTTTCGGTCTTCAACTTCTTTTTTCTCAAAAAGCTCGATGCAAGAGTCTTAGAATTGGAAAGAACGCTTCAATCGAAATTGACTAGTTACGAAGACCGATTGAAAACACTCGAGGAGTTGTTGAAACCGAACTCCATCGTCAGCCGTTACATCACCGCCTACGAGTACTTTGAGAAATCCAGAATAGATTTTGAGAAGATCTTTTCCGAGATAGAAGACGACCCAACCACCGGCTATATACGCATCTTCGTTGTGGGAAACGATCCTGTGTGGATCACCATCAAGGATGGGGAAAAGATCATCTTCTCAAGAGACATTAAGCCAGGACTTTCTCCTTACAGGTTTTTCTATTACAAGGAACCAAAGATCGCTACAGATTACGATATCGTGATCCCCAGAAGCGCAACGTTGATCGTCGGTATCCCAAACAGGGTCTTTTTGCTTGTCTTTGGTGTGGGAACTTCTCATCATCCCACAAAAATCGTTCAGGTTACTCAAACGCGCCTTGAGAACATAGCGAGGGATCTGAACCTCTACATACCGAGGTAAAAACAAAGGAGGGACGATCGTCCCTCCCATGCTCCTTTTTTGTCTTAATCGGGTCCAGGGGGGATCGGGGGGATGAGGGACACGCAATTCAAAATTTAACTTACTCCTGTAACACCGAATTGAATCAGCGTGGAAGAACTTCTTAAATCTTCTTGAAAAACCCTTGAAGGGGGAGGAATATGGAACACGTTTTGATCAAAGATTTGAGGTTCTTCGACTACCCGGATCAAACGATTCTTTTCAAAGAGGAAATGGATAAGGCCAGGATGGACCTCTTGAACTATGTGACCAGGCTTTTCAGAGGGAAAAGGTTTGTTTTTATAAATCTGTTCGGTGGCATTGTAGATCCCTTCCTTGCGGAGAAATTCATAAAAGAGTTCATTCCACCGGAGTCCATCGTACTCGACGAAATAGCGGAATACCTGAATGTACCTGTGGAACGGGAGTTTTCTGTTTCGTTTCCTGATTTTTCCTCCTCTCCTCTCGGCGAAAACTGTGAATGCCTTCTGTATGATGGTGGAAATTTTGAGCGCTTCGATCTTTCACGCTTCAGGGTGAAGTTTCTGAAAGTAGAAGTTTACGAGGATCTGCCTTTTCTTCCCGAAGATTCTCTGATCGTTCTGAATGGTGTCCTGTGGAACCACGAGTACGAGGAGATAAAGAACAGAAGGAACGTTAGATTTGTAGGGAAGGTGCTGAATAGGCGAAACTGGTCGAAGCTGGACTCTCTTCTTCTTGAAGAAGCAGGGGTGAGGGAAGAGATATGAAGATCAGGCAAGTTTACATCGAAGGATTTGGAAAGTTCGAAGATTTCTCTCTGAATCTTAAGGATGGACTGAACATCATCTTCGGTGGAAACGCAGCGGGTAAAACCACCCTTGCAAACTTCATCAGATACTGTCTCACCGGAAATTTAGCGGAACTCGAGGACTACAGACCCTGGTATTCGAAAAAGTTCGGTGGTCGTCTCGAAACCGATGAAGGGACAGTGCACTTTGGTTCGGGAGTAGTTGATCCTGAGGTCTTCCTTTTCACCTCTTTTTTACCGGAGCACGTGGATGATACCCTAGAAGGATCTCAAAAGATCTCTTCCCTTGTTTCGGAGAGTTACAAAAGGCTTCCCCCTGCAAGAGAGATGGAACGTGTGATGAACGAAGACTTTTCCAGTCTGATGGAAAAGGAAAAGTTGCTGAGAAACGAGATAGCAAACCTTGAGATGAAGATCGACGAGTGGAAGGAAAAGAGAAAAAAGGTGCTCCTTTTGATGAAAAAAAAGAAAAACCTCGAGGAAGAGTTACTGAAAAACAAAGGGCTTCTCGATGAAGAAAGAAGACGTCTGGAAGAAGAAAAGAAGCGAAAACTCCAGTCGATTGACTCTCGGCTCGAAGAGATCAAAAAGAAACTCCTGCGTGTCGAGGCCGAGTTGAAGGAATTTGAAAGTCAAATCGTCTCATCAAAGAACGATCTGGAGGAGGCCTACGAGCTGTTTCAGAAGGTGGATTATCTGAAAGAAAGGCAAAACCAGCTTGAAATGGAGATAAAGGAACTGGAGAAAAGATACGACGAGACGAGGGAAAAGATGGAAGACATCCTGAAAGACTTTTCCTGCAGAAGTTTTGAGGAGTTGAAATTGAGAATGGAAAACCTGAGACTTCAGATAGACCTTGTTGAAAACGAGCACAGAGCAAAGATAAACGAAATTTCGAATCGTTTGAAAAGGCCTCTGGAAGAGATAGAAAGACAGGTGAACACCATAAACGAACGTTTGGAAAAGATAGGAGACAGAATGAAGAGAGCAGACAGAACACTCTCTGTGTTCAAAGTCCTCGTCAGCGTGTTTCTGACGTTTTCTGTGGTGTCCGCTGTTTTCATCTTTCTGGCATCGAAGAATCCGTTCATCTATCTGACGTTCGCTGGTGCCGGCGGGGCTCTGATTTCCATATGGAACTATTTCAGAGTGAAAGAAGAACTCCAAAATCTGGACAGAGAATTTGTCACCATCTCTTCTCAAAAGAGGGAATTGATGGAGGAGAAAAGTCAGGTGTTGAAACGGTTGAAAGAGGCAATGGGTGTTGAGGATATCGATAAACTCGAGGATGTGCTCAAAAAACAAATGAACTCGAAGATGTTCGAAATCGCACCGTTTCTCGCAAAATATGGGAGCGATCCAAGAAAGGCCCTCGAAAATGTGGAAAACCAGATAAGAGAGTTTCTCATGATGAAAGACTCTCTGGCCTCTTCCCTTGCAGAAAAAAGGAAGAATCTGGAAGAGATCACAGGGTACATGAGAGAGCAGGAAGAAGCGTTCAGAAAAGCGCTGGACAAGGCTGGTGTTGAGAGTGTCGAAGTGCTCTTGAAACAGCTGGAGCTGAAAGAAAAACTCCTGAGACTTGAGAGAGAAAAGAAAGATCTTCAAAATGCTATGAAGAAGCTCCTCGAAGAAAAAGAAAACGTTGAATCGATGAAATCGAACCAGAGAATAGAAGAACTCGAAGAAAGAGTGAACAGCATTGGAAGGGAACTGGAAGCCCTGGAAATTCCACCCCTCGAAGAACCCTACGGTTTGATGGAACAACTCACGAAAAAGCAACTGGAACTTGCTCTGACGGAAAAAATCATCGAAAATATTCCTGCCTTCAAAGACAGGGTGAAGAGAAAGTACAGTGAATTTGTGATGGGCCATACGAAGGAATTTTCAAAAGAACTGAGCAGGGTTTACAGAGAATTTTTCGGTGAAATGATGGTCTTCAACGTTTCTTCCCAGTTGGCGGTTGCGGTCAACGTTCCTCAGGAAAAATCGGTGATGAGAGTCCTGAATACGTCCGCTCTGAAGATTCTGACGTTTCATGTGAAGGATTTTGTATCGCGTGTTCTCGAAATTGATCTTCCGCTTGTGATAGACAACACCTTTGTGAACCTGGACGACAGCAAGATAGATCTTCTTTGGTCAAAACTGAAAGAGACAGCCCAGACAAGACAGGTGATACTGCTCACGAGCGATCGAAGACTTCTCAGAGAAGAGCCCGTTTTAAGGCTCTAACTGCATACGATTCCTTCGTCACATCTTCCACACTCGAGTTGAACGGTCACGTGAGTGATTCCATGTTTTTTCAGACGATTTTCTATCTCGTCGATGATTTTCTGTGCATCTTTCAGTTCCATGTTTTCCACTTCCACATGGCACTCGAAGTGGATCTCTTTTTCTCCCACCCTCCAAGCGTGAAAGTGGTGTGCATTCCTCACACCCTTTATCTTCTCTATCTCTCTTTTTATGTTCTCAAAATCCAGATCTGGAGATGCCTCCATCAGGACATCCAGGGATTCTCTCAGTATCTCGTAAGCCTCTCTGAACATGTACGCCGTGATGCCCGCAGCGATCACAGGATCTAGCCAGTATACCCTCCAGAACTTCATCAGCACAGCACCAATGACAACAAGAATGGAAGAGAGAGTGTCCGCTATAAGATGAAGGTAGGCGGATCGAACGTTCATACTTTCTTTGGTGTGTTCGTGAAGAAGAAGAACCGATAGAAGATTGGCAACGAGTCCTATCAGCGAGACGTAGAGAAGAACCATTGTGTGAACCATAGAAGGATGTATCAGTCTTTTTATCGCTTCCACGAGTATCAGAATCGATATCACCACAACGGAGATGGCGTTCAAAAATGCCACGATTATCTCACTTCTTCTGTATCCGAAGGTGTACTTCTCGTTCTTTGGCTTCTCACCGATCTTGATGGCAACAAAACTTGCAAGAAGGCTCAGGGTGTCGGAGAGATTGTGAAGGGAGTCCCCTAGAAGGGCGAGACTCCCTGAGACTAGTCCTCCTATCACTTCGGCAATGGTGATGAAAGAGTTGAGCCACACGGAAAAGACGAGTTTTTTCTTCAAATAGGATTCCTCCTCACGCGTAAGCCGTAAGATCCAGAAGGCCGTGACCGCTCAACGTAAATACTATCACACGTTCTTTTCTTTCCTCTTTCGCCTTCTTTGCCTCTCTTATCGCTCCCGCTATCGCGTGGGCCGATTCTGGTGCAGGGATTATCCCTTCCAGTTTCGCAAAGAGTTTTGCCGCCTCGAACGTTTCTTCCTGATCGAACGCCTGTGCTTCCACCAGTTTTTCTTTCACGAGTCTTGCTATTATTGGGGCAGAGCCATGGTATCTGAGGCCACCTGCGTGTATCTTCGGTGGAATGAAATCTTTTCCGAGCGTGTACATCTTGAGAAGGGGTGTAAGACCAGCTGTGTCTCCAAAGTCGTAGTCGTACTTTCCTTTGGTCAGAGAGGGGCAGGCAGTCGGTTCGCAGGCAACGAATCTGATGCTCTCTCCAGAGAGTTTCTCTGGCATGAAGGGAAGGATCGTTCCTCCGAAGTTCGATCCCCCACCGTGACATCCCAAGATCACATTGGGTTTTTCTTCTAGGAGTTCGAGTTGCTTTTTAATTTCAAGCCCTATCACCGTCTGGTGGAGCAGAACGTGGTTCAAAACACTTCCAAGTGAGTATTTCGTCTCGGGATCGGAAACAGCAACTTCCAGCGCTTCACTGATAGCGATCCCCAGACTTCCAGGGTTTTCGGGATCTTCCTTCAGAAGTTTTCTTCCAAAATTTGTTTCTTCGCTGGGACTTGGGATCACTTTTCCGCCGAACAGATTCATCATGTATTTTCTCATGGGTTTCTGTTGATAACTGATCTTGACCATGAAGACCTTCACTTCCAGACCGAACTTGGCACCAGCATACGAGAGAGCACCGCCCCATTGTCCTGCTCCTGTCTCTGTGACCAGTCTTTTCACGCCTTCCATTTTGTTGTAATAGGCCTGTGCGATGGCCGTGTTCGGCTTGTGGCTGCCGGTAGGGCTGACTCCTTCGTACTTGTAGTAGATCCTTGCGGGTGTCTGAAGATACTCTTCCAGAAAGGTGGCTCTGATGAGAGGAGTAGGCCTGTAGACCGCATACTCCCTCAAGACGGGCTCTGGTATCTCGATGAAACGTTCTTCTGAAACTTCCTGTTCGATCAGACTCATCGGAAATATCACGGAGAGCTTTTCTGGTGAGATTGGCCTTCCCGTTTCTGGATCGAGAGGTGGATCGAGTTTGAAAGGAAGATCTGCAAGAACGTTATACCAGTGCCTTGGAATCTCTTCAGGTTTCAAATTCACGACAACTCTCATACTCTCCCTCCTTCGATGATATAATCTCCATTGAGGTGAAAAGAGTTGATCAGAGCACACACCGTTCTTGAGAAAGTAAAGAAAGCCATTGTAGAAGCAAACGTGAAGATAAACGAAGAAATCAGAGAGATCATTGAAGAATACGAAGGCCCCTTTTCTGATATAATAAAGGAAAACTACCGCATTTCCAAAGAGGAAAACCTTCCTCTCTGTCAAGACACAGGGATGGTGGAATTTTTCGTCTTTCTTGGGCACAAGACCGTACTGGAAGAACCCATCGAACAGACACTGAACAAAGCGGTTGAAGAGGTCTATAGAGAATATCCTTTCAGGTTTTCTGTTGTTTCCGATCCTCTGTTCGACAGAATCAACACAGAAACCAACACCCCTGCCGTTGTTCATCTCTTTCAGGTCGAGGGAAACAAACTCGAGATCAGATTCCTTGTGAAGGGTGGGGGAAGCGAGAATCTCTCAGTTCTTCGCATGATGAATCCAACCTCCGGGATAGACAGAATCAAAGAGTTCGTCGTTGAGCACATTAAAGAACACGGAGCGAAGGCCTGTCCTCCTCTTCATGTGGGTATTGGAATAGGCGGTACGGCTGACAAGGCCGTTCTTCTTTCAAAACTTGCTCTGACAAGAGATTTCAAAGAAAGAAACGAAGATCCAAGGTACGCCGAACTCGAAAGAGAACTCGAGAACGAGCTGAACCTTCTTGGAATAGGATTTCAGGGATTGGGAAAGGGAAAAACCGTTTATTCCGTTCATATAGAACATTTTCCAACTCACATCGCCACCCTGCCCGTTGCCATCTCGGTGGACTGCTATCTTTGCAGAAAGGGGAAAGTGATCGTTGAAGGTTGAAGAACTGAAAGCCGGCCAGGAGATACGCTACTCTGGAAAGCTCATCGTTATGAGAGATCAAGCCCAGAAAAGACTGAAAGAATTCCTGGAAAAAGGAGAAAAACTGCCCTTGAATCTTGAAGGGCAGATAGTGTTCTATGCGGGACCTGCCAGAACTCCCCAGGGAAAGGTAATAGGTGCTATAGGACCTACTACGAGTGCCAGGATGGATGATTACCTGGAGATGCTCTTCAGACTCGGTGTAGTGGCAACGGTAGGAAAGGGGAAAAGATCGAAGAAAGCGATCGACACTTGCAGGAAATGGAAAAGAGTTTACTTCATAACACCGAGTGGAGCGGCTGCTGCCCTTTCAAAAAGGGTGAAGAGCGCCCGGGTGCTCGCGTTCGAAGACCTGGGACCGGAGGCCATATACGAAATAGAGGTGGAAGAGTTTCCTCTCGTTGTGGCGATAGACAGTGAAGGTAACACAATCTTCGAGGAGTGAGAGAATGGATCCTCTGGAGATTCACAGATTTTTGAAAGGAAAGATAAGGATCTCCCTCCCCGTTGAGAGGGTGGACAAAGAGATCCTTTCACTTCTCTACACCCCCGGTGTTGCTGAAGTTGCCAGGGTCTGTGCCGAAAATCCAGAGAACACCTACACCTACACGTCCAGATGGAACACAATCGCCGTTGTTTCGGATGGAAGCGCCGTACTGGGACTTGGAAACATAGGACCTTACGGGGCGCTTCCTGTGATGGAGGGCAAGGCGTTTCTTTTCAAGGCCTTCGCGGATCTTGATGCCTTTCCCATCTGTCTTTCTGAATCCAGTGAGGAGAGGATCGTCGAAATCGTGAAAAGTCTGGAACCAAGCTTTGGTGGTATAAACCTTGAAGATATAGCGGCACCGAAGTGTTTCAGGATCCTTCAGCGTCTCTCCGAAGAGATGAGTATCCCTGTTTTTCACGACGATCAACAGGGAACAGCAGTTGTTGTGTCTGCAGCCTTTCTCAACGCACTGAAACTTGTGGGGAAAAAGATAGAAGAAGTGAAAGTGGTGGTGAACGGGATAGGGGCTGCGGGATACAACATCGTGAGATTCCTCCTTGACCTTGGGGTGAAGAACGTTGTGGCAGTGGACAAAAACGGTATCCTCAACGAAAAACACCCGAAAACCTGTCTGAACGAGTACCACCTCGAAATCGCCCGCATCACCAATCCGGAGAGACTCTCAGGTGATCTCGAAACAGCACTCGACGGCGCAGACTTCTTCATAGGTGTTTCGAAAGGAAACATCGTGAGGCCAGAATGGATAGAGAAGATGAACGTAAAACCCGTTGTCTTCGCACTCGCAAATCCTATTCCTGAGATAGATCCCCGTCTTGCAAAAGAGGCGGGAGCGTTCATCGTTGCAACGGGAAGGTCAGATTATCCAAACCAGGTGAACAACCTTCTTGCCTTTCCCGGCATCATGAAAGGAGCCGTGGAGAGAAGATCAAAGATCACAAAGAACATGCTCTTTTCCGCTGTGGATGCGATCGCAAACTCGTGCGAGCCCCATCCTGACAGAATCATCCCCGAGGCGTTCGACATGAGGGTGCACCAGAACGTCTATTTCGCGGTCAAGAATTCATCGTGAGCGTCTTTTTATTTGCCATCCAAGAACGACATAATCCGAGTTGAACATCTTGAAAGCAGCACTGATAACGACGATGGAGAAAGCGGCAAGATAGATTATTCCCGAAACGATGAGAGAGTAATCCCCGTAAAAGATCAGTTTTGGAGCCATGATGGGATGTGAGAAGGGAATGGCAAAGACAACCACCTTAAGAACATCTGGGAGATTCGAAAAATCCACGATCATGTTCGCTATCATGGGTATCAAAGCGAGAATCGATATGGGAAAGGTAAGAAGCTGAGCGCTTCTGTTATCTTTTGCCATGATACCGAGGAACATGCAGAGAGAAAGGCCGGCAAGGATGGAAAGGAACAGACTGGTTCCTATCAGTAGAAGATCCGTTGCACCGAAACTCATACCCATTCCCTGCGTGTTCTGAGTTAGCGATCTCAGGTAGTTGTAAAATCCCACCATGTATATTCCTGCAAGAATCAGGCCAACGATTGTGCTCCCCAGGATCTTTGCGAGCACTATGTGCTCTCTTTTCACAGGCATCGTGAGGAGTGTCTCCAGAGTTTTGTTTTCTTTCTCCAGGGCAAGGGAGGATATGAGAGACGATCCCGACATGATGATGAGCATCATGATCAGTATGGGTATCATTATGTTTTGAGAGTAGAAGATGTTTATGATCACATCTGGCGAATGGTTTTCGTAAAACTTTCCTTTCAGATACGTGTGCTGAACGATCGTGAACGGATCGAACAGGAACTGTGCCCTTTCTGGATCGCCGAGTATCAGAGAAGCGATCTTCACCCTGATCGGCTCAAGAAGGGAAAGAACCATCCCTGTGGAGATGCTGTCGGATATCCCCGTTCCCTTCAGATACCATACGATCTCCACCCGGGTTTTCTTCCCTGATGTCAGATCTCTGGAGAAACTATCCGGTATCAGAACAATCGCAGAGGCCTTCTTTTCCATCACTACTTTCTCTGCTTCCTTCAAATCGTTTCCCGCGTAGATGAGATCCGACGCGTTACTGAATTCTTGCCTCATCAGTTCAGAAAACACTCCGCTGTCTTTCATCACAACTGCTATTTTCGGTTTCTGAGTGGACTTTTCTATCGTACTTTCGAAAACACTTCCCAGAAAACTATACAGAATGGAGATTACAACTACAGAAACGATAGCCCCTAAATTGAGAAGTTCTTTTATTTCTTTTTTCAGAAGTTTTCTGAACATCTTATCGCCTCCTCGAAGACTTCTTCGATGTTCTGTGCACTGTACCTTTCTTTGAGTTCTTCCACGGTGCCAGATTCGACGATCCTGCCGTTATGGATCAGTGCGATTCGGTCGCAGAGGTACTCCACCTCCAGCATGTTGTGTGAGGAAAGTAATATGGTGAGACCTTCCCGAACCGCCTGTTTCAGTATCTTTCTCACTTCTCTTGCGTTGAGAACATCGAGACCGGA
The DNA here is from genome assembly GCF_002865985.1 of Thermotoga sp. SG1. Lineage (NCBI taxonomy): Bacteria > Thermotogati > Thermotogota > Thermotogae > Thermotogales > Thermotogaceae > Thermotoga > Thermotoga sp. SG1. The sequence continues at coordinate 120,332 of NZ_LNDD01000003.1, forward strand.
AGTGGGTTCGTCCAGTATGGCAAGATGTGGATTCACCATCAGGGATCTTGCTATGAGAAGCTTTCTCACCATTCCTTTACTGTAGGTGGAAATTCTGTCCTTCACTCTGTCTCCGAGTCCAGAGATTTCAACGGCTTTCTCGACCATGGCTTCAATTTCTCTGGGATCTTTCGTGTAAAAACCTGCTACAAATCTCAGATATTCGATTCCCCTCATGTTTCTGTACGCTCCTGCTTCTTCCGGGAGGTAGCTGATCAGTTTTCTCACCTCGTGTGGCTCTTTGACCACATCTTTTCCGAAGATGGAAATTTTCCCAGAGGAGGGTTTTATAAGGGTGGACAGGACCCTGAGGGTGGTGGTTTTTCCCGCTCCGTTGGGACCTATTAAACCGAAAATTTCTCCCTCTTCGATCTCAAAAGAAATCCCCTTGAGGATTTCTCTTCTTCCGATGCTTTTCTTCAGGTCTTTGACGGTCACAGCCCCCATGAGAACACCCCCCTATTCTAAGATTATCGACCCCCTGTTGTTCACTTTCAATTTCAGAACGTCTTTCAAATAAGGTATTCCCTCGAAATCTTCCAGATCGGTACACACAGAAGGGCCAGATCCACTCACGAACCAGTATCCTGGTTTTTTCGAAAGAATGGCCTCGACGAATTCCTTCATCTTCTCGTTTCCGTTTATCCTGTAGTTCTGATGAAGACGGTCTCCCACGTATTTGAAGGCCTCGTTCAGTTTGCCGGAAACGATCTTTGCCAGAAATTGACAGGAGTTCTTGATGTTGAAAACAGCGTCTTCAAACAGAACCTGACTGGGGAGGACCTTTCTCATGGTGTTTGTGCAGAGAGAAAAGCTGGGCACGAGGAAGGTGAGCTCAAGATCGAGCTCGAACTTTTCAAAATCAAAGGTCTCCCCATCCTGATAGCAGACAACCAGTCCCCCCACAAAAGCCGGAACAACGTTGTCTGGATGTCCCTCGATCTCTGCGGCAAGTTTCATGAGGTCCCACTGAGAAAGGTTCGCCTTTGTTCCCACGTTTGCTATGTGGAGTGCGGAAACGATCACTGCAGCACTGGAGCCGAGCCCACTGGAGACCGGTATGTTACACACCTGTCTTATCCTCACGGGAGGCACCTTGTAGCCCGTCTTTTTCTCGAAGAACTCGAAGACCTCAAAGAACAGATCGTGATTTTCAAGATCCGGTGCGTACTTTCCTGTACTCTCAATGATGGTTCTGTCGGTGTCAAAAGAAAAAAACACCTCGTTGAAGAGATCGAGGGCAAGGCCGAACACATCAAAACCCGCACCGAGATTGGTGGTTGTGGCCGGGACCATTATTCTCATAGATCCAGTACCTCCAGGATTTCCTCTATCTTCCCTTCTATCGTCTTCGGTGGTTCCAGCTGTGAAATGACCACATTTGGATCCTTGAGTCCGTTTCCGGTGAGGGTGCACACCACCGTCTCTCCGCCCTTGAAAAGTCCCTGACGGTGCTTTTTCAAAAGTCCCGCTATCGATGCAGCGGATGCCGGTTCGCAGAAGATCCCTTCCTTCTGGGCCAGAAGTTTCTGCGCTTTCAGTATCTCTTCATCACTCACCATGTCGATTTCTCCGCCAGACTCATCGCGAGCCCGGATTGCCTTTTCCCAGTTGGCAGGATTTCCTATCCTTATGGCGGTGGCAATTGTTTCCGGGTTCTCGATGGGATGACCACGAACGATGGGAGCAGCTCCTTCTGCCTGAAATCCCATCATCTTCGGAAGTTTTGAGGAAAGACCATGTTTATAGTATTCCTTGTAACCCATCCAGTAAGCAGAAATGTTGCCTGCGTTTCCCACGGGAATGAAGTGATAATCCGGGGCATCACCGAGTTCATCGACGATTTCGAAGGCGGCAGTCTTCTGTCCCTCGAGCCTGTAAGGGTTGATGCTGTTCACGAGTGTGATGGGATATTTGGAAGTGATCTCCTTCACTAGTTCCAGACACTTGTCGAAGTTTCCCTTCACCTGGAGCACGATGGCACCGTATATCATAGCTTGTGCGAGTTTTCCAAGTGCGATCTTTCCCTCCGGTATCAGAACGATAGCCTTCAACCCCGTTCTTGCAGCATAAGCGGCGGCCGAAGCAGAAGTGTTACCAGTTGAAGCACACATAATGGCTCTAGATTCTTCTTCCAGAGCCTTGGCTACGGCGACGACCATTCCTCTGTCTTTGAAAGATCCCGTTGGATTCGCTCCTTCGTACTTCACGTAGACCTTTATCCCGAGTTCCCTGCTCATGTTCACAAGAGGGATGAGAGGGGTATTCCCCTCGTTGAGTGATACCATGGGGGTTTTGTCCGTCACCGGAAGAAACCTTCTGTACCTTTCGAGTATGCCCAAGTTCCTCACTCCCTGTCCAGTTCAAATCTGCTGTGGATCGCCTTGACGGCGTCTTCCACGTATCTGCTGTCTATGATCACAGAAATTCTGCTGTTTGAAGCACTGATCATGTCGATGTTGATGCCTTCGTTGGCGAGTGTTTCAAAGAGAGTTGCGGAGATCTCCGGAGATGAAGTAAGATTTACGCCGACAATGGAAACCTTTGCAAGACCCTTTTCGATAATAACTTCTCTGGCGTCGCTTCTTGTTTTCAGAAGGTCAAGATCCAGTTTTTCAAGCTGGGATTCCGGGACGATGAAAGCCACGGTGTTGTACTCACCACTCTTCATTCCCTGGATGATCATGTCGATGTTCACGTCCATTTGAGAGAGGGTTCTCATGATCCTTGCAGCAACACCAGGTTTATCGGGAACATCTTTCAAAACCACTTTTGCCATGCCATCTTCGAAGGTGACCGCCCTGACGATCGGGTTTTCCACCTTTGTCCCCTCCCATATGAGAGTGCCGCGCGTTTCTTTGTGCGCGTTCTTTATCAGCACCTTGACACCATACTTTCTTGCAAATTCTGCTGCCCTTGCTTGAAGCACCTGTGCTCCATGGCGAGAAAGTTCTATCATCTCTTCCCAAGATAATTCCTTGATAACTCGAGCGTTTTTTACGATCTTGGGATCTGCCGTGTAGACGCCATCCACATCTTTGTAAATCTCGCACAAATCCGCACCGAGAGAGTACGCAAGAGCGATCGCTGTGAGATCCGATCCGCCCCTTCCAAGTGTGGTTATGTCTCCTGTTTCCGTTATTCCCTGAAATCCTGCGATGACCGGTATGAAATCCTGTTTCAGGTACCTTGAGATGATGTCCGTATTGATATCGATGATTCTTGCCGAACCGTACCTTTTGTCCGTTATGATCTTCAATTGATTTCCTGTGAAGGAGATGGCCTTGTAACCTCTCTTTCTGAGAGCGATGCTCATCAGAGCAACACTTTGAATCTCTCCCGTTGACAGAAGAAGATCGAGTTCCCTTGGCTCGGGATTCTCGTCTATCGTCTTTGCAAGGTCTATCAGGTGATCGGTGGTATCCCCCATCGCCGAAAGCACAACAACGGGTTTCACTCCACTCTTTTTTCTCTTTATGATCTTCTCTGCCACCCTCTCCAATTTTTCCACGTCAGAAATGGCTGCACCGCCGAACTTCATCACTACAACGGAGAATTTCTCAGCACCACCGAGCACCTTGTACTTTGCCACTCTGAACAGATCTGCTATCACCGCACTGGCCGTTGGATACCCTCCTGCTCCCCGTCCCTTCAGAAGGAAGTCTCCGGCCAGATCGGTGGACACTTCTATTGCGTTGTCCACACCATCGACGTTGAAAAATGGATCTTCCGGTGTGACTTCCCTCAGGCGTACTTCATAGGTGTTCGACAAAAAGTCGAGTTCTCCGATCAACTTGAGCTTTTTCCCGGAGCGAACAATTTCTTTCAGATACTCAGGATCTATACCCGTTATTCCTTCGAATTGGACGCTGTGTATCCCTGGAAATCTTCCCGTTACCACACCTGCCAAAACTGAAACCTTGTATGCAACGTCGTATCCTTCGATGTCGTTTGTGGGGTCTGCCTCTGCGTATCCAAGTTCTTGTGCTTCTTTTAAGACCTCCTCGAAGGGCCTTCCTTTGCTCATCTCCGTGAGTATGTAGTTTGTCGTTCCGTTCATGATACCACGTATTCTTGTTACCTTCTGAAAGATCAGATAATCCTGAAGGAGGGAGATGATCGGGATGCCCCCTCCAACCGAAGCCTCAAAGAAGAGCTTTCTCTTTTTTATGTAATCCATGAATTCGTTTCCATACTCCGAGATGAGGTTTTTGTTTGGAGTTACAACGATTCTTCCAAGTTCCAGAGCACGCCGGACAAGGTCCACAGCCACATCTGTTCCACCGATGGCTTCTATAACCACATCACTGTTCAGTATGAGGTCATCGAAATCGAACGCTATTTCCTCTGGAGGTACACCATAGACTTCGTACTTTTTTGGGGAGCGATTTATGACCTTTGATACGATGAACCTCTCACCGACTCTTTTTTCTATCTCATCTCCCCTTTCCTTCAGTATCCTGTATATACTTCCCCCAACGGTTCCAAGACCCGCGATTCCCACCCTCACCTTTCTCACTCCTCAATAGAATTTGTGAACATTTTAAACGATCGATATGTTCCCCTCTTATCTTAAATTTTACATTTTCATGATGAAAATGCTACCGCTACTAAAAAATTCGACTCGATAACTTGACATTGTAAAGCACATGATGATACTATTCCTAAAAAACCCCCCATGATTCGTTATTCCAAGATTCTGGTATAATCATTCAATACCCGAGAGGAGTGATCCACGTGAAGATGAAAGGTTCAAAGATGTTGTTCGAGGCGTTTCTAAAAGAAGGTGTGGATACGATCTTTGGTATCCCTGGAGGCGCCATCATCAACGTCTACGACGAACTTTGCAATTACGAAGACAAAATAAATTTCTACCTCTTCAGACACGAACAGGGAGCCACGCATGCAGCAGACGGCTATGCGAGGGTCACCGGAAAACCTGGCGTGGTCATAGTCACCTCTGGTCCTGGAGCCACCAATACGGTGACAGGAATTGCCACCGCTTACATGGATTCCATACCACTTGTTGTGATCACGGGTCAGGTTCCAACCTCCTTCATTGGAACGGACGCCTTCCAGGAAGTCGACGTCACCGGTATCACGATGCCCATCACAAAACACAATCACCTCGTCACGAGCATAGAAGAACTTCCTTATGCCATAAAAGAGGCGTTCTATGTTGCCACAACGGGAAGACCAGGTCCCGTTGTTCTGGACTTTCCGAAAGACGTTCAGACGGCAGAAGGAGAATTCAACTATCCCGATGAAATAGAGATTCTGGGATACAAACCCACCGTGAAGGGTCACCCAAAACAGATAAAGAAGGCAATGGAACTTTTGAAAGAATCGAAGCGCCCTATCGTCATCGTTGGTGGGGGAGCAAACCTCTCCAGTGCTATGGACTTGGTGAACAGATTCATCGACAAATTCGGTGTACCAGCCGTCAGTACCCTGATGGGACGTGGAGTGAATCCATCCGATGAAAGACTCTATTACGACGGGATAGGAATGCACGGTACGTACTATGGAAATTATGCCGTAGCCAACGCTGATCTCATCATCGCACTCGGTGTAAGGTTCAGTGACAGAATCCTCGGCAATCCGAGGACCTTCGCAAAGAACGCAAAGATCGTCCACGTTGACATAGATCCTGCTGAGATAGGAAAGAACGTCTCCGTGGATGTACCCATCGTTGGAGACCTGAAAAACGTTCTTGAGGAGTTCTTGAAGTATGATCTAGACACAGATTTTTCCGAGTGGATCGAAGAACTCCAAGAAGTGAAGAAGAAGTACCCGTTGACCTACAAAAGGGATGGAAAGCTCATAAAACCTCAGTACATTGTAGAGAAGGTGAACGAGGTCTTTCCCGACGATACGATTGTCGTGGCAGACGTGGGACAGAACCAGATGTGGGTTGCACAGTACTACAAGTTCAAACATCAAAGATCTTTCCTGTGTTCCGGTGGGCTTGGAACGATGGGTTATGCCCTTCCAGCGGGGATAGGAGCAAAGATAGGGGCTCCGAACAGAGAAGTTGTGATCTTTGCCGGTGATGGTGGTTTTCAGATGAACATCCAAGAACTCATGACGGTGAAAAGATACAACCTTCCGGTGAAGATCATTGTTATGGACAACAAGGCTCTGGGAATGGTGAGGCAGTGGCAGCAGCTCTTTTTCAACTGCAGGTACTCCGCCACCATCCTTGCCGACAACCCGGACTTTGCAAAGATAGCAGAGGCTGTCGGGATAAAGGCAATGAGAATAGAAAAGCCCGATCAAGTGGACAAAGCAATAGAGGAACTCGCAAAATCGAAGGAACCCATGCTCATACACGCGGTTGTTGATCCTGCCGAGAACGTTCTTCCAATGGTTCCACCGGGAGGAGATGTGGGAACACCCCTTGTCGAAGCACCCTACGATGAAAGTTTTGTCGAAAGGGTCCTGAAAGTTATCGAGGAGAGCAGGAGAGGTGATGAAAGATGACAAACCAAGTTCATGAGCATCTTGTTTCCATGCTCGTTCACAACAAACCAGGTGTGATGAGAAAAATTGCAAATCTTTTCGCAAGAAGGGGCTTTAACATCAGCAGCATCACAGTTGGCGAGTCGGAGACACCAGGTCTTTCCAGGCTTGTGATCATGGTGAAAGGTGACGACAGAACGATAGAACAGATAGAGAAACAAGCCTACAAGCTCGTTGAGGTTGTGAAGGTAACTCCCATAGATCCTCTCCCGGAAAACCGGGTGGAAAGGGAAATGGCCCTCATCAAGGTGAAATTCGGGGAAGACAAGCAGGAGCTCTTTCAGCTCGTTGAGATATTCAGGGGCAAGATCATAGACGTTTCCAAGGAAGGAGCCATCATTGAGATCACCGGTGCAAGGAGTAAAGTAGAGGCTTTCATAAATCTTCTGCCGGAAAAACAGGTGGAAGAAATTGCAAGAACGGGTATCGTCGCTATGAACAGGTGGAACACAAAAGAGAAGGAGGGGTTTTGATGGCGGTTATCTACTATGACAAGGATGCCAATCTCGATTTGATCAAAGACAAAAAGATCGCCATAATCGGTTTTGGAAGTCAGGGGCATGCACACGCATTGAACCTAAAAGACAGTGGACTCAACGTCATCGTTGGCTTGAGAGAAGGAAGCAGAAGCTGGAAGAAAGCGGAAGAACAAGGACTCACCGTGAAAACCATCGAAGAAGCGGCAAAGGAAGCAGATATCATCATGATTCTCATTCCAGACGAACACCAGCCGGAGGTATACAAAAAGTACATCGAAAAGCACCTTACAGAGGGAAAGATGCTGATGTTCGCCCACGGTTTCAACATACACTACCACCAAATCATCCCGCCAAAGAACGTCGATGTGACCATGATCGCACCAAAAAGCCCTGGTCACATCGTGAGAAGAGAGTACGTTGAAGGAAGAGGAGTTCCCGCGCTCATCGCGGTTCACCAGGACTACACCGGAAAGGCTAAAGAAATCGCCCTTGCTTACGCAAAGGGAATAGGTGTGACGAGAGCGGGTGTGATAGAAACAACTTTCAAGGAGGAAACGGAAACGGACCTCTTCGGAGAGCAGGCGGTCCTCTGTGGTGGTGTGACCGCTCTCATAAAGGCGGGATTTGAAACACTCGTGGAAGCCGGATACCAGCCGGAGATTGCCTATTTTGAGTGTCTGAACGAACTCAAACTCATCGTCGACCTCATATATGAAGGTGGACTCACTTTCATGAGGTACTCCGTCAGCAACACCGCAGAGTACGGTGATTACATCAGCCAAGAAAAGATCGTCACCAGAGAAGTCAGAGAGAACATGAAACAGATGCTCAAGGACATTCAGACAGGAAAGTTCGCAAAAGACTGGATACTCGAAAATCAGGCAGGAAGGCCGTTCTTCTACACCATGAGGAAGAAAGAGTCCGAACACCTCATAGAAAAAGTGGGAAAGGAACTCAGAAAGATGATGCCGTGGCTCAAGGAGAGGAATGTGGATGAGGAGTGACGTGATAAAGAAAGGGCTGGAAAGGGCTCCACACAGGTCTCTTCTGAAGGCACTTGGAATAACCGATGAAGAGATGAACCGGCCCTTCATCGGTATCGTGTCTTCGTGGAACGAGATCATCCCCGGCCACATGCACCTTGACCGGATCGTTGAAGCGGTGAAGGCAGGAGTGAGGATGGCCGGGGGAGTTCCGTTCGTCTTTCCAACGATCGGGATCTGCGACGGCATAGCGATGGATCACAAGGGAATGAAGTTCTCACTACCTTCCAGGGAACTCATAGCCGATTCCATAGAGATAGTTGCGAACGCTTTCCCCTTCGACGGCCTGGTGTTCGTTCCAAACTGTGACAAGATCACTCCAGGAATGATCATGGCGATGGGGAGGCTGAACATCCCCTCTGTTTTGATCTCTGGTGGTCCCATGCTCGCTGGTCGATACGCTGGAAAAGACATAGACCTCATCACCGTTTTCGAAGCCGTCGGTGGCTACAGGGTGGGAAAGATCGACGAAGAAACGCTCAGGGCGATCGAAGATCTTGCCTGTCCGAGCGCAGGATCCTGTGCAGGACTGTTCACCGCCAACACGATGAATTCTCTTGCAGAAGCGCTGGGGATCGCTCCGAGAGGAAACGGAACGGTGCCTGCCGTTCATGCAAAAAGGCTTCGAATAGCAAAAGAGGCTGGTATGCTCGTCGTTGAACTCGTGAAAAGAAACGTAAAACCTCGGGACATCGTCACCCGGGAATCCCTCATGAACGCGATCATGGTGGATCTTGCAACGGGAGGATCGACGAACACCGTCCTTCATCTGAAAGCGATCGCAGAGAGCTTCGAGATAGAATTTGACATAAAACTCTTCGATGAACTCAGCCGGAAGGTCCCACACATCTGCAACATCTCACCCGTTGGGCCTTACCACATACAGGATCTCGATGAAGCAGGTGGTATCTACGCTGTGATGAAACGCCTTCAGGAAAACAATCTTCTGAAGGAAGATGCCATGACCATCTATTTGAGAAAGGTAGGAGATCTTGTCGGGGAAGCAAAGATCATGAACGAAGAAGTGATCAGACCCTTCGACAATCCATACCATAGAGAGGGTGGACTTGGAATTCTCTTCGGAAACCTCGCCCCGGAAGGGGCAGTTGCCAAACTCTCCGGTGTTCCCGAAAAGATGAAGCACCACGTTGGACCAGCTGTCGTGTTTGAAGATGGAGAAGAGGCAACAAAAGCCATTCTTTCTGGAAAGGTCAAGAAGGGAGATGTGGTGGTCATTCGTTATGAAGGTCCCAAGGGTGGACCCGGCATGAGGGAGATGCTCTCTCCCACATCCGCGATCGTGGGGATGGGCCTTGCAGAAGATGTGGCCCTCATCACGGACGGGAGGTTCTCTGGAGGTTCACACGGTGCCGTCATCGGTCATGTATCTCCCGAGGCAGCAGAAGGTGGTCCCATAGGCATCGTAAAAGATGGGGATCTCATCGAGATAGATTTCGAAAAGAGAACGATGAACCTTTTGATATCGGAGGAAGAATTCAACAGAAGAATGAAGGAATTCGTGCCGAAAGTGAAAGATGTGGACAGTGATTATCTGAGAAGGTACGCCTTCTTCGTTCAGTCTGCCAGCAAAGGGGCTACGTTCAGAAAGCCCTGAGGAGGTGATCTCTTGAGTATCAAGATCTACGATACAACTCTCAGGGACGGGGCTCAGGCCTTTGGAGTTTCTTTTTCTCTGGAGGACAAGATCAGAATCGCCGAGGCATTGGATGACCTCGGCGTTCATTACCTCGAAGGGGGATGGCCTGGTTCAAATCCAAAAGATATCGCGTTCTTCGAGGCTGTCAAAAACGTGCACTTCAAGAGTTTGAAGGTGGCCGCTTTCAGTTCTACAAGAAGACCAAACACGAGGATAGAGGAAGATCCAAACATACAGACGCTCATAAAAGCCGAAACACCGGTCTACACGATATTCGGTAAAAGCTGGGATCTACATGTGGAAAAGGCCCTTCGAACAACTCTTGAGGAGAACCTCAAGATGATATACGACACGATCACTTATCTGAAGAGGTTCGCCGACGAGGTAATATACGACGCCGAGCATTTCTTCGACGGTTACAAGGCAAACAAAGATTATGCCCTTAAAACCCTAAAGGTGGCAGAGGAGGCGGGGGCGGACTGTCTTGTTCTTGCCGACACGAACGGTGGCACACTCCCTCATGAGATCGAGGAGATCGTAGAAGAGGTGAAAAAACATGTGAAGGCTCCCATAGGAATACACGCCCACAACGACTCCGATGTGGCCGTAGCCAACACACTCGCTGCCGTGAGAAAGGGAGCGGTACACGTTCAAGGGACCATAAACGGTCTTGGCGAAAGATGTGGCAACGCGAATCTCTGTTCTGTGATTCCGAACCTCGTTCTCAAGATGGGCCTCGAGGTCATACCGAAGGAGAATCTGAAAAAACTCTTCGATGTTGCACACCTTGTGGCCGAACTTTCTGGAAGACCGCACATTGAGAATATACCCTATGTGGGAGATTATGCCTTTGCCCACAAAGGAGGAGTGCACGTTTCTGCTATAAAGAGAGATCCCAGAACCTACGAGCACATTCCTCCAGAACTCGTGGGAAACAGAAGGATCATCTCCATCTCCGAACTCTCTGGAAGAAGCAATGTGCTTGAGAAAATAAAAGAGATGGGATTTGAAATAGACGAAACCTCGTCCAAGGTCAGGGAGATACTCAAGAAGATAAAGGAACTCGAAGCGCAGGGATATCATTTCGAGGGGGCAGAGGCATCCTTTGAACTCCTCGTCAGAGAGATGCTCGGAATAAGGAAGAAGTACTTCGAATTTCTTGGTTTCACCGTCATGACCGTGAAAAACAGGGACGAAAAGAGTTTCTCGGAAGCGACCGTGAAGGTCAGGGTACCCGATGAAGTGGCAGAGAAGTTGGGGCACGATGAACCCTTCGAACACACCGCAGCAGAGGGTGAAGGACCCGTCGAAGCACTGGACAGAGCGGTGAGAAAGGCACTTGAGAAGTTCTACCCTTCCCTGAAAAACACAAAACTCACCGATTACAAGGTCAGGATTCTCAACGAGCAGGCGGGTACCAGAGCGACCACGAGAGTTCTCATAGAGTCCAGCGATGGAAAGAGAAGATGGGGAACTGTGGGTGTTTCCCCGAACATCATAGAGGCTTCCTGGACGGCACTGCTTGAATCCCTGGAGTACAAACTCCACAAGGATGAAGAGGAGATGAGAGAAGATGAGAAGGATTAAGATCTTTGATACAACGCTGAGGGATGGAGAGCAATCGCCTGGAGCCTCCATGTCCGTTGAAGAAAAGGTAGAAATGGCCCTCATGCTTGAAGACCTAGGTGTTGATCTCATCGAAGCGGGTTTTCCCGTCTCCTCGCCCGTTCAGTTCGAAGCCGTAAAGAAAGTGGCAGGAACCGTTCAGAGACCCATCGTGGTGGGGCTTGCAAGGTGTGTGGAAAAGGATATCGATGCAGCGTACGAAGCACTCAAAGATCGCCCGAAAGACAAAAGGATGATACACGTTTTCATAGCAACGTCTCCCATACACAGAAAGTACAAACTGAGAATGGAAAAAGAAGAGATTCTTGAAAGGGTGAGAAAGTACGTCACCTACGCCAGACAGTTCTTCGATCTTGTGGAGTTTTCCGCAGAAGATGCTTCCAGAACGGAAGTGCCCTTTTTGATAGAAGTTTACAGAACGGCCATAGAGTCCGGTGCAACAACGATAAACGTTCCAGACACCGTGGGATACGCCCTTCCCGATGAATTCGGAGAACTCATAAGAACCCTGAAGGAAGGTATTCCTGGAATAGAAAACGTCGATCTTTCCGTTCACTGCCACAACGATCTTGGCCTTGCTGTGGCAAATTCCATCGCTGCAGTTCAAAACGGTGCGACCCAAGTGGAGGTGACACTGAACGGAATAGGAGAAAGGGCCGGTAATTGTGCACTGGAAGAGTTCGTAATGACTCTCAAAGTGAGAAAAGACAGACTCCCGTACGAAACGGGTATAAGGACAGAGTTGATATATCCTGCTTCCAGACTCCTCACCCACATAACGGGGCTCATCCCGTCAAGAAACAAGCCCATAGTGGGAGAGAACGTCTTCTTGCACGAGTCGGGCATACACCAAGATGGCGTTCTGAAGCACAGAGAGACATATGAAATCATGAAGCCTTCGGACATAGGAAGGTCTTCTGAAACGCTCGTCCTTGGAAGGCACTCGGGGAAACACGCCTTGAGAAAGAAACTGGAGAGTTACGGCATAAAACTGGACGACGAGACCTTCCAGAAGGTGTTCGAGAAATTCACAGAACTTGCCGATAGAAAGAAAGAAGTCTACGATGACGATCTCTTTTCCATCGTCTCTGAAGTTTTGAAAGAACCCCTGAACGGCTACAAACTCATCCATTTCCACGTGCACACGGGAAACACACTGCTTCCAACAGCCGCTGTTGTCCTTCAGGTTGGAAATGAAAAGAGAGAAGCAGCGGAAGCAGGAAACGGTCCCGTGGATGCTATCTTCAAGGCCATAGATAAAGCACTCGGACTTCAGCCAAAACTTGAAGAATACATAATCCAGGCGGTTGGAACGGGAAAGAACGCTCAGGGAGAGGTGAAACTGACCCTGAAGATAGACGGAGAGCTCTACAGTGGAAGGGGCGTTTCCACGGACATCGTTGAGGCTTCCGCCATCGCTTACATAAACGCTATAAACAAATATCTCATAGCAAAGGGGCTTTTGAGAAAAAACGGAGGTGTTGAGTGAATGACACTTGCGGAAAAGATCCTCTCGAAAAAGGCTGGAAGGAAGGTCGAACCCGGTGAATTCCTTCTTCTGGAACCAGATGTTGCCCTCGCCAACGACATAACAGCCCCTCTTGCCATAAAAAAGTTCAAAGAGTACGGTGGAAAAAGGGTTAAATATCCTGACAGGGTGGTTCTCGTACCAGATCACTTCACACCGAACAAGGACATAAAGTCCGCCATGCAGGTGAAGATGATGAGGGAGTTCGCCAGAGATCAGGGAATAGAAAAGTTCTTCGAAATAGGAAGAATGGGGATCGAGCACGTTCTACTTCCCGAGGAAGGGATCGTGAAGTCTGGTGACCTCGTTGTGGGGGCAGATTCTCACACGTGTACCTACGGGGCGCTGGGAGCCTTTGCTACAGGCGTTGGTTCCACGGACATAGCGGGTTTCTATCTCATCGGGAAAGTGTGGCTCAGGGTTCCAGAGAGCATAAAAGTGACGCTCTATGGAAAGTTCAACGAAATGGTGACCGCCAAGGACCTTGTTTTGAAACTCATATCCATCCTCGGGGTGGACGGTGCGAACTACAAGGCCATAGAGTTTTCTGGCCCAGGTGTGAAGGAGATCTCCATGGACGGCAGATTCACCATCTCGAACATGGCGATCGAGGCAGGAGGGAAAACGGGTCTCTTTCCCGTGGACGAGACGACAATAGCTTACGAGAAAGAAAGAGGCATAGAGGTGGAAGAGATGTATCCGGATGAGGACGCAAAGTACGTGAAAGAAGTGGAGATGAACCTCTCTAAACTCGAGCCTCAGGTCGCCTATCCCTTCCTACCGTCCAACACAAAAGATATCTCTGAGGCTGAAAAGGAGAGGATCAAAATAGATCAGGTGGTGATAGGAAGCTGCACCAACGGGAGGATAGAAGACCTCAGACTCGCAGCTCAGATTTTCAAGGGAAGAACCGTTGCTCCGAATGTGCGATGCATTATCATACCTGGCTCTCAGAAAGTTTACAAACAGGCCTTGAAGGAAGGTCTCATCGATATCTTCCTCGATGCTGGATGTGCCGTTTCCACCCCAACGTGTGGTCCTTGCCTTGGAGGGCACATGGGAGTCCTCGCAGAGGGAGAGATCGCCGTTTCTACGACCAATAGGAACTTTGTAGGAAGAATGGGACATCCAAACAGCAAGGTCTTTCTTGCGTCTCCCGCTGTTGCCGCAGCCAGTGCGGTGAAAGGATACATAGCAGATCCCAGGAAATTGTGAGGTGATGAAGATGAAGATAAGGGGAAAGGTATTCGTTTTTGGAGACAACGTGAACACAGACGAGATCATACCCGCAAGATATCTGAACACCTCGGATCCTCAGGAACTCGCAAAGTACTGCATGGAGGATGCAAGACCCGGTTTTGGAAGGCGGGACGACATAAAGGGGAGTATCATCGTTGCCGGTGAGAACTTTGGATGTGGTTCTTCAAGAGAACACGCCCCCGTTGCCATAAAGGCTGCGGGCATCTCGTGTGTCATCGCCAAGTCCTTTGCCAGGATCTTCTTCAGGAACGCTATAAACATAGGCCTTCCCATTGTTGAACTGAAGGAAGCAGACGAATTCGAAGAAGGAGACATTGCCGAAGTGGATCTTGAAAACGGTGTTGTGAGGAATTTTTCGAAAGCAAAAGAATACAGAATAAGACCCTATCCTGAATTTCTCATGAAGATCATGAACGCCGGTGGATGGCTTGAATACTGTCTCAAAGAGATGGGGGAGTGAAAGATGAAGATAGCGATTCTGCCGGGAGATGGTATAGGTCCTGAAGTTGTGAGAGAGGCTCTAAAAGTCCTCGAGGTCGTTGAAAGAAAAACGGGCAGGACTTTCGAGAAGGTCTTTGGCCACATTGGAGGGGACGCCATCGACAAGTTCGGAGAACCCCTTCCAGAAGAGACCAGAAAGATCTGCATGGAGGCCGATGCCATCTTTTTAGGAAGTGTCGGGGGGCCAAAATGGGACGATCTTCCACCCGAAAAAAGACCGGAGATCGGAGGATTACTGGCTCTCAGAAAGATGCTCAATCTCTACGCAAACATCAGACCGATAAAGGTTTACAGGTCACTTGTGTCCATTTCTCCTCTGAAAGAAAAGGTGATCGAGGCTGATGTTGATCTTGTTATCGTGAGAGAACTCTCCTATGGGGTCTACTACGGCCAGCCGAGAGGTATCGACGAGGAGAAGGGCTTTGACACCATGATCTACGACAGAAAAACCGTGGAACGGATAGCAAGAACCGCCTTCGAAATTGCAAGAAACAGAAGGAAAAAGGTTACCTCCGTGGATAAGGCGAACGTTCTCTACAGTTCGATGCTCTGGAGGAAGGTTGTGAGCGAGGTTGCGAAGGATTATCCAGACGTGGAACTCAATCACATGTACGTGGACAACGCTGCAATGCAACTCATATTGAAACCATCACAGTTCGACGTGATACTCACAACGAACATGTTTGGAGACATACTCTCGGACGAGAGCGCTGCACTTCCAGGATCTCTTGGTCTTCTTCCATCTGCTTCCTTCGGCGACAAAAACCTATACGAACCGGCGGGAGGATCGGCACCCGACATAGCGGGGAAAAACATCGCCAATCCCATCGCTCAGATCCTCTCCCTTGCCATGATGCTCGAGTACTCTTTCGGCATGATGGAAGAGGCAAGAAAGATAGAGAAAGCGGTTGAGACGGTCATCGAAGAAGGGTACAGAACAAAAGATATAGCAGAAGATCCGGAAAAAGCTGTCTCCACTTCTCAGATGGGAGATGTCATATGTAAAAAACTGGAAGAAATATGGTGAAGGGCCGAAGGGCCCTTCACATTTTCCATGTGTCGGTGAGTTTTCTCACCTTCACGATCGAACCCTTCTTCATCTTTCTGATCGCCGCCACCGCCGCCCTGAGTGCCTCCACCGTTGTCAGGTAAGGTATCTTTCTCTTCAGCGCTGTGGTTCTTATCATGTATCCCACCGTTCTTCTTCCCTCTACCTTGAAGGGATCTTTCCCGTGTGAGACCGCAACGAGTGAGGGTTCATCGCTGGACTGGGTGATCACTACAAGAGAGATCTTCCCCTGCTCCAGAAGATCGATTACATCCGGCCTTCCTTCACCCACTTTGGGAACAACCCTGACATCCACTCCATGGGACTGAAGTGCCTTTGCCGTTCCTCTGGTTGCGTAGATCTCGAATCCCATGTCCGCAAGGTGTGCAAGAAGCGGGATGGCGTCTCTTTTGTCTCTGTCTGCAATCGTTGCAAGGATGGCACCTTCCGTTGGAAGTGGATTTCCCGCAGCGATCTGTGCCTTCGCAAAAGCCTCTACAAAATCCTCCCCTATTCCCATGACCTCTCCTGTGGAGCGCATCTCAGGGCCCAGAAGAACGTCTGTGCCGGGGAACTTGTGAAACGGTATCACCACTTCCTTCACAGAGAACATTCTCGGCCACGGTGTGGGAAGGATCTCGCTGTCTCCCAGTTTGTTCACCTTTGTTCCCGGCCTCGTCGGATAGGGGAAGTACTCGGAAAGAAGTTCTGGAAGAGACCTTCCCACCATGATCTTGGCAGCGATCTTTGCCACAGGAATTCCGATCGCTTTGCTCACGAACGGAACGGTTCTTGATGCTCGTGGATTTGCCTCTATTATGTAAATTTCGTCGTCCTTTACCGCCATCTGTATGTTCGCGATTCCTACTATTTTCAATGCCTTTATCAGTCTGTGAACGGTTTTCTCTATTTCTTCAACGAGTTTTTCCGAAAGACTCACCGGTGGAAGAACACAAGCCGAATCTCCGGAGTGAACTCCCGCTTCCTCGATCTGTTCCATCAAACCCGCTATCCACACGTACTTTCCATCCGACACAACATCCACATCGAGCTCTATCGCATCCTCTAAGAACTTGTCTATCAGTATGGGATATCCCGGGGAAACGATCGCCGCTTCCCTGACGTATCTTTCCAGTTCCTCCGGTGTGTCGACAATCGCCATGGCCCTTCCTCCAAGAACGTAACTTGGCCTTACAAGAACCGGATATCCAAGATCTTCTGCCACTTTCATTGCTTCTTCCACGGAAGATGCCGTCCCGAACGGGGGACACCTGAGTCCGATTCTTTTGAGAAGCATTGCGAACTTTTCTCTGTCCTCGGCGATCTCTATAGATTCAAAGCTCGTTCCTATGATGTTCACACCTTCTTCCACAAGGTGTCTAGCGATCCTCAAAGGAGTCTGACCACCGAATGCCACCACAACACCCTTTGGCTTTTCGTTTCTCACGATCTCGAGGACATCTTCAACCGTGAGGGGCTCAAAGTAAAGTCTGTCGGAGGTGTCGTAATCTGTTGAAACGGTCTCCGGGTTGGAGTTGACCATGATCACCTCGTACCCTTCTTCCTGAAAAGCCCACACGCCGTGAACGTTCGTGTAATCGAACTCTATACCTTGACCTATCCTGTTTGGACCGGAGCCAAGGATCATGATCTTCTCTTTGTCTGTGGGTATTGCTTCATTTTCCACCCCGTTGTACGTTGAGTAGTAGTACGGAGTCTGGGCTTCGAACTCTGCCGCACAGGTGTCTACCATCTTGTAAACCGGGAATATCTTGTTTTTCTCTCTCATCTTCCTCACTTCTTTTTCGGAGACCTGCCAGATCTCAGCTATTTCTCTGTCGGAATATCCCCACTGCTTTGCTTTCTTGAGGACCTCGACGTCAAGCCTTTTTTCCTTCAGTTCTTCCTCGAGGTCTATACAGGCTTTCATTTCTCCGAGGAACCACTTGTCAATCTTTGTGAGTTCGTGTACTTCTTCCACGTCCATTCCGTTCCTGAAGGCGGCGAAGATGTAAGAAATCCTCTCAGGTGTTGGATTTGCAAGGTGTTCTCTTATGTGATCGTAGTCGAGTTTCGGTGTAGAATCGAGTTCGAGAGATCTTAAAGCTTTTCCCAATGCCTCCTTGAAGGTTCTTCCTATTGCCATCACTTCTCCGACGGATTTCATCTGGGTGTTGAGCCTTGGATCGGCTCCGGGGAATTTTTCGAGCTGGAACCTCGGTATCTTCACCACGACGTAGTCTATGGAAGGTTCAAAGGCCGCCAATGTCTTTCCCGTGATGTAATTCGGTATCTCATCGAGAGTGAATCCAACGGCAAGTAGTGCGGCTATCTTCGCAATGGGGTATCCCGTTGCCTTCGATGCCAGAGCGGACGATCTTGAAACCCTCGGGTTCATCTCAATGACGACCATTCTTCCGGTCCTCGGATCCACGGCAAACTGGATGTTCGAACCACCCGTTTCTATTCCTATCGCATCGATGACCTTGTACGCCGCATCCCTCATTCTCTGGTACTCAACGTCGGTGAGTGTCTGAGAGGGAGCCACAGTGATGGAATCTCCCGTATGTATTCCCATCGGATCGAGGTTCTCTATCGAACAGACGACGATGAAATTTCCCGCTCCATCTCTCACCACCTCGAGTTCGTATTCCTTCCAACCGATGACGGACTCTTCTATGAGAACGGTGTGTACGGGACTTTCTATGAGTCCCTTTGTGACGATCTCCCTCAATTCCTCCTCGTTGAAGGCAATTCCTCCACCCGTTCCTCCCAGTGTGAAACTGGGTCTTATAATGACGGGATAGCCGAATTCCCTTGCCGTCTCCAGCGCATCTGTGAGGTTGTTCACCAGCCTGCTTCTCAGAACTTCAAGGCCAGCTTCTTGCATGGTCTTTTTGAAGAGTTCTCTGTCTTCAGCCTTCTTGATCGACTCGAGTTTGGCACCGATCAACTGAACCCCGTACCTGTCGAGAACACCGCTTTCGGCAAGTTCCACGACAAGGTTCAGAGCGGTCTGTCCTCCGAGGGTGGGAAGAAGGGCGTCTGGTCTTTCTTTTTTTATGATCTCTTCCAGAAATTCAACTGTCAGAGGTTCTATGTAAACGGCGTCCGAAAATTCCGGATCGGTCATTATGGTTGCAGAGTTGGAGTTTACAATGATCACTTCGTATCCAACGCTTTTGAGAGCTTTGAGGGCCTGTGTTCCTGAGTAGTCGAACTCGGCAGCCTGACCGATTGTGATCGGGCCGGATCCTATGACGAGGATCTTCTTTATGTCTTCTCTTTTCGGCATTACCTTACCTCCTTTATGAGGCGTTTGAACTCTTCAAAGAAGTACTTCGCATCGTGAGGTCCGGGAGAGGCCTCGGGGTGATATTGAACAGAAAAGGCTGGATAATCAACCAGCCTCATTCCTTCCATCGTACCATCGTTGAGAGAGATGTGGGTTACCTCAACTTTTATTCCCTGCGGACTGGTTCCCTCAAGAACGGATATCTTCTGAAGGTTGCTGGTGAGAACGTTCGCATCCTGATCTTCGCTTCCAAGTTCTGGAAGGCCAAAACTCTTTGGATCCACCGCAAAGCCGTGGTTGTGGGTGGTGATCAGAACACGTCCACTTCTCAGATCTTTCACCGGATGGTTGATCCCTCTGTGTCCGAACTTCATCTTGTAGGTTCTGGCACCTATCGCAAGGCCGAGGAGTTGATGTCCAAGACAGATCCCCGCAAGGGGTATTTCCTCCTTCAGAAGGTCTCTTATCAGACGGACAGTCTTCAGCAGGACGGCAGGGTCTCCGGGACCATTGGAGATGAGAACGCCGTCCGGGTTGAGCTTTTTGATGTCATCTATGTCCACACCATAGGGAACCCTTATCACCCGTGCTCCTACCCTCTTCAGATCTCTGAGGATACCCCACTTTACTCCAGAGTCCAGTACAACGACCGAAAATTCTCCCTCTTCGTTTTCCACAGTGATCTCTTTTGGAGAGACAAGACCGACCAGATCTCTTCCCACTATTCCTGGACTTTCTTTCACGCGTCTGATCAAAGACTTCGGGTCCAGATCTACAGTGGATATAGCGCCTTTCATAGCTCCTTTCACACGGATCTTTCTTGTTAGGGCCCTCGTGTCCACGCCTTCGATGGCGACTATGTTGTGTTTTTTCAGATAATCCGGAAAGGACATGGTGGCTCTCCAGTTGGAAGGAACGGACACGCCTCTGTAGACCACGAATCCCGCAACCTTTATCCCGTCTGACTCTACATCCTCTTCGTTCACTCCGTAGATTCCTATCTCAGGGTAGGTCATCACAACGATCTGGCCTGTGTAGGAGGGATCCGTGAGAACTTCCTGATAGCCGGTCATTCCCGTGTTGAAGACCAGTTCACCGAAGGTTTCTCCCTCGACACCCAAACTCTGTCCAAAAAAAAACGATCCGTCTTCCAGAGCAAGAAGCGCTTTCATGTTGCACCTCCTTCCTTTCTCAGAGATTATAACTGCAGGCAGGGGTTCAGTCTGTTTTCTTTACTTTGAATTAAAGGAAAGTCACAGGGTATTAATTTGGAATAAACATTTACAATTTGAACATTCATATGCAAAAATGATGGAGAGTTTCCTCCGAGAAAATGCCGAAGATCGAATATGAAAGGGTCTGGAATACATTATCTTCACAGAACCGAACACAGATTTAAAGGATTCTTCCTAGCATGTGAACGGAGGTGGGAATCTATGAAGGATTCTGTGGAATGGCTTCTGTGCGATTTTCATGTGCACACGAACATGAGCGATGGGCACCTTTCTCTGGAAGAGGTGGTGGATCTGTTCGGAAGGCATGGAGTGGATGTGATTGCAATAACAGACCACGTTCTGGACAGAGAGACACTCGAAAGGAGAAAGAAAAACAACGAACCACTTGGAACCATCACCGAGGACAGATTCCAGGATTATTTAAAAAAACTCTGGAAGGAGCAGAAGAGAGCCTGGGAAGAGTACAGGATGATTCTGATTCCAGGTGTTGAGATCACGAACAACACGGGTCTTTATCACATTCTTGCCATAGATGTGAAGGAGTACGTGGATCCTTCTCTTCCGGTTGAGGAGATCGTGGAAAGGCTGAAAGAGCAGAACGCACTGGTTATAGCGGCACATCCAGATAGAAAAAAACAGGACGAAGAACACCTCTCCTGGTATCTCTGGGTGAACATGGAGCGTTTCAAAGACATGTTCGATGCCTGGGAGGTGGCGAATCGAGATGATCTTTTCAACTCGATCGGTGTGAAAAAATACCGGTACGTGGCAAACTCCGATTTCCATGAGATGTGGCATGTGTATTCCTGGAAGACCTTGATCAGATCGGAAAGAAATGTGGAGGCGATCAAGGAAGCGATAAGGAAGAACACGGATGTGGCGATCTATCTGATGAGAGAAAAGACTTGACTTTCTCCTTAGAGAAATGGTATTATGAACTAATCCAACATTTCAATTGTAACAATTCGTTTCTTTTATGAAAGTGCTAAACGATTTTCAGGAAAATCGAAGGAAGTGTCAACATGGCGAGAGTGGCGAGGGAAATGGTCGAAAAGGCAGGGGTCGATGTGGATCGTTTGCTGGAGCTTTTGATAAAGAACGCAGCGGCAGAACTCACAACTTATTACTATTACACCATTCTGAGGGCAAATCTCATTGGGCTTGAAGGAGAGACTCTCAAAGAGATCACAGAAGTAGCCAGAATTGAAGACAGAAACCACTTTGAGGCGCTCGTTCCCAGAATCTACGAACTCGGAGGCAAGCTTCCAGATTGCATGAAAGAGTTCCACGACCTTTCTGCGTGTCCTCCTGCAAGACTTCCAGACAATCCAACCGTTCAGGAGATATTGAAGGTACTCGTTGCCGCTGAAAGGTGTGCAGTGAGAGGTTACACAGAAATATGCAACATGACGGCAGGAAAAGACCACAGAACCTATGAACTTTCTCTTGCAATTTTGAACGAAGAGATCGAGCACGAGTCCTGGTTCTCCGAGTTCTTGGGAGAAGGCCCTTCCGGGCACTTCATGAGACATGGGGAAACCTCGCCATTCGTCTCGAAATTTCTCAAGTGAGGGCTTCCGTGATCAAAAAGGCGCACCCGAGGGTGCGCCTTTCGTTTTAAAATCAGGATGAACGAAGAAAAGGGAGGGATTGTGATGGAAGATCGTGTTTTGCCCATCAAGAAAGGTCTTCCTCCGGGGACGCTCGTTTATACAGGAAAGCACAGAGAAGACTTTGAGATCGAAGTGATGAGTTACTCCCCTGAGGAATTCAGAGAGTTCAGGACGGCAAACGTTGAAGATGTTCTTTCTTTCAAAGATTCTATGGCAACTACCTGGATAAACATCGTTGGTGTTCACAGAACAGACGTTGTAGAAAGAATAGGAGAACACTTTGGGATACACCCCCTTGTTCTGGAGGATATCCTCAACGTTAACCAGAGACCGAAGATCGAATTCTTCGATGAGTACGTGTTTCTCGTACTGAAAATGATCACCTACGATGAGAATTCCTCCGAACTTATCTCAGAGCAGGTCAGTCTGATCCTCACGAAAAACTGTGTTCTCACGTTCCAGGAAAAGAAGGGAGACGTATTCGAGCCTGTGAGAGAAAGGATAAGGCACAACAAAGGAGTTATAAGAAAGAGAAAATCAGACTATCTTCTTTACTCTCTGGTGGACGCGCTGGTGGACAACTACTTCGTCCTACTGGAGAGGATCGACGACGAGACCGAGATACTGGAAAAAGAAGTTCTGGAAATGTCCGCAGAGGACACAGTCCAGAAAATATATCTGTTGAAGAGAAACCTCATAGAACTGAGGAAGACGATCTGGCCTTTGAGGGAGATTCTGAACGCAATAACTAAAGGCGAATCTTCTCTCATCAAAGAGGAAACGCTTCCTTATTTCAAAGACGTCTATGATCACACCATCCGGATCGCAGACACCGTGGAAACATTCAGGGATATCGTGAGTGGCCTTCTGGACGTGTACCTTTCGAACATGAGCAACAAGACGAACGAGGTGATGAAGGTTCTCACCATAATAGCAACGATCTTCATGCCCCTCACCTTCATAGCGGGCATCTACGGTATGAACTTCGAGTACATGCCAGAACTCGGGTGGAAATGGGGTTATCCAGTGGTTCTCATTGTGATGGGTGTAATAGCGTTCTGGATGGTGGTCTATTTCAAGAAAAAGAAGTGGTTATGAAATGAGAATTTTGACTTTTCCTTAATGATTAATTAATGAATCTAGCAGTTGAGTTGTAATGATGATGGGAGTAGTTTTTCTGTGAAGAAAATCGTTCAGGTAGAGGGGGTTGGAAAATGAAAAGCAACGGATCTTCCCAGAAAAAGAACCAGAAAAGATTCAGAAAATTCCTTGGACCCGTCACCAACCTGGAAGAACATGTGGAACCTGACTGGTGGAGTCGCATCTTCAACTCGCTTTATCTGAAAACGGACGCGGACGTTGTGGACGATATCAGCATCACCAGAGAGGAAGTGGATCTGTTCTCACACATCCTGAAACTCTCCCTTGAGGATCACATCCTCGATCTCTGTTGTGGTCATGGGAGACACTCTCTGGAACTTGCAAGGAGGGGTTTTCAGAAGGTCGAAGGGCTCGATCGATCTCACTATCTGATCCAGAAAGCGAAGGCTCAGGCAAAGAAAGAAGGTCTAAACGTTAAATTCAGGGAGGGAGATGCCAGAAAACTGCCCTATCCTCCAGACACTTTCGATGTAGTGCTCATTCTCGGAAACAGTTTTGGCTACTTTGAAAGTGTAGAAGATGATCTGAAGGTTCTCAAGGAAGTCTTCAGAGTCCTGAAACCATGGGGAAGGATTCTCATTGACGTGGCAAACGGAGAGTACCTGAAAAACAACTTCCAGCCAAGATCCTGGGAGTGGATCGACAGAAAACACTTTGTCTGTAGGGAGCGTTCTCTTTCGGTTGATGGAAAAAGACTCATCTCACGCGAAGTGGTTGTGAACGCTGAAAAGGGTGTCATAGCGGATCAATTCTATGCAGAGCGGCTCTACACACCTGAGGAATTGGAGAATCTTCTGAAAGCGGCGGGATTCAGTGATGTGAAGTTCCATGGGGAACTCTCTCCATCCTCACAGAGAAATCAAGATCTTGGAATGATGGAAAGAAGACTCATAGTAACTGCCGTCGCAAAGAAAGAATGGACTCCTATCAAAAAGAAATCTGAGAAGGCCACAAAAAATGTTGTGGTCGTTCTTGGAGATCTGAGGAAACCAGATCCTCTGAAACCGAATTCGGTTTTCGATGAAGACGATATCTACACCATCGATCAGATGAAGGCGGCCTTGAAGAGTCTGAAAGGTTACCATTTCTCCTATCTGGACAACCATGACACACTAATCGCTGACCTCATGAAACTCAGAGGAAAGATAGACTACGTTTTCAACCTGTGCGATGAAGGATTCAACAACGATCCCAGGAAAGAGGCACACATTCCTGCGTTGCTGGAGATGCTGGGAATTCCTTACACGGGTTCGGGACCTCAAACACTCATCCTGTGTTATGATAAGTCCCTCATCAGGGGAATCGCACGGGAAATGGGGATTCCCGTTCCAAGAGGTGTTTTCATAAAGCCAGAAGACACTTCTTTCGAAATACCATTTCCCTTCCCTGCCATCGTTAAACCTAACTTTGGAGACTCCAGTTTCGGAATCACTCAAAGAAGCGTTGTTCACTCTCCTGAAGAATTGATAAATGTTGTTTCGGAGATAAGAAGCAGATTCGGATATGACAAACCGATCCTGATAGAGGAATTCCTGACGGGGAAGGATCTGAGTGTGGGCATCATAGGAAACCCACCCGAATCCTACGTCGTACTTCCCATAATAGAAGAGGACTATTCTGCACTTCCTCCAGAACTTCCAAGAATATGTGGGTACGAGGCAAAATGGTTGCCCGATTCTCCATACTGGAACATAAGGTCTGTCCCAGCACAACTTCCTGAGGAAACCGAAAAATTCATCATCGATTGCTGTTTGAAACTTTTTGAAAGGCTGGAGATCAGAGATTACTGCAGGTTCGATTGGAGGTTGGATGCTGAGGGAAATCCCAAACTTCTCGAGGTGAATCCAAATCCCGGATGGTGCTGGGATGGTCATCTTGCAAAGATGGCAAAGATAGCGGGAATGTCCTACGCAGAAATGCTGGAAGCGATACTCAAAGCGGCGGAGGAGAGGTTGAACATCAGGTAAAGCACGGGGGCCTGACCCCCTTTCAATGTTTTTCAATGAACTTTCTCATCTTCCTCTTCCAGATTAAGTAGACAATCATCACCACTGCAAAAAGAACGATTCCCAGAATTTTTGAAAACTCCAGAAAGACTCTGCCAGCCGTCAGTGTGGTGAAGAAGAACACACTTTCGTATATTAGATCTCCGGTCCATATCACGGGAAGCGTTCTAAGTGGTCTTTCCATGTATCCTGCAAGAAACGGTGTGGCCTTTCCCACCCACGGAACGAACTTGCAGAACAAAATCAGGATCTTTTCCGAAGAGATGTAAACGTTCGAAAACTCCCTGAGGATTTTCTGAAAAACCTTCCAGTTGAGTCTGGAAAAGAGAGGTTTCAACATCTTTCCCGCAAAGAAGGTGAGAGAATCCCAGCTCAAAAGTCCCAGGTATATCTCAAAGAAAGCCAGACCTGTCTGCATCCTTCCTGCAGAAATCAATGTGGACGCTGCTAGAATAGGAAGGGGTGTTCCAGAGTTGTCGAAAAGAAACGTTGTCAGAAAGAGTAACAGATACTTCAAGTTTTCTCACTCCCTCTGAGAATATAATAGCGCACGGAGGTGACGGGGAAATAATCGATACGGTCGAGAAAACCGGTGAAAGGGTTCTGAACAAAATATTGATACTTTCTCTGGGAATTCCTGTCGTTTTTTCTCTGATCCGTGCCAAAATCGTTGAGACGGTGGGTTATTTCATATTCTGGCTGGGAGGTTTTTCTCCGTACGTGTATGAAAAGGTTGTGCACCAAGAAGTGCCTGAAAAGACAAAACTGATGCTCTCTTCGTCCATATTTCTTCACTCCGTTCTGGGGCAGTTCATGAACTTCTACGGGAAAATTCCTTTCTGGGACAAGTGCCTTCATTTCTATGGATCTTTCGTTGTCACGTACTTTTTCTATCAAATTCTGACAAGAAAGTCCAGGTACTGGGACGAGGTTCCAGGAGCGATACTGATGGCCTTTCTTCTTAGTACCCTCTCTGGCCTTCTCTGGGAGATCGCTGAATTTGTCACAGACAAGGTGGTTCCGGGGTACAACACTCAAAAGGGTCTGGACGACACGATGCTGGATCTCATCTTCGACCTTCTTGGAAGTTATGTGATGGCCAAAATCCTCTACAAAAAGAAGACAGGGCACGTGTTCTGGAGACCGCGTCCATGAAAAAAACCTATCTTTTTCTCACACTTGAAGGTATCTTTTCACTGTTCTATTCTCTGCTCGTTCAAGGTCCCGTTTTCACGGGACTTGCGATGCTTTTCAACCTGGATGAATTCCTTCTGAGCATCGCCGCTGCCGTACCACCCATGATGCAGTTCTTTCAACTTTTCGCTTCTTTCTTCGTACGAAAGTACAGAAAGAGACGCTTCCTCGTCAACGTGTTCAACGCCCTGAGCAGATTCAGCTTTGCAGCGCTCGTTGTGTTTGTTTTCCTTGGAAAAACAGATCCGACTACCTTCATCGGCGCTTTGATGATCTCGCAGATCTTCGCAGCCCTTTCGAGCAGCACCTGGAACTCCTGGATGAGAGATCTCATTCCTCCTGAAGAAAGGGGGAGGGTATTTGGAAACAGAAACATGTTCCTTTCCATAGGCAACGCCTTCATAATATACCTCTACTCCTTCCTAATCGATCGTTTCTCTATAGGTTTTGTCCTTGTGCTTCTTATCTCCATGGTGGGAACAGTTCTTTCCATCCTCTCGATGAACAAAATCCCAGACGTCCCAGTAAAGGCATCGGGAAGTGGTGTTCCTCTGAAGGCCGTCTTCAAGGACGACAACTTCATGAGATTTGTTCTCTTCACGTTCTACTGGAACATGGCGGTTACGTTCTCTTCTGCGTTCTACCATTACCACCTTCTGAAGAACCTGAATGTGAGTTACACCTACATCGCCTATATGATGATACTGAACAACTTCGTGGCGATGCTTGCCTACAGGATTTTAGGGAAGATCTCTGACAGCGTCGGACACAAAACAATAGCAGAATTTGGAATAGTGCTCGCCTCCTTTGTTTCTGGAATGTGGCTTTTTATGAACACCGAAACGTACAGAACACTGATGCTTTCAGACGCGGTGATCTCCTCTGTGGCCTGGTCTGCCATAAACCTGTCGCTTGCCATTCTCCCCATGGAGGTTGCCTTCGAATCAGACCCAATCTTTTTCGGTCTGAACGCTTCTTTTGCCAGTGTGGGAAGTCTGGCAGGCTCTTTCCTGGGAGGTATCGTTGCAAAGTTTCTTTCTGACATCTACATGAACATAAGCGGTTTTGAGATCTACGGTCTACAGTTACTCTTTTTAATGGCTGGATTCTTCAGATTCTCTGCTATATTCCTGTTGAGGAGAGTCAAGGTAAGGCAGTACATTCCGTTCAGGGCGTTCATGTTGAGCACCCTCTTTGTCACCTTCAGAAGACCCGTGTACAGACTGATGGATGTGTACCTTATTCTGAAAAGGAGTGGTGAGCGTGTACGAAAGACTGCTGGAAGACTTAAGAAAAGGAAGGGTGATTCTGACAAGCAAGATGAAAGACAGAGTTAACGGCATGACGATAGGGTGGGGATTCTTCGGTATCATGTGGGAAGAAGAGTACTTCATTACCGCTGTGAGGCCTCAGAGATTCACCTGGCGTCTCATCAAAGAGAGCAGAAGATTCACTCTGAACTTTCTGAGCGAAGAACACAGAGAGGCGCTTAATTACTTTGGGCGTGTGAGTGGGTACCAGGAAGAGAAGTTCAAGAAGGGACTCCTTCACCTGGATGAACTGGAAGGCTTCACTGCTCCCATAAAAGAAGCACACACACTGATTGAGTGCTCTGTGACGTTCGCAAACAACGTAGAGCCTTTCGTTCTTCCTCAGGGGATCATCGACAGGTTCTACAAAGATCACGGTTTCCACACGTTGTTTTTTGGAAAGATCGAGAAGGTGCTTCAGAGATGAAACTCGAGATACCGTTCGACGAAGAAGGGATCTTTCTTGAAAGAAAGAACAGATTCACGGGTATCGTCTCTGTTGGAAAAGAGAGAACACAGGTTCACATCCACAACACGGGCCGTCTTCCACTACTATCGCCTGGGAAAAGGGTTCTTCTGAAGCGGGCAAAATCCGAAAAGAGAAAGACAAAATGGGATCTTCTTGCGGTCGAGCACAGGGAAGAATACGTCTTTGTCCACTCTGGATACCACAGCCTCATAGCAGAAAGACTTCTCGAGGGAATGTTCCCGGGTGCCAGAATAGAAAGAGAAAAAACCTTTGGAAACAGCGTGCTGGATTTTCTGATAGACGGGAAAACCTTTGTGGAAGTGAAGGGATGCACGTTCGAAGAAAACGGTGTTGCCATGTTTCCGGATGCTCCAACAACGAGGGGAAGAAGACACGTGGAAGAACTGATCCAATGTGTTGAAAGTGGCTTCAGAGCGCTTCTTTTGATACTGGTTTTTCTTGAGAGCAGGTGCTTTTTTCCAAACAAAAAGGTCGATCCTTTCTTTTCCGAGATCTTCTGGCGCGCTCTGAGCAAAGGGGTCGATGTTTGTGTGTTCAGGTTAAAATATGATGGAGAGTATCTTTACTCGATGGGGAATCTATCGATCTGTGAGGAGGTGTAGAAAATGGAGAACCCAACCATCGAGCAGCTTGTGAGAAGGTACGTGGAGATAAAAGATCTCATGAAGGAACTCAGAGCAGAGAAGAAGGAAATCGAGGAGGTTTTGAGGGAATACGCTCAGAGAACCGGAATCAGAGAATTCGAGGTGGATGGGAAAAAGGTCTTCTTCGAGGAAAAACTCAGCTTGAAGGTAAAATGAGCCCGCACGAGGCGGGCTTCACATCTGTTTCAACTTCTCTTCCTGTTCCTTCACAAGGTCTTCCAGGGTGACACTACCGAGTACCTTCTCTATTTCTTCTTCTACCCTCTTCCAAAGAGATCTGATGACACAATCCAGTTCATCGGGACAACCCGGCATGTCGAAGAACACCCTGGCCTTTCTGTCCAAAAGAAAGATGATATCGGACACTCTTATCTCCCTTGGTGGTCGTGCGAGTCTGTATCCCCCAGTCTTTCCTCTTTTTGTTTCCACGATACCTGGCTTCCTGAGGGTGTAGAGTATCTTCTCTGCGAACTCCCTGGGAACGGAGTTTTTTGCCTTTTCCAGTATCTCCGTCATCGAGAGGTATCTGTCGTACTCTTTTGCCATCACGATCATGAGCCTGAGGGCGTACTCGCTTCGCATCGTGAACATGTCAATCCCTCCAGACGAAAACTCTGGACACGATCTTTCGATTGTGAAGGGCCTCTCTTATACTGTCCAGGTATATGTCGATCTTTCTTCCCTTAATGACTCCTCCAATGTCCTCTACGACAAAAACACCACCGCTTGGTGTGTCTCTGAGTTCAGGAATGTACAGAACGGATCCGATGGGAAAGACAGATGTGTCAGCCGCGGCCGTTTGCCACTCCTTCGGTATTTTCCCGGATTTTGTGAGTCTGAAAGCAGGGTGTTCAGGAAGTTTTCCATCCTCCCACTCTGTATAGAAGCTGATTTCGAACTCTCCCATGTTCGAAAAGAACAGAAACATGGGATCCTTCGGTTCTCCCTCCACGTAGAGTTCGAACTCCACGTTACTTCCTCCGTATCCGATCGTCTCTCCCGCACCAACCCAGTCACCGACGTTGACTCTCACAACGGAGAGATTCCTGTACACGGTCTCCACATCGTTTCCATGGTACACGACGACCGTTCCATTTTTTACGCTCTTCACCCTTCCTGGAAGAGCGGCTTTCACTTTTTGGCCGGAACTTTCAAGCACAACTCCCGAAGAGAACGAGCCATCCGATTTCAAGCCAAATCCAGCGACCACGATCTTTGGATCGGGTTTTTCTCCCACCGGAAAACTCGCAGAAAGATTCGTCACGGGCACTTTTATGATCTGTCCCGCTATTAGTCTTCTGGGGTCTTCTATTCCGTTGAGTTTCATGATCTTCTCCACCCCGTCAGGTCCCAGATCAAAGGCTTCACTGATCTTTGCAAGGGTGTCTCCACGTTCCACCCTGATGAAAACGTATCCTTCTTCGATTCCAAGAATTCGGGCTATTTCGTAGCTTCTCACCAGTCTTCTGAATTCATCAAGATACTTTCTCAGTTGCTCGGTGTACGCATTCACGTCCACAAGCTGTGGATTATCAGTGTTTCTTATTTCCTGTACTATCTGTTCAAGATTCTTCTGGTTGTTTTCCAGCTGTGAGAGTCTGTTCTCTATCTGAACGATTCGGTCTTCGATCTCATCGTTTGTGGTGTACACGACCGTTTCTCTGGTCTCGCTCTGTGATAACACACGCAGAGCCACTTTGGAGAGAAGTTTTTCTGAACTTTCCAGTCTTTTTTCTATTTCATCCACACGCGAAGAGTTCCTCTCCAGACGAGAAACCCTCTCTTCCAGATCAAGGAGGATATGTTTGAGATCATCAGAAGGTGATGGGGTACTTCCAAGATTGACTATGCTCATCTTCCTTTCGAGTTCTGAAACTTTCGTTTTCAGATCTTCAAGATCAGACATCACAGAGACTGCTTTTTCCACAGCAGGAATCTTCATGGAAATGGTGTAGTAGCTGCTTTCGATCTCATCCAGTCTTGTGCGGAACTCTTCCTGAAGAGAAGAAAGGTCCTTTTTCAGGTACTCCATTTCTCTCTTCAATGACTCTATCTCCCTTTGAGAAGAGTTTTGAGAGTCTACCCTTTTTTGAAGATCGTCGATCTTTTTTTCCAGAAGGTCCATATGAGAGTTGATCTGTCTGATCTGTTCTTCCATTTTATCAAGTTTTTCTTTCCACTCAGAGGGTACACACGCTCCAAGAAATACCAGTAACAGGAGAAAGATCAAGATTTTCTTAAGTCTTGCCATCTTTCTCTCCCCACTTTCGCGTACAGGGAATCTCTGTGCTTTCCGAGGAGACGCTCGTACCACCTTGCAGCTTCTTTCCTTTTTCCAAGGAGTTGATTCAACACTCCAAGATAAAAGAGTATCATGGGTTCATCCGATTCTTCGTAGCTATCGTATTTGAAGTGATTTTCGAATTCTTTCAGAGCACGCTCGATGTATCGCTTTTCGTCTTCTGGCCTTCCCATCTCTCTGAAGAGCCAGGCGATCTTGAGATAGGAAATCGCCACTTTCTTCCTCTGATTCAAAACGGAGTACACGATTCCACTCAGGGCGTACCGCTTTATCGCTTCTGCATGTGTTTCTTCATTCTTCAGTTTGATCTTCTTTTTGGCCTCTTCGAGCAGTTCTTTGAGCCTTTTCTCTGTTTCCTCACCTTTTATTTTGATGGTTTCAAAATCCTTGTCGAACGCAGAAAAGTAGCAGTTTGGGCACGTTACTACCTCGTAGAGCAAGGGATTCACATCCTCAAAAACTGGTTTCAGATCGATGTCTCTTGACTTGATCTTTACCGCATCGTAAAAGACCATCTTTTTCCTGAACCTGTGTTCACAGAAAGGGCACGTGAACTCTTTTTCCCAGAAGGTTCTCATTCGGAAAGGAGCACCTCCACGAACGCATGGGGAGCGAACGGTTTCAGATCATCTTCTTTTTCACCAACCCCCACGAATTTTATAGGAATTCCCAGTTCCTTTGCTATGGCAAGGGCAATTCCACCCTTTGCGGTGCCGTCGAGCTTTGTCAGGATGATTCCTGTGACGTCCACCGCATCTTTAAACACCTTAGCCTGAACAAGTCCGTTCTGCCCTGTGGTGGCGTCTATCACAAGGAGCACCTCGTGTGGAGCCTCCGGAATCTTTTTCTTTATCACCCTGTGAACCTTTCTCAGTTCTTCCATGAGGTTCTTCTTCGTGTGAAGTCTTCCAGCGGTGTCTATTATCACCACATCCTTGTTTCTGGCAAGAGCGTGGGAGACGGCGTCGAACGCAACGGCAGCGGGATCTGCTCCTTCCGAATGGGCTATCACGGTGGCGCCGATGCGATCTCCCCAGAGTTTGAGCTGTTCTATGGCTGCGGCTCTGAAGGTGTCGGCGGCCGCCAGTACAACGCTTTTTCCTCTATCAGCGAACATCTTTGCGAGTTTGCCGCAGGATGTGGTTTTCCCCGTTCCGTTCACACCGACCACGGTTATCACGAAGGGTGGGCTATCCGGTTCGTTCAGTTCTGTTTCGAAGTTTAGAATTTCAAGAAGAGTTTCCCTCAGTGCTTCCAGGGCATCTCCATCTTTTTCCTCAATCCTTTCCAAAATGTACTCTGTTGTTTCAATACCAACGTCTGCCTGAATGAGAAGTTCTTCGAGTTTCTCGCGAGTTTCATCGTCCAGTTTTTTTCCTTTGAGAAGGTTCACCACTTTTCCAAAGAACGCGTCTTTTGTTTTCTGAAGGCCCTTTTTCAGAAAGTCAAAGAGTCCCATCTTTTCTACCTCCCGATTTTTCCATCAATATAAGCATACCACATGTGTTTTTTGAACTGTCTGGAGAAGATGTGTGTCTAAGAAACCGGAAACCTCACCGAAGGAGGGATGAAAGATGAAGAAATTT
This sequence comes from Thermotoga sp. SG1, assembly GCF_002865985.1. NCBI lineage: Bacteria > Thermotogati > Thermotogota > Thermotogae > Thermotogales > Thermotogaceae > Thermotoga > Thermotoga sp. SG1. The sequence goes on from NZ_LNDD01000003.1 coordinate 152,871, forward strand.
CTCGTAGTCATCTTAACTGTAGTTGTTCTCTCCAGCGTTTTTCCATACGTCAATCCCGACTACGAAAGTCCCATCGTGAAAGTTGTGGAGGCATGTGCGCCCGCCGTTGTGAAGATAGATGTGACGAAGACGGTGAAAACCACTTTCTTCGATCCTTACTTCGAAGAGTTCTTCAAGAAATGGTTTGGAGAACTCCCTCCAGGTTTTGAAAGACAGGTTTCCAGCCTTGGATCTGGTTTCATTTTCGATCCTGAAGGCTACATTCTCACCAACTACCACGTGGTCGGAGGTGCTGATAACATCACTGTGACCCTGCTGGACGGGAGCAAATACGATGCAGAGTACATAGGTGGTGACGAAGAACTCGACATCGCTGTTATAAAGATCAGGACCTCTGGCAAAGAATTTCCATACCTTGAATTCGGTGATTCAGACAAGGTGAAAATTGGTGAGTGGGCAATAGCCATAGGAAATCCCCTTGGATTCCAGCATACAGTGACCGTGGGTGTAGTCAGTGCCACAAACAGGAGGATACCAAAACCTGATGGTAGCGGATATTACGTGGGACTCATCCAGACAGACGCGGCGATAAACCCTGGAAACAGCGGAGGTCCCCTTCTGAACATCCATGGTGAGGTGATCGGAATAAACACCGCAATAGTCAATCCTCAAGAAGCGGTGAACCTTGGATTTGCCATACCCATAAACACGGTGAAGAAATTCCTGGACACCATCCTCACCAAAAAGAAGGTTGAGAAAGCCTACCTTGGTGTGACCGTCATGACCCTCACAGAAGAAACGGCCAAGGCCCTGGGACTCAAATCCACAAGCGGTGCCCTCATAACGAGCGTACAGAAGGACTCTCCTGCAGAAAGAGCAGGCCTCAAAGAAGGTGACGTGATCCTCAAGGTCGATGATCAGGATGTGAGGAGTCACGAAGAACTCGTCTCCATCATCCACACTTACAAACCGGAAGACACTGCAACTCTCACCATAGAGAGGAAAGGAAAGATCATGAAGGTTCAGGTAACGTTCGGATCTTCCTCTGAAGAGGAAACTGCAGTATCGGAAGGAGAAAAAACGATAGACGTTCTCGGTATCACGGTGGCCAACATCACACCAGCGGACAGAGAGACTTACTCGATCACAGAAGAGATCCAGGGAGTCATAGTAAGAGAGAGCAGCGGAAGGTTTAGAATCCAGAAAGGAGACATCATCGTTGCAGTTTACATAAACGGAAGAAGATATGATATAAATTCAGTGGAGGACCTCGAAAAAGTTGCCTCGAAAATAAAACAAGGAGACTACATAGCCCTGTACATCTACAGAAACGGTGCGAGGGTGTTTGTGAGTTTCATATATCAGAGATAGAGAAGCCTCCCCTCAATGTTAATAGAGCCCCCTGCGGTGATTCCCCCTCCAGTGGAGGGGGATTTTTTTGATATCATAAAAGCGAGGTGAGAAGGATGATACCGCTTTCCAGACCAGATATAACAGAAGAGGACATAGAAAAAGTTGTGAAAGTTCTGAAAAGTGGCAGACTGAGTCTGGGAGATCACACCAGAAAGTTCGGCGAAGTCGTGGCTCAGTACGTGGGAGCAAGGTACGGCTGGCCCGTCAGCAGCGGAACCGCAGCCCTCCATCTCATACTGGAGAGCTTGGACGTCAAAGAAGGAGCTCTTGTTCTTGTTCCCTCCTTCACCTTCATCGCTTCTGTGAACGTCATCCTCATGAAAAGAGCAGTTCCTGTCTTTGTAGATGTGGATAGGAGAACTTTGAACGTCTCTTCTGAGACGCTCGAGCACGCCATCGAAAGGTGTCTGAAAGGATTCAAACAGGGAGATGTTCACATAAAAGGTGTTCCCAGGTTCTTCATGGCGGTGGATGTGTTCGGACATCCCCTCGACTGGGACGGTGTTCTGGAAGTTTGCAGCAGGTACGGGATCACCGTGATAGAGGATTCATGCGAGGCGCTCGGTTCAGAATACAAAGGAAAGAAGACAGGAACCTTCGGTGTAGCGGGTGCCTTTGCTTTCTACCCGAACAAACAGATCACCACCGGAGAAGGTGGTGTTGTTGTGACAGACAGTGAGCAGATCTTTAAACTCGTAAAGAGCATGAGCAACCAGGGAAGGGGAGAAGACGAGAAGTGGCTTTATCATGTGAGGTTTGGTTACAACTACAGAATCGATGAGATGTCCGCCGCACTCGGTTTGTCGCAGATGAGAAGGATCGACAGGATACTAGAGAAGCGTTCAGAGGCGGCAGACAGATACTCGAAGATGCTGAAGGACCTTCCATGGGTTCAAGTTCCCGTTGTCGAAGAATACGTGACCAGAATGAGCTGGTTCGTTTACGTGATAAGACTGAACGGACCGGACAGAGATCGTGTCATGAAATACATGGAAGAAAAAGGCGCTCAGGTGAGAAATTACTTCCATCCCGTTCATCTTCAGCCCTTTTATGAGAAGACGTTTGGAAATATGAAAGGGCTTCTGCCCGTAACGGAGGAAGAATCTGAAAGGACGCTCGCTCTTCCCTTCTTCACGAACATATCCCCGAAGGAACAGGAACGCGTGGTGGAAGTTCTCAAGGAGGCGGTGGAGAGGGTTGGCTAGTTTTTTGTTCAGTGTTTTATCTGGTGTTCTCACGGCCTTTTCGATGCCCGGCTTTTTATCCGGGGCTTTGATCTGGTTTTCCCTGATACCTCTTTTTTTCGCCATGGAGCGGACTGGAATCTGGAAGAAGGCGCTCTTTTCGTTTTTTTACTTCTTCACGCACATTATGATCACCTTCTTCTGGGTTCTTCCAACACTGACGGAGAATCTCCCTTTTGTTTTTGGAAGGTATCCATCGTGGCTCGGTGTTGTGGTGTATCTTTTGATGGGGGTCATAGAGGCTGCTCCGTTCTTTGGTTTTGGGTTCTTTTCTCACTTTGCGCCGCGTAGGACTTTCCTGAGGCCACTTTATCTTGCTTCTACCTACACGATATTTGAGTATATCCGCGGAATTGGGGAACTGGGGTTCACGGGAGGAAGGATCTCTGAAGCTCTGTTCAGGCACACTGGTCTTTTGCAACTTGTCTCTGTCACAGGAACACTGGGTCTTGTGTTTCTGATAGTCTTTCTGAACGCCTTCTTCTACGAACTTCTGAAGAAAAGAAAGGCTGTTTTCATCTTCGTGCTGATCGCTCTTGTGTATCTCCTAAACACGACAGTGGAGCATCTTCTTCCACTGCCGGAGAGTGGAACGTTCGAAGTGATGGCTCTTCAGCCCAACGTTTCCACCTCTTTGAAGTACTTCGCATCGAGCGAGGATATGCTCAACATCCTTGAAGGGATGCTGAAGGGAAAGGGAGGCCACGTTGTGATGACACCCGAGGCGTTTTTCCTGGAAGATGTCAGGCATTCATCTGTTTCGAACAGTCTGAAGGAACTCTCAAGAAAAAACTCGATCATTCTCGGCTTTCCGGCCAGTGGAAGAAACAGTGTTTTTCTGCTGGAAAACGGTGAGTTCAAAAGGGTCTACTCAAAGGTGAAACTCTTTCCCTTCGTCGAAACGCTCCCGTACCCTAAAATCTTTGGTGTCTTCGGTTTTTTGAAAGGACTTTCCTACTATGAACCGGGTGAAGAGTTTTCTGTTTTCAACGTGAGGGAAAGTCCTCCATTTTCCGTTCAGATATGCTTTGAGAGTTACTTTCCGGAGGTGTCCCGAAACTTCGTGAAAAACGGAAGTGAATTCCTCGTGACCGTGACGAACGACGGATGGTTTCACTACAAAGTGGCACTGATCAACCACTTCGTTCAGGGAGTCTTCAGGGCCGCTGAAACAAGGAGACAGTTTCTTCAGGTTGCAAACACGGGCATCACCGGGCTGATAGACGAGTACGGTAGAATTCTCAGGGTGCTTCCACCGGAAGAAAGACTTCTGGGACTGTTTCGTGTGAAACCGAAGAAGGAAGAGACCATTTACGTGAAGTTAGGAGACTGGTTCTTCTACCTTTCGATCCTTCTAGGAGGACTTACATGGACACTGTCGAAGTTGTGAGGTGATGATGATGATGATGAAGGTTTCAGAGTTTGACTATGAACTTCCACCAGAACTCATTGCACAGGAACCGGCAGAACCGCGTGACTCTTCGCGGCTTATGGTTCTTCACAGAAAGATGAAAAAAATAGAGCATCGCATCTTTCGCGAAATAGTGGAATATCTGGAACCTGGAGATCTTCTTGTTCTGAACGTTTCAAGGGTGATACCCGCTCGTCTTTACGCAAAAAAGAAAACGGGTGCACACATAGAGATACTTCTCCTTGAGCGTCTGGAGGAAGGCATCTGGTGCTGTCTTGTAAAGCCTGGCCAGAAGGTGAAGAAGGGAACCGAACTGTTGATCGATGACGACCTTTCGGCCGTCTGCCTCGACAGAAGCGAGGATGGAACAAGGATACTGGAGTTTCAACCGAAAAACGACGACCTCATCCTCAAAAAAGGAAAAGCCCCGCTTCCTCCTTACATAAAGAAGGAAGTTCCGCTGGATAGGTACCAGACTGTCTATGCAAAAGAAAACGGGTCTGTTGCAGCACCGACTGCCGGACTTCATTTTACACCTGAGTTGATAGAGAAGTTGAAAGAAAAGGGAGTAGAATTCGCTGAGATCGTTCTTCATGTTGGAATAGGAACCTTCAGACCGGTGAAGGTGGAAGAGGTGGAAAAACACAAAATGCACGAGGAATACTACCGGGTACCCAGAGAAACTGTCAGAAAGATCAGAGAAACGAAAGAGAAGGGAAAGAAAGTTGTGGCGGTTGGGACCACAACTGTGAGAACTCTGGAGACGATAGCCCGGCTTCCCGAGCGGGAAGAGTACGCGGGAAAGACGGATCTTTTCATATACCCTCCTTTCGAGTTCAAGATGGTCGATGCACTGGTCACAAACTTTCATCTTCCCAGATCAACCCTTCTCATGCTGGTTGCGGCATTCGCCGGGAAGGACTTCATCATGGAAGCCTACAGGGAGGCTGTGAAGAGAAGGTACAGGTTCTTCTCTTTCGGTGATGCGATGCTGATTCTGTAGCGGTTTGGAAAACACGACTTTCTCTTAAACAGATGGTATAAAAACCGAAAATATGTGAACAGTATAATGGAGGTCGGACGGTTGAGAGTCCTCGGTGTTGATCCCGGGTATGGAATAGTAGGAATAGGCATCATTGAGATCTCTGGAAACAGGATATCCCATGTCTTCCATGGGGCGATAGAAACCTCCAAAGATCTTCCCAAGGGGAAAAGATTGAAGCAGATATACGAAGAATTTTTGAAGATCCTGGAGAAATTCTCTCCTGATGAGTGTGCCATGGAGACGCTGTTTTTCGTCAAGAACGTTACCACCGCCATAGGTGTTGGAGAGGCACGCGGCGTGATCCTTCTTGCCCTAGAGGAAAAGGGCGTTCCTGTTTTCGAATACGCTCCAAACGAAGTGAAGATTTCTCTTACGGGGTACGGAAGAGCGAGCAAAAGACAGGTTCAGGAGAACGTGAAGCGTTTTCTTGGTCTTTCCGAGATTCCCAGGCCCGATGATGCTGCGGATGCCCTTGCTATAGCGTGGTGTCACGCCCTTCAGAGCAGAATGAGGAGGGTAACACATGGAAAAGATTGAAAACTTGAGATGGAAAAACATCACCCTGAAGAGTCTGGTAATCGATCCTGGTACCGGTGTCGTGACCATATCCGTTGAAAACTACTCCGAGGAAATTGAAGATCTCGTTCGGTCTCTGGAGAAGGAGACGAGGTTTCGTGTTGTGGTGAACGGCCACCGAAACGGTAGTAGTGATCTGAAGGGGAAAATATTTTCCATTCTGAACGGAAACGTTCCCTACATAAAGGATGTTGTGCTTGAGGGGAACAGGCTCGTACTGAAAGTTCTGGGAGATTTTGCCCGAGAAAGGATCGCATCAAAACTCAGAAACATGAAAAGGGAATTGGATAGCATTCTACCCCCCGGTGTGGAGATCATGTTGGAAGTTATAGAACCTTCCGATGATCTTCTGAAGAAAATCATCCCACAGGCAGAGCCAGAAGATGAGAAAAAGTCTGAAGGTGAAGAAGTGAAGGTCGAAGACAGCAACCACGTGTTCGGCCAGAAACCAAGAAAGATTGTCTTTACCCCCTCGAAGGTGTTCGAATACAACAAAAAGACCTCTGTAAAGGGAAAGGTCTTCAAGATCGAGAAAGTAGAAGGAAAAAAGACGCTTCTTCTACTCTATCTCACAGACGGTGAAGACTCTCTCATCTGCAAGGCCTTCAACGGCATAGAAGAGATAGAAAAGGGAGTATCGGTAGGTGACATCGTTGTTGTGACAGGGGATCTGGCTCAGGAAAATGGAGAGCCGGTTCTTTACGTGAAGGGTGTGACCAAACTTCCCGAAGAGAAAAGAGTGGACAACTCTCCCGTTAAAAGGGTGGAACTTCATGCCCATACCAAGTTCAGTGATCTCGATGCAATAATGGACATTGAAACGTACGTCAATCGTGCAAAAGAGTGGGGATTTCCGGCTGTGGCAATCACAGACCACGGAAACGTTCAGGCGATCCCTTACTTCTACGACGCGGCGAAGAGTGCTGGTATAAAGCCCATATTCGGGATAGAAGCTTACCTTGTGAGCGATGTAGAACCTATTCTGAAGAATTTCTCAGGTAATGCAACTTTCGAAGATGTTACCTTCGTTGTTTTCGATTTTGAGACGACAGGCCTCGATCCTCAGGTGGATGAAATCATCGAGATAGGAGCGGTGAAGATAAAAGAAGGGCGCATCATCGATGAATACCACACACTCATAAAACCTTCCGGAGTCATTTCCAGGAAGAGTGTTGAGATCACAGGTATCACCCAGGAGATGCTCGAAAGGGAGAGAGCCATCGAAGAAGTTCTGCCGGAGTTTCTCGCGTTTCTTGAAGATTCCATCCTGGTAGCACACAACGCAAACTTCGACTACAGGTTCTTGAGACTTTGGATCAAAAAGGTACTCGGAAAAGACTGGGAAAAACCTTACGTTGACACCCTCGCACTTGCCAAATCCCTTCTGAGACTGAAGAGTTATTCACTTGATTCCGTTGTGAAAAAACTGGGTCTTGGTTCTTTCCGACATCACCGGGCACTGGACGATGCAAGGGTCACCGCACAGGTCTTTCTCAGATTCATCGAAATGCTGAAAAAGATCGGGATCACGAAACTTTCAGAGATGGAAAAACTGAAGGACTCCGTGGATTTCACCGCGCAGAAACCCTATCACTGTACGATACTCGTTCAGAACAAAGCGGGGTTGAAAAACCTCTACAGGCTGGTATCCGACTCCTACACGAAGTACTTCCACAGTGTACCAAGGATTTTGAAGAGCGAACTGATAGAAAAACGAGAGGGTTTGATTGTAGGAAGTGCTTGCATCTCAGGTGAACTTGCGCGTGCAGCGCTTGAGGGAGCCAGTGACTCTGAACTCGAAGAGATAGCAAAATTCTACGATTACATAGAGATCATGCCCCTGGATGTAATAGAAGAGGGCGAAGAGATCGACAGGGAAAGGCTCAAAGAGGTCTACAGAAAACTCTACAGAATCGCAAAGAAATTGAACAAACCGGTTGTCATGACAGGGGACGTTCATTTCCTGGATCCAGAGGACGCAAAGGGGCGCTCCGCACTCCTTGCTCCTCAAAGCAGGAACTTTGAAAGGCAGCCCTCCCTCTACCTCAGAACAACGGAAGAAATGCTGGAAAAGGCGATGGAGATATTCGAAGACGAAGAAATAGCAAGGGAAGTGGTTGTAGAAAATCCAAACAGAATAGCCGAAATGATAGAGGAAGTTCAGCCCCTTGAGAAAAAACTCCATCCGCCAGTCATAGAGAACGCAGACGAGATCGTGAGAAATCTCACCATGGAAAGGGCACACGAACTCTACGGTGACCCACTTCCCGAGATTGTTGAAAAGAGAATAAAAAAGGAGCTCGATGCGATAATAAACCACGGTTACGCCGTTTTGTATCTCATAGCGAAGGAACTCGTTCAGAAATCCATGAGCGATGGTTACGTTGTTGGTTCAAGGGGTTCTGTTGGATCTTCGCTGGTTGCCCACCTTCTTGGAATCACCGAGGTGAACCCACTTCCTCCCCATTATCGCTGCCCCAGGTGCAAGTACTTCGAAATAGTAGAAGACAACAGATACGGTGCGGGTTACGATCTTCCAAACAAGAACTGCCCAAAATGTGAAACTCCACTGAAAAAAGACGGGCACGATATACCCTTTGAAACGTTCATGGGATTCGAGGGGGACAAAGTACCCGATATAGACCTGAACTTCTCCGGAGAGTATCAGGAGCGGGCACATCGGTTCGTTGAAGAACTCTTCGGCAAGGACCATGTCTACAGGGCAGGAACGATAAACACCATAGCGGAAAAGAGCGCCGTTGGTTACGTGAAAAGTTACGAAGAAAAGACGGGCAAAAAACTGAGAAGGGCGGAGATGGAAAGACTCGTCTCCATGATCGCCGGCGTGAAAAGGACAACGGGACAGCACCCCGGCGGTCTCATGATCATACCGAAAGACAAAGAAGTCTACGATTTCACTCCGATACAGTATCCTGCAAACGACAGAGAGGCGGGAGTGTTCACCACACACTTTGCCTACGAAACGATACACGACGACCTTGTGAAAATAGATGCGCTTGGTCACGACGATCCTACCTTCATCAAGATGCTCAAAGATCTTACCGGGATCGATCCTATGACCGTTCCCATGGATGACCCCGATACCCTCGCCATATTCAGTTCGGTGAAGCCTCTTGGTGTGGATCCCGTGGAACTGGGAAGCGATGTGGGAACGTACGGCATCCCAGAGTTTGGAACAGAGTTTGTGAGAGGAATGCTCGTTGAAACGAGACCGAAGAGTTTTGCAGAACTCGTGAGGATCTCTGGACTTTCACACGGAACGGATGTGTGGTTGAACAACGCAAGAGACTGGATAAACCTGGGCTATGCCAAACTCTCCGAGGTGATATCCTGTAGGGACGACATCATGAACTTTCTCATCCATAAGGGAATGGAACCATCCCTTGCGTTCAAGATCATGGAGAGCGTGAGAAAGGGAAAGGGCATCACAGAAGAGATGGAAAAAGAGATGAGGAGACTGAAGGTTCCAGAGTGGTTCATAGAGTCGTGTAAAAGAATAAAGTACCTCTTCCCCAAAGCCCACGCTGTGGCGTATGTGAGCATGGCTTTCAGGATTGCCTATTTCAAGGTTCACTATCCGCTTCAGTTTTATGCAGCCTACTTTACGATAAAGGGTGATCAATTCGATCCCACTCTCGTTCTGAAGGGCAAAGAGGCCATCAAAGCTCGTCTCAGGGAACTGAAGATGATGACAGGAAAGGACGCTCAGAAGAAAAACGAAGAGAGTGTCCTGGAAGTTGCCCTGGAAATGATACTGAGGGGATTTTCGTTCCTTCCACCGGATATATTCAAGTCGGATGCGAAAAGGTTTCTGATAGAAGGAAACGCTCTCAGAATCCCCTTCAACAAACTTCCAGGCCTCGGTGACAGCGTTGCGGAATCGATCGTTCGAGCACGTGAGGAAAAACCGTTCACCTCGATAGAGGATCTTGTTCGAAGAACGAAGGTGAACAAGAACCACGTCGAACTGATGAAGAGTCTGGGTGTTCTGAGAGACCTTCCAGAGACGGAGCAGTTCACGCTCTTTTAATCGAAAAAAAGTGCCATGATGAGTACGTCTTCATAGGAGCCGTCGTCTTTTCTGACGGCTCTTTTCTTCACACCTTCCACCTCGAAACCGAGTTTTCTGTAGAGGCCTATCGCTCTTTCGTTTGATTTCAAAACCTCCAGTTGAATCCTTTTAAAGCCATTCTCTCTTGCCCATTCGATAGCGCATGTCATCATCGCCGTTCCTATACCAAGGCCCCAGTACCTTCTTTTAACACTTATTCCAAGTTCACCAACGTGCCTTGTTCTTTTTCTTCCAAATCCCGTGAAGGTCAGCATGGAAACGATCTCTTTGTTGATCTCTCCTAAGAGCATGAGTTTCCTGGGATCGTTCCGGTACATTTTTATGTAACTCCTCTCGGTGGAAACATCGTACACCTCATCGGGACGCGTTATGAGAAAGTCCGTCTCAGAAGTGACTTCTTTCATGTACTCAACGATCTTTTTTGCGTCCCAGATGTTTGCTTCACGTATCATGAGAACAGAACTGTCTTTGAGCAGAACTCTTTTTGGAAACACTCATTTTCCCTCCAGTTCCAGGGCCCTTCTGTACGATGAAAAGAGAGATTCTATGATTCCACCTCTCACAGCGGATTTTTCCATTGTAACTATCCCTTCGATGGTTGTACCCGCTGGTGAAGTGACCCTGTGTTTCCATACGGCAGGGTGTTCTTTCGTCTCAAGAAGAAGCCTTGCAGAACCTTCAAAGAGTTTGTAAACAAGATCCCTGGCCACTTCAAAGGAAAGTCCCATCTTCAGTGCGGCATCGAGGAAAGCCTCTGTCATCACAAAGATGAAAGCCGGTCCGCTTCCTGTGAGGGCAGTTATCGCGGGAAAGTGTTTTTCCTCTATTTCAACAACAAGACCAAGGCTTTCAAGGAGTGATTTTACTCTTTCCTTCTCTTCAGAGCTAACCTTTTCGCTGTAACTTACAGCAAGAACACCTTCTTCGACCCTCACACCGACATTTGGCATGACACGTGCCACCTTTGGAATGTTGTATTCTTCGATCTTTGATATCTTCAACCCAGCGACTATGGATATGAGAACACCACTGTATCCTTTCAGCTTTTCCAAAACGCTGAAAGCGTCCTGAGGTTTCACAGCAAGAACGATGTAGTCGGAAAATTTGGCCGCTTCAACATCGACTATCTCGAATGGTTCTCTTTTGAAACGAGCAAGTTTTTCCGGCACCTTTTCAACAAGAATCACCTTTTCTGCCTTCTCAGACAGTTTCTCAGCAAAGATAGAGCCCATATTCCCAACACCGATGATGGATATCTTCATATTCTTCCCCCCAGCTGTGTGTTTGTGAATATTATACAATTCATTCACAAAGTGGGCGTGAAAGGTTGTTTTTTTCCAAAGAGTACCTGACTGGTTTGGGTGTCAGAATCACTTATGATGAAGAAGTTTGGTGAGAAATTCTTCAACTAACCGATCTTGAAATTCTTCCATCTACTGGTAAAATAGAACCTGGAGGGAGGCCAGCGTAGCTCAACCGGCAGAGCGGCGCATTCGTAATGCGCAGGTTGTGGGTTCGAGTCCCACCGCTGGCTCCATTTCTTTTCATAGAGGGGTGTGAAACATTACCGAAGAATTCGAGGAAAGGTTCCTGGAATTCGTGAAGGAAAACCGCTTGATCAATGAAGGTGACCGTGTTCTCGTTGCCGTCTCCGGTGGAATAGATTCAATGACCCTCCTGTACATCCTGAAGAAACTCTCCCCCCTTTTGAAGATCGAAGTTCTAGGTGCTCATCTTGATCACAGGATAAGAGAAAGTTCAGAAAAGGACAGAAGATTCGTGGAAAACATTTGCCGTCAGTGGGATGTTCCTGTGGAAACTGCCGTTGTAGATGTTCCTGCCCTGTGGAAGAACTCTGGAAAGACCCTGGAAGAAGTGGCTAGAGAGGTGAGATACAGTTTTCTTGAGAAGACGGCAGAAAAGTTCAAAGCAACAAAGATCGCTCTTGCTCATCACAAGAACGATCTTTTGGAGACAGTCCTTCACAGACTGGTTAGAGGTACCGGCCCTCTGGGAATTGCCTGTATCCCGGTGAAAAGGGGAAAATACATAAGGCCCTTTCTTGTGTTCAAAAGATCCGAGATAGAAGATTACGCTCAAAAGCAGAAGATCCCGTTTGTTGTGGATGAAACAAACTACGACATCAAATACACCAGAAACTTCATAAGACACGAAGTTGTTCCCCTCCTCAAGAAACTGAACCCGAACGTAGAGGATGCTGTCTACAGACTGGTTTCGATCAGTTTCATGTTGAGAGAATTCGTTGAGGAGACTGTTCAGAACTTCGTGAAAGAAAAGGTTCATTTTTACAAAGATTTTGCCGTCTTCGAAGAGCCGAAGAACCAGTTTCTGTTTCTTGAAGTCACAAGATGGGTATTGAAAACCATCTACGGGAAAATCCCGGATTACGAAAAATTAATGGAATCGCTAAAATCAAAAAGGGTTGAACTCTGGAAAGATGTGTTCGTTGAAAGATCGTTTGGATACGGGGCGGTGGGGAAAACCCTGTTCAAAAAGAAGTACAAACTGGAGGTGAAAGATGGCATTTTCGACATCGAAGGGTTTAAAATAAAGGTGAACCTCCACGGAACTGAACGTGCGTTCTGGCTCAGAAATAGAAGAAAAGGTGATAGAATTATAATCAACGGCTCGGAAGAAAAACTGAAGGACATTCTCATTGAAAAGAAAGTGCCAGTGTTTTACCGGGACAGGGTGCCCCTGCTCGTTGACGAACATGACAGGGTTCTCTGGATACCCAAAATAGCAGTTTCGGATCTCTTTCCACCGGAAGTGAACGTGGAACTTTTGGAATTTCCGATCGGTTATGTGAAAGGAGGTACGAGTTTTGAACAGGTCTAGTATCTGGAATCTCCTGTTCACGATTCTCATAATAGTCTCTCTGTTCTGGCTTGCAAGGTTCTTCTACATCGAAAGTTCTCCCGTTTCCAAGTTGAGTTACACGAGTTTTGTTCAGATGGTGGAGGATGATAGAGGACTGGTATCCGAAGTGGTCATCAGGGACGATGGAGTGTTGAGGGTTTACACCAAAGACGGAAGGGTGTATGAAGTCGATGCTCCATGGGTGGTGAATGATTCACAGTTCATTGAAAGGCTCGTTTCGAAAGGAATAAAGGTTTCCGGTGAAAGAAGCGGAGGCAGTTCTTTCTGGATAAACGTTCTGGGAACTCTCATACCAACGATTCTCTTCATAGTCGTCTGGCTCTTCATAATGAGGAGCCTTTCAGGCAGGAACAGTCAGGCTTTCACCTTTACAAAGAGCAGAGCAACAATGTACAAACCTTCTGGAAGCAAGAGAATCACCTTCAAGGATGTAGGAGGAGCAGACGAGGCAATAGAAGAACTCAGAGAAGTGGTTGAATTTCTGAAGGATCCATCGAAGTTCAACAGGATCGGAGCTAGAATGCCAAAGGGTATCTTGCTTGTTGGGCCTCCGGGTACTGGAAAGACACTTCTTGCCAGGGCTGTTGCGGGTGAGGCGAACGTTCCATTTTTCCACATCAGTGGATCCGATTTTGTGGAGCTCTTCGTTGGAGTTGGAGCTGCGAGGGTAAGAGACCTTTTTGCACAGGCTAAGGCCCACGCTCCTTGTATCGTCTTCATCGACGAGATCGATGCGGTAGGAAGACACAGAGGCGCAGGGCTCGGTGGGGGGCACGATGAGAGAGAACAAACGCTGAACCAGTTGCTCGTGGAGATGGACGGATTTGACTCGAAAGAGGGAATCATAGTCATGGCCGCCACGAACAGACCGGACATTCTCGACCCGGCCCTTTTGAGACCCGGAAGGTTCGACAAAAAGATCGTGGTGGATCCACCCGACATGCTTGGAAGGAAAAAGATACTGGAGATACACACGAGGAACAAACCCCTCGCCGAGGATGTCGACCTGGAGATCCTTGCAAAGAGGACTCCTGGTTTTGTGGGAGCCGATTTGGAAAATCTTGTCAACGAAGCGGCGCTTCTTGCAGCAAGAGATGGAAGAGAAAAGATCACGATGAAAGATTTTGAAGAGGCGATAGACAGGGTGATAGCCGGTCCTGCAAGAAAATCCAGGCTCATCAGTCCAAAAGAAAAGCGCATCATCGCATACCACGAGGCAGGACATGCTATCGTTTCAACTGTTGTTCCCAACGGAGAACTCGTTCACAGAATTTCTATCATCCCAAGAGGGTACAAAGCACTCGGATACACCCTTCATCTCCCAGAGGAAGACAAGTATCTTGTCACGAAAAACGAGCTCCTCGACAAGCTCACCGCCTTGCTCGGAGGGAGAGCAGCAGAAGAGGTAGTTTTCGGAGACGTGACGAGCGGGGCAGCCAACGACATAGAGAGGGCAACCGAGATCGCCAGAAACATGGTGTGTCAGCTTGGAATGAGTGAGGAGCTCGGGCCTCTCGCCTGGGGCAAGGAAGAGCAGGAGGTCTTCCTCGGAAAAGAGATCACACGTCTGAGAAACTACAGTGAAGAGGTGGCAAGCAAAATCGATGAAGAAGTGAAAAAAATCGTGATGAACTGTTACGAACGTGCTAAAGAGATCATAAGAAAGTACAGAAAACAACTCGATAACATCGTAGAGATTCTTCTGGAAAAAGAAACCCTCGAGGGGGAAGAACTCAGAAAGATCCTTTCTGAGGAGTTCGAAAAGGTGGTGGAATGATGCAATTTGACTTTCTTGAAGGAAAGAGGCTTACAGAAGACGTGGCACTCGATGAAACAATGGCCTGGAACGAGGACGTGGCGATGCTTGATCTTCACCTCGTTTCCACCTCAGCACTCATGGGGGTAGTTCACAGAGTATCCTACGATCTTCTGAACAGATACCTTCCCGACGACTACACGGCCGTTGTGGTGGAAAGTTGTGTGAGGCACGTAAGGGCTGTTCCCACAGGAACAAGAGTGGCTGTTGGTGTGAGGGTGATCGGAGTTACAGGAAACCGGGTGAAGTTCAGGGGGATCGTGATGAGTGGTGATGAAAAGATTCTAGAGGCAGAATTTGTGAGGGTTATCGTTTCCAGGAATTACCTGCGGAGGGTAACGCTTGAGAAAACCGAGAAGACCTCAGGATTTTTTGGAATATGAGAAGGTCCTGGGTCTTAGAAACAAAGAAAGACAGGTTGAAAATCTGAAACTCGAGGGCGACGTTCGTGTCGCCCTCATTATTCCCAACGATTACACCGTTGCAAGTTCAGGACTTGCCTTCTATTACGTTCAAAAGCTTCTCAATCAACACCCCCGTATCAGATGTGAAAGGTTCTTCTACGACGAATCCTTTTCAAAATACTATTCTCTTGAGACCCAGACCCCTCTCGATGAATTCCCTATCTGGCTTTTCTCTGTGAGTTTTGAAAACGACTTTCTGAACCTGCTTGATCTTCTCAAAAAGAAGGGAATTCCCATTTTCTGGAAGGAAAGAAAAGAGCATCACCCGATCATTGTGGCAGGTGGTGCCGCGACCTATCTGAACACCGAGTTTCTCATCCCTGTTGCCGATGCGGTCTACTACGGTGAGCTGGAAAAGTACCTTGAGAAGTTTTCAGAAGCTCTTACAAAAGAGAAAAAGGAAGATATTCTGAAGATGCTTGCTGAAATACCTTCGGTGAACGTTCCTTCTCTGGGAAAGGAGCATTCGGAGATAGCAACCGGTGTTATCATAGACGAGTTTCTTCCACACGCGCACATCGTTTCGAATGTTGGTGTCTTTCCTGGAAAGCTCCTGGTAGAGCTTGGAAGAGGCTGTATAAGAAGGTGTTCTTTCTGTATATTTGGAAAGAACCTGAAGCCCGCTCGGTTTGTAAGGCCAGAGAAATTCGAAAGTCTTGTGGAGAAAATGCCCTGGAAGGAATACGGACTCGTAAGTGCCACCATAACCGATTATCCATGGCTCAACGAACTCCTCGGCGTTGTCGAAAGACATCAACTGAAGATCTCGGTCTCTTCCCTGAGGCTCGATCGTCTTTCTGAAAGGCTACTGAAGGTACTGAAGGAATCGGGACAGAGATCCTTCACAATAGCTCCAGAGGCAGGCTCTCAGAGGATCAGAGACATTTTGAAGAAGGACATAACGGATTATCAGATCGAAATTGCTCTGAAAATGGCAAGAAACGTCGGCTTTGATAGAATAAAGATGTACTTCATATACGGTCTTGAAGAGGAAACGGAAGGAGATCTCATGGCCTTCAGAAAGATAGGAGAGATCGCCCTAAAGATGGGCTACAGAGAGGTTCACATGAGCTTCAACCCTCTCATTCCAAAACCGGGAACGGATTTTGAAGAAAGAAAGATGGAGTCTGTAGATGTTCTGAGAGAAAAAGAAAAGTTTCTGAGGGAGTCTCTCAAAGGTTTCAGGGTTGATTTTGAGAGCATCAGAGAATCTGTGATACAGTACACGATAGCCCGTGCTTCCAGAGAAGAAATGGCGGAGTGGTTGAGATCTTTCGAAGATAAAAAGCGTTTCAGGAAGACGATCTTCAACGAGGGGAGGAAGAAACTGTGTTGAAGGAAAAACTTCTGAACAGGACGGCTGTGATAGGAGTTATCGGTCTTGGATACGTAGGCCTTCCCCTGGCGGTGGAGAAGGCAAAAGCGGGATACAGAGTGGTCGGTTTCGACATCCAGAAGAAGAGAGTCGACATGGTGAACGCGGGAATAAACTACATAGGAGACGTGGTAGATGAAGAGCTCAAAGATCTTGTTAAAAAGGGCATGATCAGAGCCACAATAGATTTTTCTGAGCTGAAAAACTGCGATGTTGCAACGATCTGCGTTCCAACTCCTCTTGGAAAGTACAAAGAACCAGATCTGACTTACGTGATAAACACAGCCAAAGAGATAGCAAAACATCTTCACAGGGAAATGCTCGTTGTCCTCGAAAGCACTACCTATCCCGGCACCACAGAAGAAGTCGTTCTTCCCATATTGGAATCCACCGGCCTGAAAGTTGGGGAAGACTTCTATCTTGCTTTCAGTCCGGAAAGGGTGGATCCCGGAAACAAGATCTACAAGACAAAAAACACGCCGAAGGTGGTTGGTGGAGTCACAGAAAAGTGCACTGAGCTTGCAAAAATTCTCTACGAGAACGTGCTCGAAGCACCGGTACACACTGTTTCTTCTCCAAGAGTGGCGGAGATGTCCAAGGTACTTGAAAACACCTTCAGACTCGTGAACATCTCCCTCATAAACGAGGTGGCCATTCTTGCAAGAAGAATGGGAATCAACATATGGGAAGTGATAGAAGCTGCCGCAACAAAGCCCTTTGGTTTCATGCCCTTCTATCCCGGGCCTGGAGCGGGGGGTCACTGTATACCGATAGATCCGTTCTACCTTGCCTACAAGGCAAAGGAGTACGACGTGAGGCTCGATCTTGTGGAGATAGCAGGAGAGATAAACGATTTCATGCCCGAGTACGTTGTGATGAGAGTCCAGGACATACTCAACGAGAGAAGCAAACCTTTGAATGGTTCGAAGGTTCTTCTCCTCGGTGTTGCTTACAAAGGTGATATAGACGACGTGAGGGAATCACCCGCTCTCAAGGTGTGGTATTATCTTGAAAAGAAAAAAGCGATTGTTGAATTCTTCGATCCTTACGTTCCTGAAGTGAAAAGAGGAGAGAAAATCCACAAAAGGGTTGAACTCACAGAGGAGTACCTGAAGAGTGTGGACATCGTTGTGATAACCACCGCTCACAAAAACGGAGTGGATTACAACTTCGTTGTAAGGCACGCACCCGTTGTCTTCGACACCAAAAACATCACAAAGGATGTGAAAGAAAACAGAGAAAAGATCATCTTGCTCTGAACCTTCTGATCGCCTCATCGATCTCCGGGATCTGTCTGATCAGGAACACATAAGAGAGAACCACAAGTGAGACGGTGAGAATGGCAATGGCTTTCCAGAGAGCCCTTCTCTTCCACGAGAAGGGCTTCATTGTGTATCCAAGGAGCATTCCAGACAGAAATCCTCCGAGGTGCGCTGCGTTGTTGATGTTCGTTCCAGGAAGAAAACCGTACACCACGTTTATCAGGATGATGGGAAGGAGTGAAACACCGGTTACCGGCTTCATGAAGAAGGGTGTGTCCTTTCTGAAGCCCGCCGCAAAGAGCATTCCTATGAGGCCAAAGATCGCACCACTTGCACCAACGGAGATCGTGTCGTGATAGAAAACGTGTGTTGCGATGTTTCCAACTACTCCCGTGAAAAAGTAACTGAACAGGAACTTCTCCGAACCGTATATGTCCTCCACGATCAGTCCGAAGTAGTAGAGGGCATAGGAGTTGAAGAGGATGTGAAGGATTCCTCCGTGGACAAAGAGGGCCGTGATCAACCTGAACCAGTCTCCTGCGTCGACTCTAGGACCGTACTGGGCACCGTATCTGAGAAGAAGAAGCATTTGAAGTATGGGTTCCCTTGTGGAGAAAACTCCAGAAAGACTCATCAACACGAATATGAACGCGTTGAACAGCAAAATGAAAAAAACGGTCCTCTTTCTCATCACAGTTTTACTCCTTTCATTTCCTCCGTGGAAAAATCGAACGGATACTTCACGGGTCTTCCCTCCAGGAAGGACTTGTATATCCCAAGGACTATCTCCACCGCCTTCTTTCCATCTTCTCCTGAGATGTAAGGTTTTCTGTCTTTGAGGACCGCTTCGTAGAAGTCTCTGTACACGTACTTGTGGCTGTCTCCATACACTGTGTCTGGATCTGGCAGGTTCATGAACGGATGGGACTCTTCTTTTTCAAACCTCCAGGTGAGGATCCTGTTGACCGCAAGACCTCCAACGACGACGGTTCCTTTTTCTCCAAAGATGGCGAGTGTCTCTTCGAGATTTCTTGGGAACACATTACTCGTTGCTTCTATCAGACCCGTTTTTCCTCCTTTGAACTTCACGATGGCAAAACCGGTGTCTTCCGCCTCTATGTAAGGATGGTTCGTGTTCGCTATGTAACCGTATATCTCCTCGATCTCTCCACCGAGAAACCACTGAAGAAGGTCTATGGCGTGGGTGGACTGGTTCATCAACACTCCTCCGTCCATCTCCCACGTTCCTCTCCATTTTGCCTGTTTGTAGTACGCTTCGTTTCTGTTCCACCTTACCGCCACGGACGCGTAGAACACCTTCCCGAAGGCTCCTGAATCCAGCTTCTTTCTCACTTCTTGAATAGGCGGGTTGAACCTGTTTTGAAAGAACACGGCGAGTTTCAGTTTCTTTCTCTCCGAAAGCTCCACCATCTCGTTCATATGCCGTGTTGAGAGTGCCATGGGTTTTTCCACAAGAACGTGCTTTCCACTCTCCAGTGCCTCCATCGTCATCTGGTAGTGTTTTCCGCTTTCTGTTGCGATGGATACCACGTCTATGTCGTCTCTTTTGAGAATTTCTCTGTAATCTTTCACCGTCTCAGGTCTTTTGAGACCTGCCTTTTCGAATTGATCGGCGGCCATATCCATCCTTTCCTCCACCAAATCACAAACGGCCACCGTGTCGAAAAGATCACCCGTTTCAATCAGAGCGGGAACGTGCTTTTTCTGACCGATCCTTCCACATCCTATCAGTGCCACTCTCAGTTTCATGTTCTACCTCCCTTTCGAAGATAGAAAGTCCCAGAACAACGAGCACAACCCCTCCAATCAAAAGAGCGGATGGTAGCTTCATCTTCACGGTGTGTTCAACCACGGCCGTCACAACTGGTATGTAGTATATCATGTTCGTTGTTCTCCTGCTTCCGAGCTTTTCGATTGCCTTATTCCAGAGAAAATATGCAAGACCAGAGCATAGGAGTCCAAGATAGAGCAAAGACACGATCACAGAAGCGTTCATGTTCAGAAGCTGATGAAACCTTCCAGCAGAGAAGGGAAGAAAAAGAACCATCCCCCAGAACATGATACCGGCGTTCTCTTTGAGGGTGAGACTTCCAAGCTTTTCCACGTGGTGTGTGTAAAAGACCCAGGACAGAGCGGCTCCGAATGCAAGAAGATCTCCAATCGGATTCAGTTTGAGAACGAATCGTCCGTTCAGTATGACGAGGGCAACTCCAAGAAATGAAAGCATCACACCGAGGTACATGCCCGCTGTTGTCCTCTTTTTCTGAACGATGTGTGAGAAGAGAAGAAAAAAGATGGGAGCGGACGAGACGATGATCGCAGCGTTGGTCGGCTCTGTGAACATGAGTGCAGAGTTCTCGAAAGCAAAATAACCAAAGACTCCCCAAAAGCCCGCCATGAAAATGTCTCTGTTGAACAGTTTCGGTCTTCCTGAAACCAGACTCAGAAAGAGGAAGGCGAGCAAAAACCTCAAAAAACCTGCAAGGAAAGGATTCAGAACCTGAACGACCACCTTTGTTGCGAGAAAAGAAACACCCCAGAGTACTATCACAAACCATGCGAAAAATCTTTCCAAGGGTTCATCTCTCCCTTCTCAGAACCTCTCCGATTCTTGGGACAAAATCCTTCTTTCTGGACATGACACCCTTCAATAGGAAAAGACCATCTTTCTTTTCCGCACCATCGAAAGCTTTCTCAAGTATCTTCTGGTCTCCTTCCACCATCACAAGGCTTGTCTCTTCTATCGGATTGGTGAATAGAACAAAGCAGTGTGTTACGCCAAGCTCTCCCCTGAGATTTTTCAGGGCACTGATGAATTTTTCTTTTTCCTTCAGCAAGACAGAAAAATCCGAAGTCATGATCTGAGAGACCGCAAAGGACTCTTCACCCATTTCGTACACCTTCACGTCTCTCTTCAGTAGCTCAAAGGGATCGACATTCTTCGGGATCTTCATTCCTTCCCTCAACAACCTTCTTGCGAAGTTTTCCAGATCGAGCTTTGTGATTTTGGCAAGGAAACTTGCCATCGCTCTGTCTTTCTCTGTCGTTGTGGAAAGCTTGAAGAAAAGAGTATCAGATATGATCCCTGCAAGAAGAACGCCGGCGATCTCTCTTTCTATCTTCACATCGTCCCTGAGGAAGAACTCTGTGACGATCGTTGAAGTACTACCCACGGGTTCGTTGTAAAAGAAGATCGGGTTCAAGGTGCTCAGACCACCGAGTCTGTGATGATCGATGATTTCAAGGATCTCTGCCTTTTCCACACCTTCCGGTGCCTGTGTGATCTCGTTGTGATCCACCAGGATGACTTTTTTTCTCACATCTTTCATCAAGTCTGTTCTCGTTATCACACCAAGAAGCTTTTCTTTCTCGTCTTCCACGAACGCTGCCCTCAGTTTGGATGTGAATACGATGTTCCTAACATCTTCGAGTGTGTCCTTCTTCGTAACCGTTGGAAACTTCTTACTCATCACCAGAGTCACGGGAAGAGCAAGGTTTATGAGCTTTGCCGCACCGAAGGCGTCGAACTTCACTCTCAGAACAGCTGCGTTTTTCTCCTTTGCGATCTCCAAAACCCTGCCGGAAACGGGTGCATTATTTACGACTATCATGAGTTTTGCTCCCTTTTCAAGAAGGGCAATCTGAGCGGGTTCGTTGTCACCAACTATGACCACGTCACCTATTTCGATTTTTCCAAGGAGCACGTGGAGTGCGTCAACGGCGATATGAACTTTTCCAGATATCGTTTTTTCTTTCAGGTGATCACACACAACTTCTGCCTTCAACACCCTGACAAGCTGTTCAAGAGGAACGGGATGTATGACGAGTGGCTCTATCTTCAGTCTTCTCACGTAAACCCGCGCAAGATTGCTTTCTGTGACCACTCCTATCATCTTCCCTTTGGACACCACAGGAACGTTCTTTATTCCTTTTCCTTCCATCAACATGGCGACATCGTAAACGGGTGTGTCCGGAGAGACGAAGATCGGATCTTTCAACTCGAGGTCTTCAACGATGGGTTCCAGTGTTTCAAGAAGAACTGGAGGCTTCACTTTGAAATAATCGAGAACAAAAAGGGCTTCACTCGTCAATTCCCCGCATCGTGCCGGGATGAATAGTTTTTTCTTCTCTACTACACCTTTGTAATGGGCGTACCCTATTGCAGAGCACACACTGTCCGTGTCTGGATTTCTGTGCCCCATCACGTACACTCTCTCCAAAGTTTTCACCTCCGTACTAGAAATTCTATCAGATGGTATAATCCTTAACAGCAAGAGATTGTTGAGAGGGGGAAGAAGGTGCTAAGAAAAGACATAGGAATCGACCTTGGAACGGCAAATACGCTCGTTTTCCTTAAGGGAAAGGGCATTGTTGTGAACGAGCCCTCCGTTATAGCGATAGATTCCAGCACAGGTGAAATACTGAAAGTTGGTCTTGAGGCGAAAAATATGCTGGGGAAAACTCCCGCAACCATAAAGGCTATAAGACCCATGAAGGATGGTGTCATAGCCGATTACACCGTAGCCCTTGTGATGTTGAGATACTTCATAAACAAAGCAAAGAACGGATTCAACCTTCTCAAACCACGCGTGGTGATAGGTGTTCCCATCGGCATCACCGATGTAGAAAGAAGGGCCATCCTGGATGCAGGACTCGAGGCCGGAGCGAGCAAGGTCTTTCTGATAGAAGAGCCCATGGCAGCAGCGATAGGTTCCAACCTCAACGTTGAAGAGCCTTCTGGAAACATGGTGGTGGACATCGGCGGTGGAACAACGGAGGTCGCGGTGATCTCTCTTGGCAGTATCGTTACATGGGAGTCGGTGCGCATAGCGGGAGACGAGATGGACGAAGCCATCATGCAGTACGTGAGGGAAACCTACCGCGTGGCGATCGGTGAAAGAACAGCAGAGAGAGTGAAGATAGAAATAGGGAACGTTTTCCCATCCAAGGAAAACGATGAACTCGAAACGACCGTTTCAGGGATAGATCTTTCCACAGGCCTTCCAAGAAAGCTCACGCTGAAAGGTGGAGAGGTGAGAGAAGCCCTCAAAAGTGTTGTGGTCACAATCGTGGAGAGCGTAAGGGCAACTCTGGAAAAGACTCCTCCTGAACTCGTCTCTGACATCATAGAGCGGGGGATCTTTCTCACCGGTGGAGGATCCCTTTTGAGAGGTCTGGACACGCTTCTTCAGAAAGAAACAGGCATCAACGTGATCAGAGCAGAAGAGCCCCTCACGGCCGTTGCGAAGGGAGCGGGGATGGTTCTTGAGAAGGTGAACATCCTGAAGAAACTTCAGGGTGCTGGATGATGAAAAGAGCGATCGTTTTTCTTTTGTTTTTAACCATCTTCTTTCTGAACGAAACGTTCGACGTCTCTGGCAAACTTCATCCTTTTTTCTACAGAGCATCGTTTCCCTTCCTGAAACTGAGGGCGTCAATCGAAGACGTCATCCTGAAACTGAAAAACAAAATCTATCCCGGAGACATCTACGTGGGTTCAAAAAGTGTTGGAAGTCTTTTTTTCGTTACGGGAAGGGGAAATGGGTACTTCTACATTCTCGGAGAGGTGAAAGAAGGGTCTCTTGTACTCGATCCCTTCAAAAGAAGGTTTCTTGGAATCGTTGTGGAAAAAGGTCCACTCTCGAAAGTGGAGACCGTATTTTCTGAGAATTTCGTTGATAGAGTACGAATAGAAAGCGTAAACAATTCAGTTGTGGGAGTGCTGAAGGGAGGAGACGTTCCGAAAGTTTCCATACTCGAGGATATGGATGTGACGGGATGGAAGGTGTTTCTGGAAGATGAAAAGTGGAACTTAGCTCTGAAAGACTTTCTTTTCGTTGGAACCGTGGCAGGGTACGATGGAGGGTACTTTCTTTTGAACGCAGAAAAGGACCTTCCCGACAGGGTGGCCGTGGTTGGGGTGGTAGAATGATTTACATTTTTGCCGTCCTGAGCGTTCTTTGGGATTTTGTCTTCAAAGACGTTCTGATGTTTTTCCCCGCCTTTCTTGGACTGGCTCTCTACAGGAGGAAAACCGTTCTTTTTTTTCTTGTTCTTCTGATCAGGTTTCTTGCCATGCCCAACTACTGGTACATAATCATCCTCTTTGCGTTTTTGATTCTTGACGTGCTGAGAAGTCACTTTTCCTCGATGATCCTGCCTGCTTCTGTTTTGATCGTTATAGGATGCGTTCCTTCTGGTTTTGTTTCTTTTGCTTTGTCTGCCCTTTTTGGGGTATTCCTACTTCTGTGGGTGAGGCGGCGGTGAAGAACAGATTGATTCTGCTTTTCATGGCGCTTTCGTTCGTTTTGATCATCATCAAGGCCTTTCAGATTCAGATCCTCGAACACGAGGAACACAAAAGGTACCTGGAACTTCTTCAAACAAGGATCGTGAAGTTGCTTGCTCCAAGAGGGAAGATTCTCACCAGTGATGGGAAGGTCCTTGCCAGAGATGAAGAGGTGTACATTCTCGATCCGTGGTTGAACAACATCGACGAACTGAAAAAAACTGGCCTTCTCACTTCAGAAGAGGTTCTTCGTCTTATCAGGGGTGAAAAGATCGTTCTCGACAAAGCCCGAGCGGACGTCCTCTCAAAAAAAGGAGCACGTATCAGTCTGGATTACAGGAGAAGATACGTTCCTATTGCTCCTCACGTTGTGGGGTACGTGAACGTGGATAGAGAAGGCATGTACGGTGTTGAACGTGTTTACGATGAGTTTCTGACGGGAGTCGAGGGAGTAAAGATGGTGTTCGTAGAGTCTTCCGGGAAAGTCACCTCGGAGGTTATGAAAAGCCCTCCAAAACCGGGAGAGGACATAACGCTCACCATCGACTCCAGAATACAGAAAGTTGCGGAAAAATCCATGGAAGAAGTTGGAAAGCCAGGCGCTGTGATTCTCTCCAGTGTGAAGACGGGAGAAATCCTTGCCCTGGCTTCTTTCCCCGAGTACAACCCCCAGGATTTCTATGAAGGGTTCACAAAAAGAGAGTGGGAAAGACTTCTGAGGGAATCACCTTCTCCTCTCATCAACAGGATGATCTCTTCCACTTACAACCCCGGCTCTGCCATCAAAATACTCTGGACTTTGGCTGCTCTTTTGAGCGGCATCGATCCAAATGAGAAGATCAACTGCCACGGTGTGTTCGAGTACAGAAACAGTAAAGGAGAAGTCGTTGCAAAATACAGAGACTGGAAAAAAGAAGGACACGGGCCAACGGATCTTGCAAAGGCGATCAGGGTTTCCTGTAACATCTACTTCTACCAGCTTGGATTGAAACTCGGTGTTGAAAAGATGACAGAAATTGCAAGAAAGTTTGGAATTTTCGAAAAGACAGGAATAGACCTTCCCGGAGAAAAAGAAGGCCTTCTTCCATCGCCCGAGTGGAAGATTACAAAGATCGGAGAGCCCTGGTATCCCGGTGATACCATCTTGATGTCCATCGGTCAGGGATACCTCGAAATTACTCCCATAGAGCTTTTGAGACTCGTCTCACTTGTGGCAAATAAAGGTGTGTTCTACAAGCCGCACGTGGTTAAAAAGATCGGATCAAAAGTGGTGAAACCGGAGATCGAAACACAGGTTCAGATCGACGAAAAAGTTTGGTCCTTCCTCAAAGATGCCATGGTCGATGTGACATCCTTTCGGGGAAATGAAAAAGAAGATCCCGGAACCGCGTACCACGTTTTCAGAGATTTTCCTTACAGAGTGGCTGGAAAAACGGGAACGGCAGAAACCTCAAACGGTGAACCACACTCGTGGTTTATAGGTTTTTCTCCTGCCGAGAATCCTGAAGTTGCGATCGTTGTGATGGTAGAACACGGAGGCTACGGTTCTGGTGCAGCTTCTCAGATTGCAAAAGAGGTCCTTTCTGAGTACTTCAAACTGAAAGAAAGTGCCCAAGAAACTCCCTCGTCCTCTCGTTCTCCGGATTAGAGAAGATCTTCTCGGGTGTACCGCTTTCAACGATCTTTCCTTCGTCCATGAATATCACTCTGTCGGAAACGTCCCGTGCGAACCTCATCTCGTGTGTTACGATCAGCATGGTTATGCCTGTTTGTGCAAGATCCTTTATGACGTCGAGAACTTCTTTAACGAGCTCTGGATCGAGGGCGGAGGTGGGCTCGTCGAAGAGCATGAGCTCGGGGTCCATCATGAGGGCCCTTGCTATCGCCACCCTCTGCTGCTGACCACCGGAGAGGTTCCCCGGCCTTTCGTTTATCTTGTCGATGAGGTCAACCCTCTCAAGCAGTTTTCTTGCTTTCTCAATGGCTTCTTCCTTCGACATGTTCTTCACTTTCACCGGTGCCAGTATGAGGTTGTCCAGAACGGAAAGGTGTGGAAAGAGGTTGAACTGTTGAAAGACCATTCCAATAGAACTTCTTATCCGGTTTATGTTTCTGTGGGTTATGAGTTCTCCTCTGAAATAGATCCTTCCCTCCTGGTACTCCTCAAGCAGGTTTATACAGCGAAGGAGGGTGCTCTTTCCACTTCCACTCGGACCTATTATCGATATCACTTCAGCCTTTTTCACTTCGAGGTCGATACCTTTGAGCACGTGAAGTTTTCCAAAGAACTTGTGGAGTCCCTCGATCTTCAATACGACGTCTCTCATATTTTCAACCTGCCTTCCACGAACTTCACCAGTCTGGAAACAGAAAAAGTAATGGCGAAATAAATCAGTGCCACCCCACCGTATATGGGAAAACTCATGAAGGTTCTGCTGACGATGTACTGGGCACTCCTCATGAGCTCGACTGTTCCTATCACCATCGCAAGGGAACTGTCCTTTGCGAGGGCGATGAACTCGTTTCCGAGTGCTGGAAGAATGTGCCTGAACGCCTGTGGAAGAATCACATGGACCATAGCCTGAAAGTGTGACATCCCAAGGGATCTTGCCGCCTCGTACTGTCCCTTTGGAACGGACTGTATCCCCGCTCTGACAATTTCTGCAACGTACGCTCCGCTGTTTATCCCGAGGGCAACGACAGCAGCCGTGAACCTGTCGAACTCAAGACCAAGTTCGGGAAGCCCGAAGTACACCAAAAAGAGCTGAACCATCAACGGAGTTCCTCTGATGAACTCCACGTAAACGGAGGATGGGTACCTTATGATCCGGTACTTCGAAAGCCTTCCCATACCGACGAAGATCCCTATGGCAAGTCCCATCGAAACCGAAAGAGAAGTAAGCTGAAGGGTGCGCAGGGCACCCTTCAGAAGAAGAGGCAGATTGTCTACGATCACTTTCAACCATTCTGGCATTCTTCATTCCTCCATCACTCTGAGAACCATTTTTCTATGAGCACGTCGTAGGGGCTCTTTTTCAGCTCCCTCAAAACACCGTTGATGAACTCGAGTAGATCCGTATCCTCTTTCCTCACGGCGATGCCGTACTGCTCGCTGGAGAGAACATCGCTCGAAATGAAAAGGTCAGGATTTTTCGCAACGAAAGCCTTCGCGGTCGCAGAGTCCAGCACCACAGCGTCCGCTCTTCCTCTCTTCAGTTCCAGGAAGGCATCGGTGAACTTGTCGAACCTGACGACGTTGATCCCATCGTATTTCGAAACCTCTATATCTCCCGTGGTTCCTATCTGAACCGCCACGGTCTTTCCCACAAGATCCTCGTAGGTCTTTGGTTGAAAGTTGCTGTCTTTTCTCACCACGATGACCTGCCCCGCATCGAAGTACGGGTCGGAGAAAGCCACCACTTTCTTTCTCTCTTCTGTGATCGTCATACCAGAGATGATCACATCGATCTTTTTCGTCAGAAGACTCGGAATGAGCCCATCGAAAGTCATGTCGACGATTCTGAGTTCCACACCTAGCTTTCTTGCTATCTCTTTTGCAAGATCTACATCGAATCCCACGATGTTTCCGTTTTCATCGACGAACTCAAAGGGTGGAAAGTCCGCAGAGAGTCCAACAAGAAGGTAACCTCTGCTTTTGATCTCGCCAATCGCACCTGCGAAGATCACCAGTGAGACGACGAGAAATCCTATGACAACCAGTTTCTTCATTCTATCACCCCTGATTCATTATACCACTTTTTTGCATATCAATGCTTTATGAAGAGAAGCCACAGTGCGAAGGCAAGCGCCAGGATCCATGTGAACCAATGCACTTCTTTGGTTTTTCCAGAAAAGAGCTTCACCAGAGCGTAAGAGATGATACCAAGAGCAATACCGTTTGCTATGGAGTACGTGAGAGGCATCGTTATGACTGTGATGAACGCGGGGATTGCCTCTGTTATATCGTCCCATCTAACCTTTCCGAGGTTTCCTATCATGAGGGCCCCAACGAAGATCAATGCGGGGGCGGTGGCATATCCGGGAACTGTCTGAGCAAGCGGAGCAAAGAAGAGCATGGCAAGCATACAGAGTGCCACAACGAGAGCGGTGAGCCCCGTTCTTCCACCCTCTGCGATCCCTGCACCGCTCTCTATGTAGGTGGTCACCGTGGAAGTTCCAAAGAGTGCTCCCACGGAAGTTCCTATGGCGTCTGAAAGAAACGCCCTGTTTGCCCTTGGAAGTTCTCCATTCTTCATGAAACCGGCACTCTGCGCAAGTCCTGTGATGGTGCCGAGCGTGTCGAAGAAGTCAACGAAGAAGAAGGTGAGAACGACGATCCAGAAATCAAGGCTCAAAAATCCAGAAAAATCGAGTTTCATGAACGTCGGGGAGATGTTTGGGATAGGTCCAACTATTCCCTGGTACTTTGTGACACCTATCCCTGGAATGGCACCAACAAGAGTCGCCACAAGAATTCCGATCATCACAGCACCCGGGACCTTTCTGTGGTAGAGCGCTACGATCACAAGAAGCCCGACAACCGTCACTAGAACCCCGGGATTTGTAAGATCTCCTAGAGAAACGGAAGTAGCGGGATTTGACACGACGATTTCCGCGCTTCTAAGTCCTATGAACGCGATGAAGAATCCGATCCCAGCCGAGATTGCGATCTTTATGGATTCAGGGATGATACCGGCCACGAACTTTCTAAACCCAACGAGAGTCAGACCTATGAAGATGAGCCCTTCTATGAAGACTGCTGCGAGTGCCACCCTCCAGTCGATTCCCATCCCAAGGCACACAGTGTAGGTGAAGTACGCGTTCAGTCCCATACCGGGGGCGAGTGCGAAGGGGTAGTTGGCAAAGAAAGCCATCACGAGTGTCGCTGTGGCAGACCCCAGGATCGTCGCGACCATGAAGGCTCCGAAGAACTGTTGATACAGGGGACTTCCCGCATCCACTCCAACCGCCTGAACGAGGATGGAGGGGTTCACGAAGACGATGTAAGCCATGGTGAGGAAGGTCGCAATACCGGCAAAGATCTCTGTCTTCACGTTCGTTCCGTTCTCTTTGAGATGAAACACACACCTCACCTCCGGTATAAAAAATTTAAAGGGGATCGAAAGATCCCGAGCTTTGTTTTGATTCTCTCATGTTTTCTTTAAGAGCACTTTAAACAAAAGAAAAGCGGGAGGAACACCCTCCCGCTCACTCACCGTACTCTTCCTTGAGGTACTCTTTTATCTTTTGATCAGCCGTCTTTATCGCTGTTTCCATATCGACTTTTCCGTTTATGAAGTCGGAAAACATGTTGCCAACCACCGTTCTGATCTCGTACCAGACGCCGATCTGTGGATCGAACACAGCGTTGTCTATCTGAGAAAGGGGTATTTCAAGCAGAGGATCGGACTTTGCTGCCTCCTTCCAGATGGAGGTCTCAAGAGCACTTCTTCTCACAGGGATGTAACCCGTGTTTATCGCCCAGTAGGCGGTCACCTCAGGGGAGATGAGGTACTTCATGAACTCCCAGGCTGCTCTTTTTTCCTCTTCACTTGCCGTGTTGAACATGATGATGTCCGTTCCTGCAAACGGCACCTTGTTCGTCACCCAGGTGGGAACGGGTGCCCAGCTCCAGGTGAACTTACCCTTCGTGGACTGCTCAACGTAGGGTCTTCCTGCTATCGTGCTTATGTACATCATGATCTTTCCCTGACCAAAAATCCCGTCGAGATATCCTCCCTGGAAGTACGCGATCCCATCGTCGACCATTTTCTTTACGAAGGAAAGAACGTCTCTTGTTTCCTGGCTGTCGATGTTGGATACCCACTTTCCATCGACCTTTTTCAGGATGGATCCACCGCGCAGTGTGAGAAGAATCTGGAAGAAGTCAACGGTCGTTCTGAATCCATATCCATACTGGTCGATCTTTCCGTCTCCGTCCAGATCTTCTGTCATGATACGTGCTGCCTCGTAAAGCTCATCGATCGTTTTGGGAACATCGACACCGTACATTGCGAAGGCATCTGCGTTGTAGTAGAGTATGTAGAGGCTCTTGTTGAACGGAACAGCGTATATGGTGTCTCCCCACATACAGTTATCTCTCAAAGGTTTGAAGATGTCTTCCCACTCTTCTTTCGTGAGGCCTATCTTTGGATCGTTCACGAACTCGTTCAGAGGCTGCACGACTCCACTCTGTATGAGTTTTGCCGTCCAGTTAGAGTACGCCTGTGCGATGGTGGGAAGCTCTCCTGCCTGTGCGGCGGCGAGGAGTTTCTGGGAAAGAGCTCCATAGTTTCCAACGTAGACCGCTTCCACCTCGATATCGGGATGGAGTTCGTTGAAGGTGTTCACTATCTCCTGAAGGGTCTTTCCGTGCCCACCACCCATGGCGTGCCAGAACGTGACCTTCACCTTCGAAAGGGCCAGAACACTCAAAGCTACCATCAAAAGAACAAGAACCTTCTTCACAAAAATCCCTCCCTTTTTGGAATTTCACCACACTGAATTATACCGCATAGGTTATAATTTGAATGTGAAGAAAACACAAGGAAGTGAGGGCTGAAGATGAAGGCATCGAAAAAACTCAAAGAGACGGTTCTTGCGTATCTTTTTCTGCTTCCCTCGCTTGCGGTCCTTGGTATGTTCGTCTTCTGGCCAGTTGGTTTTTCCTTCGTTCTGAGTTTCTTCAAGTGGGACTTCAGAAACATGAAGAATCCCTACTTCACAGGGCTCGACAACTACATCGAGATCTTTCGATTCGACTATCCTCCAAAGTACTCTTTCATTTTCACCGTTCTGAACAGCTTCTTTCATCTTGCTGTTGCCGGTGCTGTTGTGCTCCTTGTGGTTCATCTGCTGAGGAAGAGATCACTCTCCGGTGTTCTTCCTAACGCCATGATTGTGCTACTATACATTGCTTTGAATCTCTTCAGCCTGAAAAATCCCATCCTTTCCTTTTTTGCAGCGGCCATCTCCTGGTCGTGGCTCGTGTACGATTTCAAGAAAGTGGAGATGAAAAACACCTGGCTTTGGTTCATTCTGTTTCTTGTGGTCTTCACTTTTGTGGAACTTCGTTCATCTCTTCCCGGGATGGTGAACTTCCTACTAGACGCAAAGGACAAAAATCTCTTTCTCAAAGCCCTCACGAACACCCTCTACTACGTGATACTCAGTGTTCCCTCTCAGATCTTTCTGTCTCTTGTGATAGCCCTTCTTCTGAACAGCAACGTCAGGTTCAGGGTCTTCTTCAGAACGGCCTACTTCATTCCTTTCGTCACCTCCGTTGTTGCCATATCTCTCGTCTGGAAGTGGATATTCAACGACGAGTTCGGTCTTCTGAACTACATCCTTTCACTGTTCAACATAGATCCCATCTCCTGGCTGAAGGATGAAAGGTGGACGATTCCCACGATCGCTATAGTGTCTGTTTGGAAAACCGTTGGGTACGATGCGGTGATATTTCTTGCAGGTCTTCAAAACATTGACAGGTCCTACTACGAAGCGGCAGAGGTCGACGGTGCAAATTCCCTTCAGAAGTTCTTCTACATCACCTGGCCCCTTCTGTCTCCGACGACGTTCTTTCTGCTCATCGTCTCCCTAATAGGTGCCTTCAAGGTCTTTGCAGAGATTTACATACTCTACGATGGACTTCCAGGGCCGTACAACAACAGTGGAATGACCCTCGTGTACTACGTGTTCGATCTGTTCTACAGACAACAGAGGATGGGAATCGCTTCAGCGGCGGCGTACATCCTTTTTGCCATCATCCTCATCTTCACCTTCATACAGTACAGGGTTGGAAGAAGAGCGGTCGAGTACGTATCGTGAGGTGGTAGTGTGAAGAAACTGATCGTTTATCTTCTTCTCATATTTGGAGCCGTGGTGATGCTTGGACCATTTGTCTGGATGGTGCTCACTTCCTTTAAGGCACCCTCTGAGGTCCAGCAGTGGCCTCCGAAGTTCTACACCAAGAACTTCTCATTCTCCCGCAATGTGAAGGTGATTATGAAACCGGGTGTTCAGAGGGTGCCCAGGGGAGTCAGTCTGAGGGAAGCCTACTCGTTGAGAATGGGGGAGGAAAACCTCCTTGCCATCGTCGTGAACGACGATCCGTTCTACAGAGGAACGGTGACGATCCCTCTGAAGGGAGCAAGATACACAACGAAGGTGAACGACGAGAAGGTTAGAGAGATTGCCTCGAAATCTCCTGTTGAGTTCTCATGGAACACACCGGAGGAGTTCTTCGAGCAGTTCTTCATTCACTACAAAAGTGGTGCAAGTCCTTACTTTCAGAGGGCAACTTTGATAAACGAGATTTCGGCTGCGATAGAGAGTTCGCTGAGAACGATCTCTCAACTTGAAAGGTTCACAGAACTGAGAATAAAAGACGACGCAGAAAGAGAAAGGTTCCATCTATTTCTTGAAACCAAAAAGAAAGAACTCTCCACACTCCGAGAGAACGTAGAGAAGATGAAAGCAGGAAGCACACTCGTTCTCTCCGACGACGAAATAAGAGATCTCCATGCATTACTGAAAGGTGTAAGCCTCGAGTATTCTGGAAGCAACCCCCTCGTTTCCGTGTACGAAAAGAGGGTAGCCTTTCCCATTGAAGAGATAAAAGAGAACATCTCCTACTACCTTGAAGTCAGTGAGTTCTTCCAGAACGCACAGAACCTCACGGTCGAAAAAAACATCGTTGCAAGGGCGATGAGTGAAAAAGAAAGAAAAGAGCTCTTTTTGAAGAAGATAGAAAACTTCTCCGACAAGGAACTCGTCGAAAAACTCCTTGAAGAATCGAAAAATCCAGTGGAAGAGTACGTGGCTTTGAAGGAACAGGAAATCTCAAAAAAATACAACGTGGATCTTCTCACTATCGCTTCAGTGAAACCCGTTGTTTCTTCTCTCATCACGCTCGCCCAAGAAAGCGGCATTGAAGCGGAGAGTTTCTCTCAGATGCTTGAAGAAATGAACACCAGACTCTCCGAAAGCAGCACCTACAAGATCTTGAAATCAAAGCTCTCTCAGCTCAACCTGAGCGAAGATTTGCTCAACGCGGTTGCACAATATCTCAAAGATGTTGCCCTTCTCAGAAAAGCCTACGAGGATGCGATGAGTTCCTGGAAGATCGTGGAAGCTCCAGATTTCGTGAAAGAAGTTCGGGTGAAAAACGGCGAAGTCGTAGAGATTCTTCTTGATAGTGTTCCCGCAATATTTTTGAGCGACGAGTCCGTGAACTCTGTGAAACTCAGGTTTTCCTTCCGTGAAGTTTTGGCGAACATCTTTCAGAACTACGTGGATGCCTGGAACGCTGCTCCTTTTCCGAGGTACTACTTCAACACCTTCTTCGTTGCCTCTTCAACGACCATCCTTGAAGTGATCACCGCTTCCCTTGCCGCATATGCCTTTTCCTGGATGGTCTTTCCAGGAAGGGATTTCATCTTCGGACTCTTTCTTGCCACGATGATGATCCCAGGGGAAGTCCTTCTTGTTCCCAACTTCATCACTATATCAAAACTTGGTTGGATCGACACCTACTACGCTCTGATCGTTCCTTGGATCGTCAGTGTTTTCGCCATATTTCTCTTAAGACAGCACTTTCTGACCATTCCAAAGGAACTTTTCGATGCTGCGAAGATAGATGGCTGTTCTCACTGGAGGTTTCTCTGGCAGATAGTTGTGCCGCTGAGCAGACCCGCCGTGATCACATCGGCGCTTTTGAAGTTCGTTGGAAGCTGGAACGCTTTTTTGTGGGTTCTGATCGTGACAAACAGCGAAAACTACAGAACACTTCCCGTGGGGCTTCAGGCGTTCAGTTCCGATGTGGGAACACAGTACAACCTCCTCATGGCGGCAGCAACGTTCTCCATTCTTCCTGTGGTGATCCTGTTCATCTTCACACAGAAGTACTTCATACAGGGAATCGCAAGAACCGGATTGAAATGAAGGAGGAGATAGAATGAAGAAACTCACGGTTTTCCTTCTTGTTCTCTCTTGTGTCGTCTTCGGAGGGGTGTATTACGGAAACCTGCATTCTCACACGTCTTTCTCTGACGGCTCTGGAACGCCTGACCAGGCTTACGAGTATGCCAGAAAATACCTGGACGTTCTTGCGGTGACGGACCATGCCTACTATTTTGCTCAAAAGATAGACGGAAAGACCAAACCGTACCTGACGAAACTCGCTGCAGAAAGATACACAGAAGATGGAAAGTTCGTTGCCCTTCAGGGATTCGAGTGGACATCGGGAATTGGCCACATAAACGTGTACGAGTCCCTCGAGTGGATCGACAGAAACCATGAAAGTTCCCTTGAAGGTTTCTACAGGTGGCTCGTTGAACACAAAAAACTTGCCCAGTTCAACCATCCCATAAGCACCTTCGGTACTTTCGACTCGTTCAGGTACTTTCCGGAAGCAGACAAATACGTGAACCTGATCGAGGTGGGAAACGGGAACTGGTCTTCGGGGGATGTGATAAATCCCGAGATGTACGGAAACTACATCCTCGCCCTCAACAGGGGATGGCATCTTGGAGCCACCGTTGGACAGGACAACCACAAACCGAACTGGGGAAGCGCGAACGAGGCAAGAACAGGAATAGTAGCAGATGAGTTGACGTACGATTCCATCATGGATGCCCTCTGGAAGAGACACACCTTCGGAAGTGAAGACAGAAACGTTCGAGCCCTTCTAAAAAGTGGCCAGCACCTCATGGGAGACGTTGTTTTCGTGGACGACTTTTCACCAAAGACCCTGACCATCGAGTATCAGGACACAGAAAAACTCCTATATCTTGCCGTCATCTCTCAGAGCGGAACCGTCCTAGAGCTCAGACCAAGCACAGAAAGACTGAACCTGACACTTTCAGTCACACCTTCTGACGGTTACGAATGGTACTTCGTCTACATGAAACAGATGGACGGTGACGAGATCGTCACCTCACCGATCTGGTTTCAGATACCATCTTCTGTTTACGTGAACAGCGTGAGAGTGTCTCCAGAGGAGATCCACGATGGTGAGACCGCAAAGATCTACTTCGAGATCTACAACGTAACAGATGAGGAAAAGAGGGTGACGCTTTCAATCCTTCTGGACGGTGAAGCGCTCAGGGAGGTTTCACAGAATTTCTCCCCGTATCAGGTTAAAAGGTTCGTCGTTCCCACAGAAGCGCTGAAGAAAGGATACCACTGGGTTTCCTTCCTCGTTGATGGAAAGATCGTTCAGTCTGTGAGTTTCTTTGTCAGAGAAAAACTCAAAGGTGTGATCATGATAGACACCCTCCACGAAAACGACCACCTGGAAAAGCTAAAAGTCCTTGCGGAAGAGCTGGAAAAGAAAGGCTATCTTGTGAAGTATCCAAAGGTGATGCTGAAAGACCTTTCCGGTGTTGACATACTCATCATATCGACACCAAAGGTGGGTGGGCTGAGTTTTGCAAAGAAACTCTCTCAAAAAGAGCTGGAGGCCATCAAAAACTTCAGAGGTAAAATATACATCGTGCCGGGTGGTGACGAAGAGTACAGAAAGATCTATCTGGAACAGATAAAAGGTGAAGTTGTCACGATCGAGGAGTTGAAGAAGTTGCTTGGGGAGTGATTCGGTTGAAGAGACTCGGAATCATCGGCTTTGGTGCGAGTGCGATCGGTTTCATCCACGGCCTCATAGAGAGTGGAAAGATAAACAACTACAGGATCACCATCCTTGAGAGGGGAAAAGATTACGCCCACAACACCATCTCCGGCGTGAGGATGGACGGAAAGATCTTCATCTCCCACGGCATGGGAGGCGAGATCTACATCCCCCTCGAAATCCAGGCAAAGACGGTGGAGTTTTACCTGAAGTTTTCTGGCTACAGACCAACCGTTGACAGAAGAGAGGGCCTTGTGAACTATCTGAGATCCTTCGAAAGAGACGGAAAAAAGATCGAATTTGGAGAGTCCTTTTCGAGCGAGAAGGTCTACAAACTCTTCTACCACCACGGTTTTGAGCCGGTGAAGTCGTACTTTTTCCATCTGGGAACGGACATCCTCAAAGAGACGAACGAGAACATATACAGGCACTTTTCTTCGTTCGAAAACGTCGAATTTCTCTTCGGAGTCACCGCAGAAGACGTGGATTTCGGACCACCCCACAGGGTGCACACCGAAAAGGGAGACTTCGAGTTCGACGAACTCGTGATCGCCGTTGGAAGAAGTGGGCACAGACTCATGGAACGTCTCAAGGAGAAGTACCCACAGCTTGTAAAACCGAACCAGTTCGTCGACATCGGAATCAGATACGAACTTCCAAACCACGTGATGGATCCTTTCTCCGACATGTACGAGGTGAAGATCCGCTACAGAACAAAAACGGGTTACATCTGTAGGATCTTCTGTCAGAATCCAGCCGGGAAGGTGACACTGGAAAAGTACGAGGACTTCACCACGGTGAACGGATACTCGGACAGTCTTCACAAGACGGAGAACACGAACTTTGCCATCCTGGTCACCACGCGCTTTACGGAGCCGTTCAAAGATCCCACGGGTTACGGAGTGAATCTTGCAAAACTCGCGAACATCCTCGCAGGAGACAGAGAAAAAGTGATCCTTCAAACCTACGGTGATTTCAAAGAGTTCAGAAGAACCAAAAGACTCGGAAGGGTCCGTCCCACCTTGGACCCAGAAAGTTACATCCTCGGAGATGCAAACCTCGTGTTCCCTTCGAAGATAAGAGAGTCTCTTGTGGACTTCGTTGAAAACCTCGACAGGGTGATACCGGGGGCTGCCTACTTCGACAACCTGCTCTACGCGGTCGAGGTGAAATTCTACACCAACAAGTTTCTTAACGACGTGGTGGAAAACCTTCACGTCATCGGAGACTGTTCAGGCTGGACAAGGTCCATCCAGTACGCCACATCGATGGGCTACATGAGAGCGATGGGGATGAAGATTCAGACCCTGTGAGAGAGGATAGCAAAGAACCCCCACTCTATGAGAAGAACAGAGAAGAAAACAACGAACCCTTCCCAGAAGGTGAACCTGTGCACGCCGAAGATATGAAGTACAAGAACGAGGGCTATTGCACAAGAAACAAGCCCGTTAGGAAAACCCTTCCTCACGAGGGCGTTCACTCCCGCGTAACCAAAGAGCGCCGCAAAGACAAAACCTAGAAACTTTCCAAAGGAAACATCGAAGACGTTGAAGACAGAAAGAAGAATGAGTACTCCAAGGAGTATCAGAACCATTCCGAAGAACTTCAAACTCATCACCCCTTCGTCTGCGTTCAACGATATTCTACCATCCCAACATCTGTGTTAGAATTAACTTAAAGGGAGGTAGAAATATGTTATCACCAACCGAGAAGCGATATCTTCTTGCGGTCCTCTTGACGCTGGATGAGGGAAGCACAAGACTGAAGAAAGTTTCGGATTTTCTCAAAGTGAAAATGCCATCGGCAAAGCAGATCCTCGAAGAACTCGCATCGAAAAAACTGATAAACTACGTGAGAAGGGGCCCCATTTCCCTCACAAAAAAGGGTACAGAACTTGCCCAGAAAGAACTGGAGCGTTTCAACAACCTGAAGGAGTTTCTGAAGAAGATCCTGTTCCTCAACGAGGAAGAGGCAGAAAAGGGTGCCTGGGAGATCTTCTTCAACCTCGAAGAGAAGATAGCAGACAGGGTCGTCGATTTCATGAACTTCCTCACACACTGTCCTCACATAACGCCCATCTGTATAAAGGGCTTCAAAGAATATCTGGAAACAGGAGAGTTTCCAACCCTTTGCAGACTCAAAAGGTGATGGTATAATCGTGAGAGTGAAATCCCGCTCCACCGAACCGGAGGTGGGGCCAGATGTCCGAGGGAGGTGAGTTTTTGTGGCTTACGTGAAGGAGAGGATCTACGAAAGCATGTTCATCATCGCTCCAAACGTACCAGAAGAAGAGAGAGAAAAACTCGTCGAAAGAGTCAAGGGAATCATCGAAGAGAGAGTCAAGGGAAAGATCGACAAGGTCGAAAGAATGGGCATGAGGAAGTTCGCCTACGAGATCAAAAAGTTCAGCGAAGGAGACTACACGGTGATCTACTTCAGGTGTGACGGACAGAACCTTCAAGAGTTGGAGAACTTCTACAGAGTAATTCCTGAGATCATCAGATGGCAGACCTTCAGAAGGTTCGACCTGGAAAAGAAAGAGAGGAAGGCTCAGAGGGAAAAGGTAGCATCTGAGACCTCCGAGGGTAAAGGAGGAACCGAAGCCTGATGTCTTTTTTCAACAGGATCATCCTCATTGGAAGACTCGTAAGAGACCCTGAAGAAAGATACACCCTGAGTGGAACACCCGTCACCACCTTCACGATAGCGGTGGACAGAACCCCGAGAAAGAACGCACCCGACGACACCCAGACAACGGACTTTTTCAGGGTGGTGACCTTTGGAAGGCTTGCGGAGTTCGCAAGAACGTACCTCACCAAGGGAAGGCTCATCCTCGTTGAAGGCGAAATGAGAATGAGAAGATGGGAAACTCAGACCGGAGAAAAGAGGGTCTCTCCAGAAGTGGTTGCGAACGTCGTGAGGTTCATGGACAGAAAGCCTGTCGAGATGCCCAGCGAGGACATGGAAGAAAAACTGGAGATTCCAGAGGAAGATTTCACCGATGATACCTTCAGTGAAGACGAACCACCATTTTGAGGGAGGTGTGTGCTGTGGCTTACAGAAGAAGGAGAAAGAAGGTCAAAAAGTGCAGACTCTGTGAAATGAAATTGGATTACGTTGACTATAAAGACACAAAGCTCCTCAGTGAGTTCCTCACAGACAAGGCAAAGATCATCCCAAAAAGACTCACCGGAACGTGCGCCAAGCATCAGAGAATGGTGAAGGTGGCCATCAAGAGGGCAAGACAGATGGGACTACTTCCTTACCTGAAGATATAAAACAAAAGGGCGCCTCGGCGCCCTTTTTTCATTCCTCATCCTCTTCTTCAAAAAACATCTCTTCGATATCGGGGATACTTTGCTGCCACTTCTCGAAGACCTTTTTCGCCGTTTCGTATTCTACTCCTTCCAGCATGATGCCTTCGGGAGTCTCGTCTGCTTTGAAGATGTAAACTTCACCGAGGTCTTCTATCATGTCCCTTGCGTCGTTCAGAAAAACCTCTTCGCAGACCCAAAAGAGATTCCCTTCGTCTTCAACTTCTCCCAGTTTGTGGAAGAACACCTCGTTCCCATCCTGGTCGAACAGGCTGAAGACCTCCGTCTGATGTTCATGTTCGTGTTCATGTTCATGCTCGTGCATACTCATAGTAAAAACCTCCTTGAAAGAAACTGTGCTCTGAGAAATACTACCATTTGTGAGAAAGAAAATCAAGTCTCTGGTATAATCTTCTAGAGATCGGACCTTCAGGAGGTTAGGCCATGGAGATAAAACATCTCACAGAAAAGGTTGCCTACGTTCCAAACCCTGTGAACATAGGAGTTGTGCGTGCGGAAAAGTCCAGTGTTCTCATAGACAGTGGTATAGACGAAAGCGTTCCAAGAAAGGTTTCACGTCTTCTGGAAAAGCCTCCTCTTTTTCTCATAAACACCCACTCGCATGCCGATCACTGTGGTGGAAACACGTTCCTGAAAAAGCGCTTTTCCACCCGTGTGTTTGCTCCAGAACTGGAAAAAGAGATCATAGAAAACACTATACTTGAGCCATTTTACCTCTACGGTGCCTTTCCTCCAGAAGAACTCAGAAACAAGTTTCTCATGGCAAAACCTTCAAAAGTCGACGAAACGTTGAAAGAAGGTACTCTCACCCTCGATGGAGTGAAACTTGAGATCGTTTTTCTTCCCGGCCACTCTCCAAACCAGATCGGAGTTGCAGTGGAGAACGTTCTTTTTTGTGCCGATTCGGTCTTTTCTGAAGAGGCGATCGAAAAACACAGAATCTTTGTCGTCTACAACGTAACAGACTTCCTTGAAACCCTCGATTTTCTAGAAAAGACGAACTACGACTACTACGTGCCTTCCCATGGAGAGGTGACACAGAATATCGTTGATCTTGCAAGGAAAAACAGAAACGTCGTGGAAAACGTCATAAACGAGATTCTCGAGATCCTGAAAACTCCCTTTACCCTGGAGGAGCTGATGAAAAAACTCTTCGACAGATTCAGTATCACCATTGAAAATCTCACTCAGTACGTACTGTACAGATCAACCGTCCAAGCTTATCTGAGTTTTCTTCTGGATAGAGGAGAGATAGAGAGAGAATTCAAAGAAAACACACTTTTGTGGAGGAGAGTATGATGGTTGTGAACTGGCTGTTTCTTTCCCTTGAGTACTTTCTTGGAGTTTTGCTTGTTTTCATCACCGTTCGTTTCTTTGGATTGAAGGGAATATACGCCCTTGGGGCAATACTGGTTCTCTACATGAACGTGGCTGTGCTGAAGGCGTACGATCTGCTCCCTGGTGTTCAAATGTACGCTGGAGTTTTTCTTGGACCATTCTTCATCACACTTGTTGCCATCGTGACAGAGGTCTACGGATACAGGGAGGCGCAGAAACTGGTTGCCGTTGGCTTCTTCGCACAGGTTGTGTTCCTTGTGGGAATGATCCTTGCTCTCGGATACGTTCCGTCGAACGAGGACTGGGTTCACGAACACATGAAAGCGCTCTTTCTACCGGTGTGGAGGACTACGATCTTCAGCTGGATTGCCTTCGTTGTATCAGGTGTTTTCAAAGCGCGCTTTCAGGATTTTCTGAAGAAGACGAGGGGTATTTTTGGAAAACACCTGTGGCTTCGTGACAACGCAGCGACGAAACTTGCTCAACTTGTAGACAACGTGATCTTCTTCTACGGTGCCCTTACCGGGTACTTCTCCCTGAGAACGATCACCGTTTTTCTTATCTGGACCACACTCTTTGAGTGGCTCTTCGATTATCTGGACACCTGGGTCGTGGTGAAGGGCGTGAGGTGGATAACAGGTTTTTATGAAGAAGCTATGACCACGAAAAATTAAAGATGATCTCTTTTTTTGGGAGTGATTGTTGTGAAAGTTCTTGTCATTGGATACATGCATTCTCGGGATGACAAAAGGGTCTTCAGAACGGTGCAGGCATTGTCCAAGAAATATGAAGTCATTTACCAGTACAGAACGGAAGAAGAAGAAACTTCTTTCAAGGAGAATAACATCAAATACGTTTCTGTAAGATGTTTGAATAAAGGAAGTGTTCTACAGAAAGCAGTTGAAAGAAAATCCTTCGATGAAGAAATATGTCGTCTTATAAAAACCGAAGACTACGATATTATTTATATGCATCATTTTCCTGCTACAAGTCCTTTGAAGCCTTTTCTTATCGCTAAGAAACGTGGAAAGAAGATTGTCTACGATGTTCACGAGTACCATCCACAGAATTTTCTCAATACTCTTCCCAGTCCTTTGTACGATCTGAAAGAGTTTGTAATGTGGAGGATATTTAGAAAACAACTCAAATTGGCTGATCTTTGTATCTTCGTTTCTGAAGAGACTCGAAATGATGTTGTGGCAAAGGCTGGACTGAATCCAGAGAAAACCTTCATTGTCCCAAATTATGCCTCGTTGAAGATAGAACCTGATCCAGGCAGAAAAAGAAGGGAAATCGTCATGGTGGGAAAAACCCCAAGAGGTTTTACCCATGAAAAAAGGCTCATAAAAGCGCTGATTGAGAGAGGATTTTCTTTCAGAATAATAGGAATGGATTCAAAAGTTTTCTCTGACGTATCTCACACATACACATCTTTTCTACCATATGAGAGAATGATGGAAGAAATCTCAAGAGGAATGTTCTCACTTGTGTCTTACAGTACGATCGGGAAGGATTACAAAAACTATCTGTACGCTTTGCCACACAAATTCTATGATTCTATAGCCGCTGGTACTCCTGTTGTTGTTAAGGAATCTTTCGTATCGATGGCGAAGATAGTTAAAGAGTTGAAAATAGGAGTTGTCATCGATCCTTCAAATACAGAAGACAGCTTGAGGAAAATAGAAAGCGCTTGTCAAAGATATGAGGAACTACTGGAAAACATCAAAAAACATCAGGATCTATTCATCTGGGACGAGAGGAAAGAAGAAGAATTTCTGAAGAAAATAATCGAGGTAGTTTCATGAAGAAGCGACGTTCCACATAGGATCCATCAAGAACACACGGTGAAATAACCGGAGAAATCGTGATCGTTCTTGCCCATCTTGACTGAGGAGAACCTGAAAAGGAGAAAATCACAGAGGGAGCGAAAAGTCCAGTTCTTTCAACCGAGAAACAATGTCTTTCTTTTCTACAAGGATCTTCAGTGTCTCAACGACTTTTCGATCCAGTTTTCCCTGAGAGGCTTCTTTTTCCAGGATCTTCAGTGCTTCAGAAGCAGAGAGCGCCTTTCTGTACGGTCTGTTTTCGATGAGTGCTGAGAACACATCCGCCACCTGAAGTATCTTCTGGTGCACGGTGAGATGCTGTGAGGTTAGTCCAAGAGGGTATCCCGATCCATCGCATCTTTCATGATGCGCTGCCGCTATCTTTGTTATATAGTCAAGGCCCGCTTCCTCCAGAATTCTATAAGTATCCACCACATAATTTCTCATGATGAACATCTCAACCTCGTTCAATTTGCCGGGTTTGTGAAGTATCTCAAGTGGCACACTGATCTTTCCCACGTCGTGAAGCAGAGCAGCAATGTAAACGAGCCTGGCATCTTCTTCACTCAGCATCTCTTCAGCAAGGATTTTGGAAACCTCGGCAACTATGAGGGAATGCTGTCTTGTGTAGATACTTCTCACATCAAGCAGAAAAACCAGGATCTTAGCGAGAGGTTCAAACCCACTGAGAGACAAAAGCCTTGAAGAGTGAAACCTAGGATTTTCATCCAGAAGGTATACAATGCAGTGATCATAGAGAATTTCCAGTGCCACATGCTTCACCGGTGAAGTTATCTCCGGATCTTTCTCTATTCTCTCGGTTGCTTCCTTCAGAAAGTCCACACTCAACTCCTCGGTGTGGTGTTTCAGGTGGATCTGGGAAATCCTGTCAGCGGCGTTTATGCAGTTTGTAAGTAAAGCGGTTGCTTCATCGAGTTCTTTCAGTTCGTGGTATGGCATATGATGATACTACATTCTGGGGGTAGAAAATCCGCAGAGGAAACGAGTGTATAAGAAACTCGAGCGTGTCTGTTTTTTTCATCGAAGACAAGTACGAGTTTTTCCAGGTCCGCAACTCCTCTGAACAGGTCTCTGAACCTTTTGTGGTTCTTCGTCGATGCAACAAGAACAAGCCCGGTGTCGTGAACCAGCCCGGAGAGATAGGCAAAATCCAGATCCACTGGAAGTGAGAGTTTTTTTACCATCTCCCTCG
Organism: Thermotoga sp. SG1; assembly: GCF_002865985.1. NCBI lineage: Bacteria > Thermotogati > Thermotogota > Thermotogae > Thermotogales > Thermotogaceae > Thermotoga > Thermotoga sp. SG1. The sequence continues at coordinate 196,119 of NZ_LNDD01000003.1, forward strand.
TAATTTTTGCAACCTGGATAGAGTGCTTGACAAAATTTCTGTACACGAGGATTCCAAATTGATTGAATATTTTCACGAAAGATTCGAGAGGAACCTGAACCGTCAAATTCAACATTTTTCACCTCACTGTAGAGAAGTTTCCAGGACAACTATAAAATTATATAATGATGATATCGAGTTCAGGGGGGATCAACATGAAGGTGAAAGTGTCCGGCATGCTTTTTTCACTGATCTCTTTGATACTTTTTGCAAGGGGAACATTTTCCGTTCTGGATTTTTCAGCGAATAGGTACTATGAAATCCACTACATGCTCGACTCAGAACTTCACACGTGGGTAGGACACGATAACTATGTGGATATCCCGAGAAGTGAGTTTGAACAGTTGAGGTCTGTGATTCAGCGAAACGAAAGCTATGTTAGAAGTCTGAGACAGAGAATAAGTGACCTGGAACGCCAGAAATCTGAACTCACAGACCAGATTGAAGATCTTAAAGACCAACTTTCAAACAAAGAACAGACCATAGAAGACCTTCAAAAGCGTGAATCTAACCTGAAAGATCAGATCACAACCCTCACTGCGACTGTGTCTTTCCTAGGAGGACTGCTAGAAGAGAAAGATCGAAAAATAGCAAAACTTGAACAGTACATTCTACTCAAGGATCAACATATTTCAAACTTGAAAGATCAGATCAGTAAACTCAACGACCTGCTCGATACGAAAAACGAAGAGATCACCATTCTTGCTTCACTTGCAAGTGCACCGGCTACGATAACGGAGATTTTCAGAGAAAACGAGGAACTGAAAAAACGCCTGGAGCTCGCAGAAGCCTCCATAACTGCTCTGGAGGAAGAAATTCAAAGAAAAGATGAGCAGCTCTTCCAGGCTGAAGCCCAACTGGAACGGATGGATCAACTGAAAACCCTGCTAGAGACCTATGAGAGTTCTTTGACCGCCCTTCAAGAGACTCTGAAGGAAAAAGATAAACAGCTGAAGATCCTTTCAGAAATTCTAACCAAGGAAGTTGAAAAAGCACAGGCAGAATCTGAAAAACTTCGGGAAAAATTGAAGAAGGTACTATCAATACTCAAATCCCTCAACGACATCCTCAGGGTTCTGAAAGAGGATTTCTCCAGCCTTGAAGCCATCAGCCTTGAAGGTCAGAAAGTAATAGAAGATATCAGCACAGTTGTGGGAGAAGAATGAATTAGAACACTTGAAGACAAAAACAATAAAGAAAAGAATTAGTGTTGCAATCACATGAGTTGTGCCAAGGATTATACAAAACAGAAGGATCCTCCTTCATTGTGATTTATGGTTGAAAAAGAATAGGAAAAACCAGACTCATCAGGGAATTCATGAGAGACAAAAACAGTGTGTATTTCCTGGTAAACGCTTTCTCATTCTCCGCGGTTCTTCTTTGAGTCTTATGGAGAAAGAAGTACTTTCTTACTCGAGCCCACTTTATGGAAGGCGCACCGGTCAGATCAAGATGAAACCCATCAGTTTTGAAGATTTCAAAAAGGTTTACAGTGAATCAGCACTGAATCCTGTGGAACTCTGCTCACTGGTCGGAGGAGTACCCAAATACATGGAGTTTCTTTCTGTAGAAAAAGACATCTACGAGACCACTGAACGCAATTTCTTTAACATCAGTTCCTTTTCCATGGGAAACAGAAAACTCAGAAAGAGCCACCATCATGGAAGTGGCACAACACAAACTCAGTTATTATCTGAGCAGGCTGGTGGACATAGATCTTCTGGAAAGGGAAGTTCCAGTAGCGGAACGTTCCCCAGAGAAGAGTAAAAGCGGATTGTACAGAATAAAGGATTACTTTCTGGACTTCTGGTTCAAATACGTCTATCCTTACAGGAGTTACATAGAGATAGGTCAGACAGATTTTGTCATCGATATGGTAAAGAAGACCTTCTAAGAAAGACACGTGAGTTTTGTTTATGAAGATATCCGCGGAGAAAAAGTTGTAAAGATGAAATAGACATCGTTGGAGTTGACATGGAAAACAGAGTGGTTCTTCTTGGAGAATGCAAATACACAGGCTCGCAGACCGCGATGTTGACCTTTACTACAAACTGGTTGAAAAATCCAGAAAATTGTACGTAATTGAAAGACCGCTGTACATCTTCTTTTCTCTCAACGGCTTTACAAAAAATTTTGTTCGCAAAGCAAAAGAAAAAAACGTACTCCTTTTTGAAGGATATTGAAAAAACTTCAAACCGCGTCGAGCAAAAAGAGATAGGCAGGCAGAACTTTTATTTTCACACCATCCAGGGAGAGTTCGGTGTACAGATCCCAGGTTATGAGATATCTTTCGGGCGCAGGATATGGAAACTCCACAAGACCTCTCAGTTCTCTTTCTTTTATCTCAGATTCCCTTGAAACGTACGAAACATTGTAGAGCATCAGATCATTTCCTTTTCTACACACAAAGTCGACTTCGTTTTTTTCTTCCCAGTAGTATATTTCCTCGTACATACTTCTCAGTTTCAGGTAAACCGCATTTTCCAGAAGTCTTCCACGATCGGGGCTGAAAGAGGGGTATATCACATTTCTCAATCCTGTATCTATCAGGTAGTACTTCACAGGACTTTTTATGGTTCTTTTGAACGAATGTTCGAACTTTGGAACTTCGAAGCAGAAATAGACTGATTCCAGGTAGGAAATGTAGGTGGATATCGTACTTGTGGACGATTTTTTATCGAAGATATCTTCGAAGTACCTCTGCATTTTTCTGATTGAAAACCTGTTACCCACATTTTGGGCGATGAATTTCGTCAACGCTTTCAGGAGTTTTAAATTTTCCAGACCGTATCTTGCTGCAACATCTTTAAAAACAATATCTTCTGCGTATTGAGATAGAATTTTGTTGAAAACCTCTTCTTCATTTGCGCTCATAACCACTTCGGGAAATCCACCGTATGTAAGATAATCCTTCAAGAGGAAAAGATAAACGTTCTTTCTGGAGATTAAATCGAGCTTGTCTGAAAAACTGTAACCTTTTGCAATTACATACTCTTTGAAGGAAAAAGGAAACAGTTCAAAATCAACATGTCTTCCAGATAGCAGCGATGCAAGTTCCCCGGAAAGAAGTTTTGAAGACAATCCCGTCACAAAAATGGTCTTCACCACACCGGTGTCTATAACTGTTCGAACCCATCTGTGCCAGTCTTCGACATTTTGAACTTCGTCTAGAAACAGCAAGGAACTTTCTCCCTGATACACTTCCTCCCTATAAACACCAAGAATGGTTTCAAGCGTTTCAGGTGTGAGTCTTTCTGAAGAAAAGGCATAGTCTTCAAAATTCACATACAGGAGGCTTTTTGGATCGGTCTCTTTTGAAAACTCCTCCATGAGCTGATACAGTAGGGTTGATTTCCCAGCCCTGCGTGGCCCTTTTATGACAACAACGCCGCGAAAATCTTTAAAGGGTTTCACCTTTTCAATGCATTCTCTTGGAATTGTCCTATCCCTTCTTATTCTTCCCCACGGATTCCATCTTAGAAGGACCGTCAGTATTTCTTCACGTGTCAATTTAAACATCCCCTTTCTCGTTTATTGTAACATATTGACCTACCAGAAGGTCAAATATTCCGAATTTTGACCTACTTGTAGATCAAAATCTCCAAACTGGTGGGGTTATAATAATCACGAGAAGATCTCTACTTACTTTTCTTCTCAACAGGCAGCAGAAAAGGCTGTAAAAGCTGTGTTTCAGAGAATGGGAACGCAGGTATGGGGACGTTCCATAGCAGATCCACTCGAAGAGCTCTCCAGACATTTTGAAATCCCTGAAGAAATCATGGACTATGCCCTCGAACTGGACAAGGCCTATATCCCCACAAGGTATCCGGATGCCCTTCCTTCCGGCTCTCCCAGAAGCAGGTATTCTAGAATTGAAGCCGAAAGGCTGGTGAACTATGCCGAAAAGATCATCCGGTTCTGCGAAGATCTTCTATCCAGAATATAACAAAGAAAAGATCCTGGAGATCATCAGAAAATCCCTCCCACAACTTCTGAAGGAACTTCCTGTGAGACTTGTGGTATTCTTTGGCTCTTATGCGAAGGGGAACTTCACCGCCTTCAGTGATGTCGATCTTCTTGTCGTGTACGAAGACCCGTTCAGGGAAGACGCTTACAAAATCGTGAAAAAGACCATCAAATTGAAGGGGCTTGAACCCCATGTTTACTCTCTGAACGAATACAAACAGATGGAAAAGATCATCTCGAAGATGGTCGAGGGCGGAGTAGTTGTTTATAAAAGAAATGTGAGTTGATTGTAACAGCATGTTTTTATGTGAGAAAAATGTCCTGTGTTATCCTAAAATTAGGTGTTGGTAATTAATCCATTCAGGGAGGTGTTGAAATGCCTGATATTGAATTCAAAGTGTCTGCAATTTCTGAAAGTCCGACGAAGACATCCGTCAGAGTCAGAAACTTCACAGTGATCGTCGATGAGCCAGAAAAACTCGGTGGCACCGACGAGGGTCCCAATCCGGTTGAATATGTTCTTGCTGCTTTTGCTGGATGTTTGAACGTGGTTGCCCACATGGTGGCAAAGGAGATGGGGATGAACCTGAAAGGTCTTTCCATTGAGGTTTCAGGAGTTTTGAATCCGGACAAACTTTTTGGAAAAAAGACAGATGAGAGGCCGGGCTATAAACAGATCAACGTTATCCTGAAACCCGAAACCGATGCCAACGAAGACACCATAAAAAGGTGGCTCGAATCCATAGAGGAAAGATGCCCTGTAGAAGACACTTTGAAAAGCCCTGTTCCTGTGGAAATAAAGGTTGAGAAGTCATAAACACAACATTGGGGCGGTGTAGAACCGCCCTGTTCTGTTAAATCTGTTTCCTGGAATCTCGACATCCTCGACAGGCTCGACAGACACCGAACAGGTTAGACAGATCGTCAGATCTCAATGTACCTGAACTTTCCGGAGATTCTGTAACCTTCCTTTTCAACAAGGAGTATCCGCTTTTGAAGGAGTTGATCCATGACTGAGTACGCCGTTGTTCTCTTGATACCTTCCTTCTGTAGCGTTTCTATGATCTTTTCTCTGGTGTAGACAGATCCTCTCAGGATTCGAATGGCTTTTTTCTGGTTTTCTGTCAGGTTCAAAGTCAGCCCGGTGTACTCCGCTATCGTCCTGTTGATCGTGTTGATCAGATCCTCTTTACTCAATCTTTCCTTGTGAATGTTGTCGTAAATCGCTTTGGTCAGTATCCACAGGCCATCTCTTGGGTTTCCATCGGAAAACTCCGCCACTATATCGAGTACTCCGTCTTCGAGAAGTTCAATGTAGGATCCAAGTCTTTTGATGATCAACTCTTTGATCTCAAGTTTCTTCAGAGGTTCAACAAAAACGATGTCTTTGAATATGTTTTCTAGATTTCCTGCTTCGTTCCATCTCAGTCTGTCGGCTGCGTATTCTCGATATATCGAAAAGGGAAGAGAAAGTATGACGACGAAGTCCTCCATGATGATGAAGTTCTTTATCGAATCTATCACCCTGAGAACGTCTTCCTTCTTCTCCTTGTCCAGTTCGTCTATGATCAGAAGGAATTTTCCTTTCTTCTGAACCGTATGTTTTATCAGTTCTCCGAGTTTTTCTCTGGCTTCGAAGAAGTTGAACCTCGGCCTGATCGATTTTTCGTGTGTTAGACTGGCGCTCATGCCGAAAGAAACGCCAAGGGAAAAGCCCTTTATGGTTGAAACTTCGTCCGTTATCCACCTTCTAACCTTTTTTGCAAGATCTGACACTCCCTCTATCTTTTCCAGGACAAACGCCAGACTGTGCAAAAGATCGTAGAGTACGCTCTCCATGGAGTCTCTGAGAGAAATGTTTACTCTGATCGTGAAAACCCCTTCTGGATTCACAAAGTTGAGCACCGTCGTTTTCCCGATGCCCGTTTCCCCAGAAACACCCACTATCCCAAAAGGTTGATGAAGTGCTATTGAGTTCAGATAGTTTATTTCCCTGCTTCTGTTCACCAGATATTCTGATTCACCTTCTCTGAGCGGTCTGTCCACAAGAACACTCAAAAGATCGGCCACTGCTTGCTTCACAGAATCACCCCTGCGTTATTTTCTGTTTTATTTAGATTATACTACAAACTCCTATTACTATCTCGACATCGTCGACAAACTCGACAAACACTGGAGAGGTTCGACAAACTTCAGAAGACACTTTCAGAGAGCAAGTAGGTTTTAACGCGTGGGTATTTATCAATCGTAATCGATAAATTCGTACGATTTTATCGAATGAAATAGACAAAATCGTACAAACAGGTAGGCAGTGGCTTTTTGACTTGTCCATGAGTCAAATTCAATCCACGGCCTCTCTAATAGGCTTCTACTTAAGGAACCAGTCATCTCAGAACAAACGTTTTATTTGACATATTGTAGGACATATCGTATGATATTAGCGGAGGTGATAATATGCGCTTTGTTTCAAGTAGAGATATCAGGAACAATCCGGCCGTGCTCTGGAAAGACAACGAAACAGTTATCACAGTTAATGGAAAGCCAAAGGCTATCGTCATGAAAATCGATGGAGATCCAAAGGAAATTCTGGATTTCATAGAAAAGATAAGAGTTCAAATGGCTGTTGAGAAATTACGTATGTTTTCACTGGAAAAAGGATTGAACAAGCTATCAGAAGATGAAATTGAAGAGATAATAAGAGAGGCAAAAAATAGAAATGAAAGTAGTCGTTGACGCAAATGTTTTGGTATCTGGAATTATAAATCCATATGGTAAACCTGCCCATATTCTTAATCTTGTTCTGGATGAAAAGCTAATACTTTGTATTGATTCCAGAATATACAGTGAGTATGAAAGGGTTCTTCTAAGTCCAAAGTTTTCTTTTCCTAGGGAACATGTGAGAACGCTCTTGGATTTTGTAAAAAGAAAGTCTGTTTTTGTAATTCCATCACCCCTCGGAGTGGATCCACTCGACGAGTTCGATCTTCCCTTTTTGGAAGTTGCTTTTTCAGCAAAAGTACCTATCGTAACAGGAAACAAAAAACATTTCGAAAACGTGAAGGGAATAGAAATATACACTCCTTCTGAATTCATTGAGAAGTTCATTAGACACACTCTTTGAAAGGACCTTTCTCATTCAGGATATCTCACTTGAGAAGAGCTTCTGTCCACCATCAGAGGAAACTCGTTATTCCAGTTGGCTGAATAGTGTCACTTTTTGAATAGATGTTTCCTGAATCTACTCAACAACGTTTTTTTCCTTATTTTTCGCTTTCTCCTTCGTAGACGTTTTTTTTGTACCGGAAATACATTACCTCCTGAAATGTCTTCTCAGGCGTTCTTTGAGTTTTCCGTGCCCTATATAGACGATTTTTTTATTTTTGTCTGTCATACACACCGAATTGGTACTTGTTCAATCTTTTTTTCCTCAAAATGGCGTATAAATATAAGCATGGTTTCATTTCAACATCGTTGACAGACTCGACAAGAACCGGACAGGTTTGACAGACTTTGGAAGATACTTTCAGTGAACAGATTCGTTTTTAAAGTGTAGGTATTTATCGAACATATTCGATAAATTCGTACGCTTTTATCGAATGTATTCGATAAATTCGAACGGTTTGATATAATAAATAGTGAGAATCATGATACAGGGAGTGATCCGATTGCGGATAGACGAACTTTATCTCATGAACCCGTGGTGGCGCTCTCCAGAAGAAATATATGTCGATTAGGAATATCAGGACTTTTGAAAAGAGCACATTCAAATACTATCCGGAAAAATTCTTTAGGGAAATACTAGAAGAAAAACCGGGTATATATACCATCAGAGGCCCTCGCCAGATAGGAAAAACCACATTTCTTAAGCTCTACATCAAAAAATTGATCGAGGATGGTGTGAAACCATCTAATATATTCTTCTTCACGTGTGATGGGATAGGTGATAGATTCGATTTGATAGAAACTGTGAGAGCCTTCTTTCAAATGTTCGAAGGAAAACCGGGAGAGATCAGGTATATCTTCATTGATGAAATAACCACCATTGAAGACTGGCAGAAATCGCTGAAGTACTTTGTAGATATCGGTTTGCTCGACAATTTCCTCGTTATTCTCAGTTGAAAAAAGACGATAGAAGAAATTCTCACGATCTCTACCAGTGAGCCGAACAGGTGTGCCTTATAAACGCCTTCTTGAAGGAGCATTTTTTAAAGTATCTGAACACAGGAGGTTTTCCAAAGGTAATAGACGACAAACGTGTATAAAGACTTCATTCTCGGAGACGCAGAAAAATATCTAAGGGCAAGAACAAACTTGCTGGAGATATTCAGAAAACTTCCAGACATCGTTGGTCAGAGATTTTCCTGGAACTCCTTGGTTGACGTTTTCACAGGTACCGTGGAAAGTGTTGATACGATTCAGAAGTACTTCGAATATCTGGGTTACAGTTTTATACTCATGAACGTCTTCTTCATCGACATTTCCAAGAAAACCATCAGACCCAAAAAGCAAAAAAAGACTTACCCAATTGATAAAGTGATCGCCGATATAATATCTGACATAAGTGGGAAAACAATCGAACTTCCACAACTCATAGAAATGTTCACACTGAGGCATCTTTTGAAAGATTCTGATCTCTTCCATCACGGCATGAATCTTTACGATGGTCCGTTTTTCTGGTATTCGGATCGGGGAAACAAGATCGATTTCGTCTACAACCATGAAGGAACGCTGATACCAGTTGAAGTGAGATACCAAAGCAGAATAAGCAGATTCGATTATACTGGGATGAAAAGAGTATTCGGCAGAGGAATTCTCATCACGGAGGATAGCGTCTTCAAAGATGAAGGCATTGTGGGAATTCCCACCTGGTTGTTTCTGGCTGTGATCGAAACCACTTGAGGCTTTTCACCGGCGTTGCGAAAACAAAATGAGAAATATTCTTGTGAAGTATATTCCTTACTGATCCTAATCAAGCAATTTTGTCATCAGAGACGACATAGACAGGCTTGTAAAGAACATTTCCCATTGCGGGCTTAGGTTTGATAGCATAGTGAGGTTTCAGATTTCTGCCAGGGCTTTTCTGGGAAGTTGTATTTTTCTTTTCCTAAAACCAGTGTTTGTGCCAAAAGAAACAGAGATCACTCTGGATGGTTCTAAAAATAACTAGTGTTCATGAGCGAGCTTTTTGCTTTCTTTTTTAGTTGATTGGAGAGATTCAGTGATATCCTTTAATACTTTTTCTTGATCTCTGTACCATTCGATTGTCCATATTCTTTTTATTGACCAACCAAGGCGTTGGAGCACCTTAAACTTTAGTACTTCTCTATCAAAAGCATCTTGAATCAAAAAATGATTCTTCCCATCGTGTATGATTCCCATTACATATCCCTCGGAATTTTCAGAATCTCTTACGCCGATACTCACTTGACAGAGCCCCATTCCTATGTTGGTATCTAGCGACAGACCTTCGTTGCTCAAACGCTGGGCTATTACAGAAGGAAGTACGTCTTCAAACTTTTCTATAGAATGATCAAATTCAAGATGACAGTTTTGTTCAGCATATCTCAGATAATTCTTCAATGCCATTACTCCTCGGTTTTCAGGATTTACCCTGGAAAGATCATCGGAGCGTAGGCTGGTTACCAATATGATCTGATAGCGAGCCCTCGTGACAAGGACATTAAATCTTCTCCATCCTGCTTCATGGTTTAGTGGACCAAAGTTATAAAACAAATCCCCAGAAGGAGTCTTTGCATAACCAATGCTGATAACAATTGTGTCTCTTTCATCGCCTTGAACATTTTCGAGGGATTTTACAAAGAACGGCTCATTGGACTTTTCAAATAGAATGTTTCTGAGTTCAGGGAATTCTTCCAAACGTCTGTACAGAAGATCTTCTATCAGATCTCTTTGAGAAATGTTCATCGTAACCACTCCGATAGAACGCTCGGAAAACTTTTGGAGATGCTCAATTACTATGTCTACTACTCTTTGAGCTTCCATAAAATTAACTCGTCGTCCTGAACGCTCCCAGACCCCGTTCTCGACGTAAACAAGTTTTACACCTTGATGGGGACTTTTAGTTTTGGGGGATGGAAACGTTATCAATGGATTGTCGTTATAGAAGTAGTGGTTTGAGAATGCTATTAACTGCTCGTCCCTACTGCGGTAGTGCCACTTCAAATATCCCTGTTTGAACATTTGAGGTAAGGCAATGCATTCATCCAAAAAAGATTCAAGAGGTTCTTTTTCATCCGATTCATCATCCGATTCATAGTAAGATTTGAAAAAACTAGTTGGAGGTAGTTGCTTTGGATCCCCTGCAACAACTATTTGTTTACCTCGCACTACTGCGGGTATTGCTTCAGGAGTTCTCAATTGGGAAGCCTCATCGAATATCACAATATCAAAGTAGTTTATGAACCTTTCTAAGTCAAGAAAAGAAGCAACAGATAAAGGACTCATGAGCATACATGGTTTGATTAATCTAAGAACATCCGACACTTCCAAGAAAAATTTTCTTATGGGTTTGTGTCTCCTTCTTTTTTGAATTTCCCTCATCAATATCTGCATTTGTTTCGTATACTCTGAATTTTCAGGATTATTCATCACCCTTTGAAATTTTTGTGCAACCGAGGATTTTATATAATTCACCCAGCTTTTTCTGAGGGATTCCTCAGTTTTTTGCAGTACTGATATGACCTTTTCGTATTCTCTACTTTGAAATCTACTGAGAAATTCATCATGAGCACATGTGTGATCTATCCACTGTTTGTAGAAACTTTTTTCAAAAAGCCGCCGAATGTTCTTCACATGTTCTTTTTCAACACTCCGAATGAAAGTTCCCAATCCCATACTTTCTAGATCTTGGATCACTTCTTGAAGTTGTACCCACTCATATAGTTTTGATTCGTTATTTATTAAATGATCGATCTTTTGAAGAAGTTCTCTCAAGGGAACCTCTTTGAAGGTCATTCCATTCATAAACCCTTCCGGCCACAACTTGTTCATGGCCTCCATGATTTTCTTCAATTGGGAGTCTTCAAGGATTTCAATGGCTTTAGAAATGAATTCTTTTGATTCTTCATCGAGTATCAGATCGCCTTTGAGTATTGTTCTCGATACTTTTCCCCTAATCTCCAGCGTTATCTTTAACTTTTCCAAAAGAGATTCTATTTCTACATTTGTATCCATAATGTATTCATCAGGCGAGACCTCTTGATTGGAAAATTTTTCTTTGAGTTCATTGAATTTCGCTTCTCCGTCCACTATGTTTCTGACGATGTCATAAAGACGTTTGATGTTCTCGAAGTTATGAGGATACTTGAGGCTATTGTTTACAAACTTAATCCATTTCCAGTAAGATGGCTTCAACACCCTCGTCCAACTCTTGAGGAAGTACTCCATTGGTTGGAGGATTTCTATCATCTCCTCGATTGGTTTTTCGGTGTGCTGGTAATATTTTTTCATCAATATTTTTTGCTTACGGTAGAGCTCAAAAAGTTGCTTGAGCATGGAAAGGGTTTTGATGTCAACTTTAAACCACTTGGCTGGTATAATATCAACTTTTCTTAAAGATTTTAAAAGAGAGAGTATTTTCTGAAAGTCGTTAAAACATAAACCGTCTATATCAGAAAAACCTGCTTTTTCGAGCAGTTGTTTTACTTTTTCAAGATTTATCTTTATGTATCCTAGCATTTCTATTGTCTTCGAGGGATAAGTAAGTGCGTCTTTGAAGAATTTATATCCTTTCCAAGGATGTTGAGATTCATTCACGTAAACATCAGCAAGTTGCTCCAGTTTTTCCAAGGTTTGGAGGTACTTAGCGAGTTCCTCTTTAGAAGTATTCGCTATTAATGAGTCGTTCAAAGAAAAGTGTACCGATGGGTAGTCTTTCAATTCTTCTAGTTTGGATATTGCATCGTAAACGGATATACCGAGAGGGCGATCCGTTCGATGAAGGGAATTTAATGAATCATTCAGCAGATCTTTCAAATGTTTGAATTGATTCAACAATTCTATGGGTTGTCCGACATCCTGGAGATTTTTAAGAAAATCGATTGTTTTTCTTAGATCTTCCATTAACTCTAATTTGGACTTTTTGGTATTATGGACTTCAAGGCAGAATTTTTCCAAGCCTATGCTTTTTAATCGATTGTAGACAACATCGAGGGCAGCTTTCTTCGCACTTACGAAAAGCACTGTTTTATCACGTGCCAATGCATCTGCTATGATATTGGCAATGGTTTGACTTTTTCCTGTTCCAGGGGGACCGTGTACTACCAGATTTTTTCCTTCTCTCACCAGTTTTAAAATTTCTCTTTGGCTTGAATCAGTTTCCAAAACAGGCACCAAAGGGACGGTGTGTTCTGTCTCGGCACTGTTTTCACCTCTGAAAGGCGGTAATACTCTTGAAAGAGCCATTATTAGGGGATGCTTCAATGCTTCTTCGTTTTGTAACATGTTTCCTAAGTCGTTGTACAAGATGAACATTTCTGGGTTCAAGACAACAAGCCAGCTTTGAGAGAGTATTCTCCAGATGGTGAATTGTGTTTTCAAAGTTTTCATGTGTTCAAGAATCCTTTCGAGGTCGATGGATTTTACTTCACTGATTTCTGGTAATGGAAGTTTGTATTTTTCACGAAACAACAGCTCCAAGGCAGGATTGAACAAAACGTCCTCTCCGATAAAATTTATTTTGAGCACTTGATGTGTATGTTTACTTCTCTCAAACTCGCAGGGTACCATTACTAAAGGAGCCGAGAGATGTTGAACAGGAAAATCGGGGTCGTTCCATTCTAAGATTCCAAAAGTCATGAATAACGTTACAATGCCCTTCTCTTCCATGGAAAGTCTTGATAAGGTGTACAGTCTGTTCATTTTTCTTCGGATCTCTTCTATATCTCCTTCAAAACAAATCTCTCCATGATCTTTTAGGGTGTATTCCTCGAGATTATAATCGTAAACAATGACGGGAAGTTTCATACTTTTGCCTTTTTTGACCAGCATATTGAAGAGGGTTGTAACATCTGGATGCTTGACCAAAAGTTTTGAGGTTCGACCTCGCGTTATCGTCAAAAGAGGATTTGAAAGGCTAAAATCCAACAGCTTTTCTCTCCACCTTTGGATTTGAGCGAAGATGTCCTGTGCTACCCCACTCCATTTTCCCCCCATCTTTTTTCTAAAATTGTATCACCCCGAGTGGGTTGTGATGGTCTTCTGAAAAGTATGAATAACTGTGTCATCTCCTTATTTTTGAAACAAGATCCTTTACAATTGCCAGTTCCTTTCTGTAGAGGAACAATACAAAGAGGATTCCAACAAAAGAGAGAACAACGGGTAAATACCCTTTCGAAAAGGTTCCAAAGAATGCCACAGTGGAGATGAGAAGAACCCCCGTGTAGATCTTTTTCAGATTAAAACCAATCGGATACAGTTTCTCGGCTATGAGTGTTCTGAGGGTGAAGAAAAGGACATATGAAAGACCCGTTGATATGGCAGCTCCTTTCGCACCAAAGTACGGCACAAGAAGCTGGTTCCCTACAAAATTAGCTATGGCGGAAACACCTGTCACGACAATGTGCCAGTAAGTCTTCTTGGTGAAGTTGATCCCAAGAACGGTAGTTTCAGATATCATGTACATGACAGGCTGGAGGATCAGAAACGGTACGACAAAAGAAGCTTCTCTGTAACTTCTTGTAAAAACAAATGGTTTCTCTGACTTGCTTTATGCATGAATAGCGCTGAAGTATGGACACTCATTTTTTTGTTAGTCTCAAGAAGGCATACAAATTTATCGTTGACGATAGGATAAATACAGACACGGTTGCGAACGCTGCACCTATCACCCCGTAATTCAAAATGAGTAAAATGTCCAATATAATATTGCTGAACCCAGTTACTATCGAATTTATCAGATTTATCTTCACTTTCCCAAGAGAGGCTATAAAATTCCCCAATGGTATCCTAAAAGTTGCTGCAAAGAAGTAGCCAATCATGAGGATCTTCAGGATAATAGCACTGTCGGAATACTTATTTCCGAATAGAAGATGGGTGATGTGGTCACCGAACAATATGAACAGGACAACTATCAACGAATTTAAAACAGCTAATGCTTTAAGAAATTGAAATGCCTTTTTCCTAACCCATAACTTATCATCTGATTTTGTTGCAAAGTATGGATAAAAAAACGTTATCAAAGCTGCCGGAATGAAATTCAAATTGTACGGTATGAGTGTACCCACCTTGTAAGAAGCAAGAACATCAGCCTTACCTAATATTTGTCCAACTAAGAATGTGTCTATCAGATACAAGAATTGCGACATAACATTTGACAAATTCGCTACTATTGAAAATTTCACAATTTCTTTCTTTAAACCGTTATCTAAACTGACTTTTTCTTCCGATATCCTAGGAATTAATCTTTTCGAGATCAATAAGCTTAGAAGTATCACGGCGTACTCTGAAACTACAAGTCCCCAAACATTCATAAAAGGAATTGTCAAAAGAATGAAGAGAAGATATACGGCGGCGTAGGAAAATGTCAGATAACCATATACCTTCGCACGCTTCCGGGCTCTAATATATTGTATGGTAACGTTATAGAAGATTCTTACTGGGGGGACAAAACTTATCCCGATCAGGTAAAGACGAGCCGAAGGGAATTTTAAAGGTGCAAAGAGAGCCATCATTAGTGTGATAAACGAAATTAACAAGTTCACATAACCGCCGAAGCGTTTCCCGAATTTAAGGATCAAAAAACTTCTCTTTTCATCTTTTTCCTTTGCGCAGTATTGTATGACACCAGAAGCTATTCCAAGCCCGTCGAAAAGAAGTATCAAGGAATAAATATTGTACGCATAGTTCCAAACGCCGTATTGATCCTTATCCACCAACCTTGCCACAGCTATTGATGACAAGAACCTAAGAACTTTGTAACTTAAATCACCTACAAATACGTGCAGCAGGCCTTTTCTGATCAGATTTGTTGTCGTTTCAAGCAAGTTTTTCATTTTCAAAATACATCCTCCAAGCTGCAAGCAACGTCAAAACTTGGGTTTTTTCTATTGCGTTTCCCTTTTCAAACAACTCGACGCACATGGTTTTCACTTTATCATTCTTGATCAAATGAACGTTTTGTTCGTAATACTTTTCCATGAAACTTTTCAATTCATTGTTTGTCCTGTACCAATAGTCAAATGGGTTCATATGCCACTTACTGTTCATGGCTCCACCTTTGAAAATCTTGAGGAATATTTTCCTTGGCAAGGTTTTTATAGGTAGCTTTCTTCCTAAGATTTTGATGCTAACATCCGTTATTCGTGCTTGTATTTTTTCCCAAACATATTTTGCGGCTTCGGGATACTTTTTCAGTATCCATTTCTTGTAAATTCTATGATCGTACCTATATTTGAGTGGTATTCGTAAACAGTAAGAGAAAAAGTCCGGATCCAAGAAAGGCGAGACCACCTCTGTATATTGTTGAACCGGTAAGTTGCCAGTTAACATACCATTAAATGCACGACCATAGAACAAGAAAACTTCTACATTTGGATAGTTTTTTTTCAAAAACCTTTGCTCATCTTTTCGAATTAATCTCTTAGAATATGCACCTGCACCTGGGAAGTATTGTTCATTGGGGTTTTCAGAAGTGTAATAGGTTCCCAAAATAACATCTCCAATTTGCCCTGTATGATACAATCCATACTTCTCAAAATTGATCTTGCTTACCGCATGATTCACATGGGCTGCTCCAGAATAAAGCACGTTTCCATAGTTTATCCTAACCATATCTTCTACGGTATCTATAAGATACAGTCCATTGTCCAGAGAGAAAAACACCCAATTGTGCTTTAAATCAGAAGTTATTGCCTTTGCAACTTTTTCGTCTATATAGTTGCTCTGGGAAAAAGTTACGTTTAACTGGTCGGTGTAACCAAGCGTGTGCGCCACCCAAACTGTCATCCTTGAATCGAGCCCTCCGCTGAGTGAGGATATGTGTTTGTATCCGTACTCTCTGTCCTTTTCAAACTCTAGTTTAACTGCTTTTCTGAACAACTTGTCTATATTCTCTATTATCTCTTCCTCTGTTTGTGTATAATCTGGTGTGTTATCCACTTCGAAATACCGGACAATAGAGAAATTACCATTTTCTATCTTCATATAACATCCTGCGGGTAGTTTTCTTATTTGCTTGATAATTGTATAATCCTCAAGCATATACCCATACGTTAAAAGGAAATATGCTCCCACTTCGTTGATAGTATATTCAATCCCGCAGTTTCTCATGTACTCAACTATCCATGGCATTTCTGAAGCAAACACGATCCTATCTTCAAGTTTCAAATAAAAAATTTGCTTGTCCCCAAAGTGGTTTGTATATACAATCCACTTATTGGCTTTTTTGTCGCAAAACAATCCTGAGAAACTACCCTTGAACTCGGCAAAAAAACTTTCGCCATTCTCTTTGTACATTCGCACTATTGCATCCTTCAAATTAGATACTCTGTACTTCTCTATAAGTTGCAGAGAATTCAGTATGACCCCTTCGGTTAAAACGATATACCTATCATCTTCATGGAAAACCTTATCATTTTCAAATTTTCTGATTGTTCTTCGTTCAATATAGTAATTTTGCCCTTCAATAATTTCTGTAATTAACTTCTCATCATTTGCTTTACCAAAACACTTGTTCAACTGATTCTTGCCAATCTCTCCTAAAAAACCTGGCATAATTTTATCTCCTCCTACTAATGATTCACAAATTTTCCATGCTGGACATAGGAACAAACAAAACCTTCTCTTCGATTGAACCTTGCTATCCCATCTGATGGTAGATTTCTATCTCCCTTTTCACAATCTCTTCCCACGTAAATCCTTTTGCTCTTTCTATCAATTTGTTTCTATCGTATCCTTTTTTCAAAACATCAACCACTCTTTTTGCGAATCTCTCTTCGAAGTTTTCGCCTTCTTTTACAACGTATTCATCAAAACCTATTGCTTCTGGGATTCCTCCACTGCTACTTCCAATCACGCACGCTCCACAGGCCTGGGCTTCAATGCAAACAGCCCCAAATCCCTCATTCCTGCTTGGAAGAACCATCACATCCATTGCGTTCATATACTTTGCAACCTCTGTCTGTGGCACTCTTCCGGCAAAAACAACATCGAGTCCTTTCATCTCTTTCAGTATTTTATCTCTCAGTGTTCCATCTCCAACGATTATGAATCTTGTGTTTGGGGGTTCTTTTGCTATCTTTCCAAATATCTCAGGAAGTTTATCTGCTCTTTTTATGGGGATAAGGTTTCCAACAAAGCCCACGTAGTAGGTGTTTTCTTTGTATATTCCAAGTTCTTTTCTCACGGTGTCTTTATCCATTGGTTTGAACACATCTGGATCGTATCCGTTTGGTATCACAACAGCGTTCTGTCCAGAGTAACCGAACGATTTTGCCTTCTCAAGAAGTGCTTTGCTTACAAAGATGCATTTTGAGGCGTTTTCAAGAGTTTCTAGGTAAATATCTCTCACATCGTGTCTTTTCATGTTTAAATTTATATCACTCCCATGGAGTGTCACAATGTAAGGAATCTTCCAGATCTCAGAAAGCTTCTTTGCAACAACACCAGCCGGTGCAGGAAGATACATCCCGTGTGCATGGATGATATTGTGTTTTGGAAACTCCCGAGAAATCTGTTCAGCGAACTGGTCTGTGAAGTTTTCGAGTACTTTTTTCACTGTCGAGAATTTCTGAAGCGCTACATCAAAAAGCCCTCTTTCCACAAAAACAGGTTTGAAAGACACCCCTTCCAGTTCTTCAAGGGGTACTTCAAAAGGTTTGTGTAGAAGGCGTCTTAGAAGACTTAGAAGTCTTCCCTTATCTTTGAACGCCAGTGAAACGACTGTGAAGTCAACACCGAGTTTTTGGTACTCTTTCAGCCTTTTGATTATGAAGATACCTGAGTTTGGGTTTTCTTTTGTTGGGAAAAGGTTGGTGAGGATAAAAGACCGCATTTTTAAGAACAAAACACCTCCTAATAGCAACTATGACTGTAAAATTATCTCTGTGATTTTTTCACAAGCATCCCCATTTCCATACAAATTTTTGGGGTAGTTGGTCTTATCATCTTTCATCACAACATCAAAGAGATTTTCTTCATCTGCCAGTCTGTTCCAGCCCGCTTCGACCAGTTCTCTCCAGCCCGTGTCCAGCATCACCACAACCGCCTGCTTTCTGGCAAAGTACGCTTCTTTCTGAAGACCACCGCTGTCTGTTACCACCTTCCAGCATCTCTTCACAAGGCCCATCAGGTTCAGATAGTCCACAGGATCTATCACTTCGAGCCCTTCAAGAAGTCTCTCAAGTCCAAATTCTCTCACCCTTCTTTTCGTTCTGGGATGAATCGGAAAGACGACTCTTTTTTCTCTGGAGACTTTTTTCAGATGAGAGAGGATCTTTTCCAGTTTCACGGGGTCGTCCACGTTGAAATCCCTGTGGAGTGTGACAAGAAGGTAGTCGTTTTCTTTCAAGTTCAACTCTTCAAAAACATCGTATCTGAACCTGTCTTCCATTTCAAGGAAAAGGTCGTACATCACATCACCCACGAAATAAACTTCCTCTGTAATTCCTTCTTTTCTCAGGTTTTCCACGGCAAGTTCACTTGGACAGAAAAGAATCTGAGAGACATGGTCTGTGACGACTCTGTTTATCTCTTCTGGCATGTCCTTTGGTTTCTGCCTGATTCCTGCTTCAACGTGGGCAACGGGTATCTTCAGTTTTGCAGCAACGAGAGCCCCGGCAAGTGTTGTGTTCGTGTCACCGTAGACGAGAACAAGATCCGGTTTTTCCTTCAAAAGGACCTTCTCGAACTCTATCATGATCTTTCCGGTCATCTCAGCGTGTGTTCCAGATCCTACGTTGAGGTTGTAGTCTGGTTTTCTGATCTGTAAAACCTCAAAGAACACGTCCGACATGTTGTAGTCGTAGTGCTGTCCGGAGTGAACGAGTACTTCTTTGATCTCCTTTTCTTTGAACCTTCTGTGAAGCACCGCTTCTTTTATGATCTGAGGTCTTGCTCCAACTAGCGAGAGTACTTTCATTTGGTCACCTCATTTCCATGATCTTTTCAACAAGTGGTTTCATTTTGATTTTCCAGCTCAGGTGTTCTTCAGCGTATTTTCTCATATGTTTTTAACCACTTCTACAATAGCTTCTTCAAGTCTAACAGCAAGGTTTTGATACAAATATTTCTTAATTACTTTCCTACGGGCTGACATATTTATCTTTAAATCTTCTTTTTGCGAAAGTTCGATCAAATATTTTGCCATTTCAGATATTTGTGATTTGTGGAAAACCTTTGATACACCATCGCTTTCGATCTCATCTCTCATTTCCCAATCATGCGGTGCTAGTACAATTATTGGTTTTCCTGAAGCAAGGTATTCATAAACTTTTCCAGTTCTTATGGATCTACCGATTTTTTCATCATCCCCCGTATATGCAATCAACAACAAGATATCTGATTCTCTTTGTAGCTTTATAGCTTGATCTCTTTCAACAAGGCCATAATCTTTGAGAATATTCATTATTCCTCTTTTATAAAATTCTTTTTTTACTCTGGTGCTGTGAAACCCAGCATAATTAAATATAAATTTAGTGTTTGGAGAAGTCAATTTTGCTTCTTTCAAAGCTTCTGTGAAGTAGGAAATTTCAATAGTTTCTGGGTGTAAACTACCAGTATAAGAGATTGTTAATGAATTTTTTGTCTTTTTTATAGAGAATTCATCAGAATACAAATTACTCAAATCACCATCATATCCGTTTGGTAAAAACAAAACCTTTTTTTGAGTTAATCTTTCGTAATCTTGTTTCATCTGATGAGTGACAACTGTTACAACATCAGCAGGTTTTAGAATTTCCTTTGTTGTTGATTTAAAAATTCCAAGCCTTGAAATCATTGATTCATGAATATTGAATGATGGATCTCTAAAATCAGCTATCCAGATTAGATTTTTATGTTTTTGCTTGAACCAGTTGCCAAGCCTTATTGAAAACCACGGATCGTAAGTTGTTATGAGTATGTTTATTTCATTAGTTGAGAGATGTTTTGAAATTTCATTTTTGTAAGATCTATAATCATGATAAAGCATTCCTCCAGAAGATATAGGAAAAAATCTTTCCAATAAAACCCTTGCTTCTGCTTTTATTCTATGTTGAATTGAGTTTTCCAGGAATTCACCTGTATTTGTCTTCATGTCTAAAAAGGGATTTCTTCGATAGTATTTCAAAGGAATTTCGACTAATTTTGCTTTGCCTATGTCGAAAGATCTTTCCCTAATAGGTTCTTTAAAAGAACTTGTGATCAATGTCACTTTATGATTTAAAGAAAGATATTTTGACAGTTTTTCCCATCTAATGGATGCTATATTAGACCACCTTGGTGAATAAGGACAAACAACGATAATATTGAAACTCATAACAACACCTCCTAATATTTTTCACTATTAGGGTTTTCTCTTATCTGTTCAGTATTCAGATTGAATTATCTAGATTTAAATGGTCACTTCAAAATTTATGGATTCAATTTCCATACAAAGGCGATAATCATCAACTTGCTGTGAAAATTATTTCACACAAGTCCCAATCTTTTTTTCACCATATTTATGGAGATGACTTATTTAAATATTAATCTTCTCAAAAACATATAAATACGTTTTGAAACAAAAGGTTTTAAGAAAAATTATGAGCTTTCTGAGGGTGTTTATCAATGTCTTTTCTTATTTCCAAAACATTCTTTAAGATCTCATCTAAATCCACTGACAAGGAGATTATTTTCCCGGTTTCTTCTGGCCTTACAAACTCCAAAAAACTACCTATGTCATTGGCTATAACAGGTGTTCCAAACATGTAAGCTTTTGGTAAAACACCGCTTTGAGTTGACCTTCTATAGACATTCCAAATGCAAAAACTTTCTTTATAGGCTCGGTTTATTTCAGAATTTGGAAGAGGTCTTCCATGGGCAATTCTTAGAACCTGTTTCTTCACCATTTCCTGTAAAAGTTTGTCTTTTTTAATAGTCTGCTTAGATCGGTGCAAGTCGCTATTTGGAATTTCACATCTACTCCCTGTTTGTAGATATACTTTATCAATTTAATGTAAATATCAAAAGCATGCCCCTTCACAGCATGTCCTATGTAGGAGAAATATTGTTTCTTTGTGATATCTATTCCTTCATCCAGTTCATCATCGAACAACAGTGGAACCATAATGACATTTTCATTGTATTTGATATCTTTTCTTTATTCTTGTATAGGTTCAATGCATAATTCGAAGGTACAATTACAAGATCTGATTGCTTGAGCAATCTTGACGAGAAAAAGTGCGCGGCTGTTGATTTCAATGCTTGTTTTATACCTTCCCTTAGATACTGTCTAAAACTTTCCTATGGTTCGTGATAAAGGTAAATAATTTTTGAACCTTTGCTTTTTAAAACCTGTGCGCATTTATGATTGATTGTGGAGACGTTAATAAACAAGATAGCTTCCGGGTTCCCAGTAGGTATCTTTTGTTATTGTTTTGTATTCTTTATGCAGCCAGAGAACCACGTCATATCCGATCTCGTGGAATAATTTGGCATAGGCAACAATATGGGATAAATGTCCTGGCGAAAATTTAAGAGAAGTTACTACTGCTTTCAATTTGATTTATCCCCCTTTTTCATATGTCATAGGAATATCATCGCTATCAATAACCACAGATGTCTCCAATGCAAACTGTCGATAAATAAGGAGTTTACAAATTGACCCAAAAGAATGGGTATGAAAATTTTCCTGTAATAAGATTTTCTAACCGCATATACAACAAGACTGATAAATACCACAAAAGTTATTAAACCAAATATTCCTCTCTCTCCTATATACCTGGCAAATAGAGAATGCGTTGCCATTTTTGCGAATTCCTCATAATTTCCTGGTCCAATTCCAAAAAACAAACTATAGACACTATAATTCATGATGTCTATGAATTCTTTTTGAGCTGAGAAACGCTCTGCATCGTAGGATTGTAATCCTAATCTACCGGTGAAGAAATCATATAGATTTATATCAAGTACATTTATATTTTTGGAAATCTCCAGAAAAATCGCAAAAAAGAGCCCGATGATAATAAAGAAGATTGCTATTTTTCTTCTTGCTTTGCGATATGGTATTAACATGAGCATTAAAGCGACTATTGATATAAAAAGGTTCAACCATGCGGCTCTTGAAAATGTAAGAAACACTCCTCCACTAAAGAAAGTAAATAGGATAAGATCCCAAATACTCTTTCTTTGTTTCGAGAAAAAGAGAAAGAGATAGTAGATTGCTACTGGCACCAAAAAAGGTCCTAAAACATTAGGATCTTTGAAGAATCCCTTCAACCTAATGCCGAAACGTATTATTTCTATTCCAAAAAAACTTAACTTGCCAGTACCATACGCAAAAAGGCCTGCAAAAATGTTAATGGCACCAGCAAAAGCCCACGCTTTCATTAGGGAATCGAACAGATAATTTTTGTTTATAATGTTTTTGACTCGATAGCCAAGCGATGCCAGAACAAAGAAGAAGAGGAATAAGTAAATATCTATTATAAAAAATCTAGGATTGAAAAACCCTTGTATTAAACCAAAATACGTTGAAACAAGCATAGGTATGAACAAAAGAAAGAACATTGATACTGTTCTCCACGTAGTTGAAAATCCAATCAACAATATTGGAGCAAATAAAGCAAATACGATCTCTGCAGGACTTGGTTCTATGAATACAAACCCGCTTAAAAATGTGTAGAGTATAATAAACATGAAATAAACTTTTGCGGAAAACATGTCGAATGTGTTGACTTTCCTAATTGATAAGCTTTTCATCAATCGATCACTTCCCTATAGGTAGATGCATAGTTTTTTATGAATCTGTCGTATAATTCTTCATAACTGTGATTTGTGACACCTTTTCTATCCAGTTCATCAAGTATCTTGAAGAGATTCAACACAATCTCTTCTTCTTTCGAATAAATCTCGTCCGTCAATTCACTCACACATCCTACATCCGTACTCACAACAGGAACACCTTGGTTCAATGCCTCAAGTACCACAAGTGGCATTCCTTCAGAATCGGAAGTGAGCAAAAACACATCAAAATCAGCCATGAGCTCTACTGCGTCTTTTCTAAAGGGAAGAAAGTACACCTTCTTTGCCACATTTGGATGTTCATCGAGCCATTCCTGCACAAGTTTTCCGTAAATATCATCCACTACACTTCCTCCGATCCATACAAAGACAACATCATCTTTTTCTTTAAGAACCAATCTTGCCACTTCGAGAAATCTGAGAGGATTTTTTGGTGGATCGAGTCTTGCCACGTTTCCTATTATTTTTATGTTTTCTGGTATGCTAAGTTCTTTTCTCAGTTTTCCCTTAGGCGCAGGTGGCTGAGGAATTAAAGCATTTGGGATGATAACGTACTGTGAATCTTTTCCTATCTTCCACTCTTTGGCCTTCAGAAGGTCTCTGTGACATAACAAAACTATCTTATCGCAGAATTTCGCTGCGAACCTTTCAGCGAGGATAAGGAACTTTCTTTTTAGGCCTCTGTACTGTTCCACTCCCCACCATCCGTGAACTGTGTAAATTACATTTTTTACTCCTGATGTTTTTGCTGCCATTCTTCCAAGAAATCCAGCCTTTGAAGAATGACAGTGAACCACATCGTACTTTCCAGATTTTATAATTTTTCTGATCTGTAGATAAGCTTTCAAATCTTTCAGAGGAGAGATTTCTCTCACCAGATCAGGAATAACATGTACTTTTATGTTCAGCTTCTTCAGCTCTTCTATCAACTGGCCATTTTCCGGACCACACGCAACTTCAACTTCAAACTGATCTGGGTAGTACTTTTTCAAACCGTAGACTATGGAGTAGAGTACTTTTTGGCCGCCTGCCCAGTCTGATCGTGTGATCAACTGCAAGATCTTTATTTTGCCCCTCTTCTCCATAACACAGCCTCCACTGTTTGAAGAATGATCCTGAGGTCTAGAAAGATGTTTCTGTTTTTCACGTACCAGAGGTCGTAACTGAGTTTCTTTTTCACTTCTTCCAGATTGGATGAATACTTGTACATGAGTTGAGCCCAGCCGGTGATACCAGGTTTTACTTTGTGCCTCAGGTGGTAGAAGGGAATTTGCTTTTCGAAGATCCTGACAAATTCTTCCTGTTCAGGCCTTGGTCCAACAACACTCATGTCTCCTCTAAGAACGTTTATGAACTGAAGGACTTCATCGAATCTGAGCGGTCTGATGAATCTTCCCACTTTCAGTATTCTGTCTTTTTCCTGATCCACAAATTTCGGTGAGTCCTTTGGTACGTTCCTCATGCTGCGAAACTTCATCATCGTGAAGACTTTTCCATCTTTCCCCACTCTCTTTTGTCTGAAGGCCACAGGCAATCCATCTTCCAGATATATAATTATAGCAACCACAAGCATGATGGGTGAGAACACAGCGAGTGCCACAAGGGAAACGACGATGTCTAGAATTCTCTTTGACGGTGAGTCATCGCTTACGTTGTCAAAGGCAACTTCGTAGTACTCTCTGAACTTTTCCAGGACTTTCAGAGGGATTCTTTTGAGTGTTCTTTCCACAAGGTTTGGAAGGTACTCAACACGGTTGATGTTCACCTTTTTCAGAACATCTTCGAACTCTGGATCTGCTAGAAGGACTCCATCGTAATGGGTAACTTTTCTTTTCAGGGTTTCAACGGTTGGGTTTATGTACTCTGCAAAGCGGTACTTTCCCATCGTTTTTTCTTCTATCTCTTTCAAAATGGGCTCTATTTCTTCCTTTTTTCCCACAACAAGGAACGTTTTCGTGGGCTGGTTTTTGATGAGGAGTTTTCCAAAAAGGGTGTTTATAGGAGGGATCAAAACGACGGAGATCAAAAAGTTGTAGAAGAAGTTGTATCGAGTGATGTCTTTTTCGAAGAGGGGATAGAAGAAAAGAACCAGTATAAAAGAAAAAATGGTGCCAACAGTTGTTCTTATGAGTTGTTCGTTGTAGTTTTGAACATTTTCAAGGTCGTAGAGCCTGAAGGCAAAGAAAGAAAGGGTCATACAAAGCGAAAGGAGGATTCCCACGTACCAGTTAAAAAAAGGGAGGTTGAGTGCAAAAAGCACTACAAGATCGAAGACGATCAGTTGATACAAAGCACTCGCCCCCCCTGAATTCAAAGTTATTCAATACAGGTGTAAACATCCAGACACTTTTTTGCGTACATCGGATCTGTTGCGTATCCCATTTCCTGAAGAAGTTGAAAATACAACCTGGGGTTCTTTCTTTTTGCCCAGGCTTTATTATAACACTCTTTTATCAGAATCAGGTATGCGATCATACTGTTTTCTGGACTGACAAAGGATTGAAACGTGTCGATCGTCTTCACACCGTCGAATTCTTTCGTCTGTGCTGTGACAGCGCCTTCTAGCCAGGAAAGTTTCTTTATTCCAAAGAGGTTGTTTCCCACCACGTGCTTTCCCCATCCTGTCTCGAGTGCAGACTGGGCAAGGAGGATCTTTCTGTCTATTCCTGTGAGTCTTTCCAGAAGAAAAGCGGTCTCGCCGAATCTTTCGAGAAACTTTTCTTTCACACTGTCACCTCCAGAAAAAAGCGGGGAAGACCCCCGCTTCAGTTCTGTATTATCTCTTCATCGTCCAGATCCTTTGGATGTTGTGGTTTTTTGAGGTACTCCGGCTTCAGTATGCTGAAGGGAAGATCACAGCAGTGGGGAGGAGTTTTGCCCGCTATGATGTCGTTCATCTTTCTGTTTATGATGCACTTGAAGTAAGGTTCGAATTCTCCCCTGTCTTTGTTCCATGTTCTGTAGGCGTAGCAGAACAGATAGCATATCGTCTGATAGAGGTCTTCGAAGGAAAGAATCTTGTAGTCGTACTTTCTGAAGAAATATTTTGCCTTCTTTTGTAGATCGCTTTCGTGCTTTTGAAAGAGAGATTCCAGTGAGAGATCCTCGTCGCTGGTTCTCTTGAGGTTTCTTCTAACCATGATTCCACACCCGATCGTTGAAGAAGTCCACTACGAAGTCTATCGCATAATCTAGAATGTGTTCGAAGATGTCATCGTCGAAGGAAAGATCGATTCCAAAGTCGTCGAAGAGGCTGAAGACGATCTCTTTCACCTCTTCTTTTTTGGCCTCACCGTCCCCCGGTCTTTCGACCAGGGAGACGGCAAGAGGAAGGACGTCCTTCAAAATTGGAAGTATCGCCATCATACAGACGCCCTCCCTTCGTCACTGGATGAGATCGAAGAATTCGTTTGAGTTCGTCTCCACTATAACTGCTCTGTCGATCGCGTATCCTTCCAGAACCTTTGAGTCAAGGAGTGTCTGCATGGCCGATTGAACCTGTTCTGCTGTGAGGCCTTCCACGGGGTCGTTGACGATGATCCTTTTTCTTCTGTTTTCAGTTTCGTTGTAGAAATCCAGATAGAGCCTCTTCATACCACATCACCTCCTCATATGGTTTCGTACGTGACGAGTTGAGCGGAGACGTAGGTGTAGTTCGTGAGAGAGTCGAGGGCGTTCACTGCGTTTGCAAGGTCCTGTGCCGTTGCGTTTGGACTCACGGAGATGGTCTGCCTTCTTGTCACAGGATCTCCGTTTTCGTCCACTTCTCCTGTTGCCCAAAGGATTCTGAGAGCCTTCTCCATGGTAACACCTCCTGAGAGATTTTTGAGGACTGCGCAGTCCCTCCATATTTTATAGTCCGTGCTTTCCACCCAGACTGTGTAACGATAATGTTAGAATAAAAAACCAATTTGATGTATTCAACATATTAGTGAATAAAAGTAGCATGGCGAACGATCTATCTGTGCCAATTTTGTCCGTTCTGGAGTATAATCTTTTCAGAAAAGAGAGAAGGAGGGAATTCGATGAAGAAGGTTCTGTTTGCAGCGTTCCTTCTGATGGCGGCACTTCTTCTTTCCTACAGCATCAGAAAGGGAGATGTTTTGAGGGTCGAGGTTGTGGGGTATCCAGACCTCACAAGAGACTGCACCGTCGACATCGAGGGTGCGATCACCTTTCCCTACGTGGGACGGGTGAAGGTAGAAGGTCTCAATGTTGAAGAGGTGATGAAGCTTCTGGAAGAGAAACTCTCTTTCAGTTTTTCTGAGCCAAAAGTTGTCGTGTCTCTTCTTAAAATCGCACCGAGAAGCGTCTACATCTCAGGTGTTGTGAACAGGGCCGTGGACATGGGAATGGAAGATCTCACCGTCTCAAAACTTCTTTCTCTTCTCAACAGCACAGTCGATCTTTCTTCTGTCGATCTTTCCTCGGTGAAGGTGGTAAGAAACGGAAAAGTCTACACGCTCGATCTTTCTTCTCTTCTGTGGGGAGAGATACCGGAGAAGGACATCGTGCTCCAGGAAAACGACCAGGTCATACTGCCAGAAAAGTCCTACACGGACTTTGTGAAGATCGTGGGGGCCGTAGCAAAACCCGGGATTTATCCCTTCAAAAAGGGAATGACCCTTGTTGATCTTCTTGCGGTGGCCGGCGGTACAACACAGGAAAGTTCTGGAAGGATCGTCGTTCTATCTGGAAAAGAAACGCTTGAGGTTTCAGAGAAGGAGATCTATCAGAAAAACGTCCCTCTGAAACCCGGTGACACGGTGCACGTTCAAAAGTTAGATGAAAGGTTTGCCTACATTGTGGGAGCAGTTGCAAGGCCAGGAATGTACACGTTTTCTAAAGAAGAGTCCCTCACACTCAAAAACCTTGTGGCAAAGGCCGGGGGTCTTTCCATCGACAAAAGGTTCATCGAGAAAGTTCTCATCACAAGAGATGGAAGAACGCTTGAGTACGACCCGGACGTTCTGGACGAAAACATCGAAATAAAAGTCGGCGATGTGGTTGAGATAAAGAAGTTCGAAAAGACAGAAGTCTACGTTTCCGGGTATGTTTCAAGGCCTGGAGTCTATGAGATCTCTCCGAAAGAAAACGTGACACTGGAAAAGCTCCTCTCCATGGCAGGGGGTATCAAAGGGACTCTGGAAGAGGTCGAAAGCATCGTCGTGACAAGAGAGGCCAGTGTGATCACACTCTCTCCGGACAGACTGGACTTTTCTGTAAAGCCCGGAGATGTTGTGAACGTGAAAGAGTTCATTCCGAAAAAAGCTTACATCCTAGGATACGTGAGAAATCCGGGGCTTTACACCTTCGGAAAGAGCGAAGCGTTCACCCTGAGAAACCTCATAGCAAAAGCGGGTGGCTTTGTCGATGAGAGCCAGGTCGTGTCCGTGAAGGTGGAAGGAAAGGAATACTTCACAGATGAGATCGTGAAAGAAGACATCGCTCTTGAAGATGGCGTGTTCGTCTACGTGGAGAGGTACACCGACAGGTTCGTCTACATGGTGGGAGACAACGTCTCAAGGAACGGAAAGATGAGTTTTGAGAAGGAAGAGCCCTTCACGCTCTCGACCGCCCTTAAAAAGTACGGAATCGAGGACTTTTCTCTGATAAAGGGTCTTTCTCTTTTGAGGAATGGAAAGGAGATGACCTTCGATCCGAAGAAGATACTTACAGAGGACGTTCCCCTCGAAAAGGGCGACACGGTCCTTGTGAGAACGGTTCAGACAAAGAGGATCTACTTCACCGGTGACGTGTACGGCTACGTTGACTTTGCAAAAGACGAGGACATCACACTGGAGAAGGCACTTGCAAGGTTTGGGAAGGTTCAGAGAAAGTACGTTTCAGGTTTGAAGGTGATCGAAGATGGAAGGGTTCAACAGTTCGACGAACTTGTAGATGTTCCGCTCGAAGACGGTGCGGTCGTTGAGATTGATCTGAAAGAGTCGATCAGAGTCTACGTGGACGGCTTTGTGAGAGCACCTCAAATGGTTATGTTCGAGGTGGACGAAGCGCCACTTCTTGACAGGGCGATCGTGAAGGCAGGAGGATACAGAGAGGACGCGCTCTTTGAGGCAGGAAACATAACGGTTCTGCGAGACGGCCATGAGATCACCGTTCCAAAAGAGCAGGCAAGCTCCTTCGAACTCGAAGATGGAGATCTTGTCTTTGTGAGGTACAGAGAGAAAACCCACGTGTACGTCTTTGGTGAAGGGATCACGAACACGCTCGTCACCTTCGAAGACGAAGAGACTCCTACTCTGAGAAGCGTTCTTGGAAAAGTCGGCGGTGTGAAGAGCACAGGCTCTGAGAGAATCGTCGTTGTGAAACCAGACGGAGAAAAGAAAGAGGTGAACTACGAGGACGTGATAGAAACAGGTGGCCCCGTCCTTGAAAGCGGCAGTGTGGTCTTTGTTCCGCTTGAGACAGAAAACTTTGCCTACGTGGTCGGAGAGGTGGCACGTCCAGGAGCTTACGAGCTCAAAGGAGACGTAACCCTTCTGAAACTGATCGCACAGGCAGGGGGCCTGAGCAACTGGGCTCTGAGAACGAAAGTGGTCCTGAGAAGGGGAGAAAAAGAGTTCACCTACGACTTCACCAACATAGAAGAGGTTCAGAACGTGAAGGTGGAGCCAGGTGACGTGGTGTACGTTCCGCCCGTTGAGACAAATTACGTGTACGTTCTTGGAAACGTGAGAAATCCGGGTATTGTGAAGGTGGACAAGTACTCGACCGTGTTCGATGTGGTGATGAGGGCAGGTGGATTCACAGACAGGGCGGCGACAAACAGGACCTTTCTCTTCAAAGGTGGTCCTCAGGGAGAGGTGACAGTCTGCGATCTGTCCGGGGTGCTATCTGGAAAGGGAGGCGGAGTGAACCCGAGTGTTTCACCGGGTGACGTAGTCTTCGTTCCAGACAACCCACTCATACAGGTGACGGAGGCACTCTCTATAGTGAACACCATATTCAACACAGTCAAAAACGTCAAAGACGTGATGGGGTGGTAATGTGAGGAAGAGTTTCTTTCTGATTTTTCTCCTTCCGGCGGTCTTCCTTGCTGCCGGAAGGGTCTCTTTTGACCTGTTCTACGAGAACGGGTTCAGGTGGACTGGAAAGTTACAGGAGAGTCTGTTTCTGGATGAAAATTGGCGCTTCAACTTCGAAGTTGGTGTAGGGAAAGGCTATGGAATCGTTCACACGGGGATCATAGACGAACTCAAAAAGTTTGTGGAGTTCTACTACTTTCCAGAAGCGTTCATTTCTGGAAAGATCGGGCCTTTTGAGATGAAAGCGGGTATCCTCAACGAAGAAAGAGGCCCAGGGATCGACAAACTCTTTCTTGATGATAACTCACGCTTTTACGGCTTTCCCGGTGTTTCTTTGAAGTACTCGAAGGACAACTGGTATGTGGAATCTCTCTGGCTCAACATAAACGATGAGAAGAGTTTCAACTACAGAACGGTTGTGTTCGATCTTGGACTGTTGAAGATCGCCTACGAGGATGCCGTGGTGTATCTGAACGAGGTGTTCAACCCGTACTACTTTTTCGTTCCGCTTCCAACGATCGCCATACAGGAGATATGGCAGTTCCAGGAAGGTGCGCCCTGGAGGGATGAAAGCAAAAACGCAAACGCCCTCATGGGAGGATGGGTCGAGTTCAACTTCGGCTCAGGAAGGGTTTATTTCGAAGCTTTGATAGACGACATGAGTCTGAACAGGCTTCTTGGAACAGGAAGCTACCTGAATCCGGACAAGATCGCCCTTCTTCTTGGAGGAGAGTACAGAACTGGTACATGGAAATTCTATGGGGAAGTCTCAGGAGCGAGCGCGTACACGTTCGAAAGGACGGCAGAGGATCTTCCCTACGAGTACACCTATTTTGACACGGGAGAGATCGAAGAGAGGATGATCGGATACAAGTACGGTGAGAACTCATTCTCCCTGAAACTTGGTGTGAGAAGGTTCCTTGGATGGTGCACGCTCGATGTGATGTACCACTATCTTGTCTATGGAGACAGAACACCAGAGACACCATGGCATGGAGAAGAGATGCCACCAGATACGAAATGGCTCATCGGAGATCTCACAGAAGAACACACGCTGAAGGCTTCTCTTGGTACTTTCTATGGAGAGTTCGGTGGGAGTTTGAGCATCTGGTGGAGCAGTTTGAATGGAATCGGAGCGGAGGTGAAGGCCGAAGTTGCATTCTGAAAAGATAGAAAACATCGTCTTCGACCTCGGAGGGGTTTTGATCGATTGGAGACCGTGTGAGTACCTTGTGGAGTCCTTCCCAGAGGAAGTGGCGCAGGTCCTCGAAAGGGAGATCTTCAGACACGAGGACTGGAAGAAGATGGACAGGGGGGTTCTTTTAGAGAACAAGCTCTGGGAGAAGAAAAAGAAAGAACTTTCTGAGTACAGAGAGTACATTGAAAGACTAGAAAGAGAGGTTCCACAGCTTCTAAAGCCCATCGAAGAGAACGTGAAAGTCGTTCCCGTTTTGAAGAAAAAAGACTTCAAGCTTTACATTCTTTCGAACTACGGGCGGATTTACTTTGAGATGGTGAGGAAAAAGTACGATTTCTTCGACTTTTTCGATGGGATGGTGATCTCTTCACACGTTGGTTTTATAAAGCCAGAAAAGGAGATCTATCTTGAACTGATCAGAAGATACGGGATCGTGCCGAAAGAGAGTCTTTTCATAGATGACTTGAAAGAGAACGTGGAGGCAGCAAGAAGACTGGGGTTCAAAGTGGTTCATCTTGAAGAGCCATCCAGGTTGAAAGAGGTTCTAGCTGAAACGCTCGGCATCGAACTGTGAGGGGGATGCTCATGAAAAAAAGTCTCGTTTTTTTCCTTCTTTTTCTTTCCTGTCTTTTTTTCTCAGAGTCCCTCACCACAAAGCTGTCACCGCAGTTTGTCCACGAGTATCTTGAAAAGGGGAAGGCACTACCTGGGGTTCTTCCTGTGCCATCTGGTGAGAAAGAAAACAAAATTTCTCTTGAGATTTCGCCTGTTTTTTATTTTGGGGACTTCGAAGGGAAAACGAAAACGGGCTGGTTTGTTCTCTCCGATCCTCCCTGGGAGAATTTCTACCTGTACGAGAACACCCCACCACTTTTGAATGTTCTTGTGGAAGGAAACGTGGAAGATCTTTCATTCTACACCGAGATTCCTTTCAACAACAACTACAACTATTTTTACACAGAATCTCTGAATAACATCCCTCCCTTGTGGAAGGAATTAGCAAGCCCCGACTCGAACTTTCCCTATACCGCTTACGGGGTGTACGATGGTGACTCTTTTTATCTGATCGCTGGAAGGTCGAAGATCAGATGGGGAAGCTCTGAATTTCCCGTTGCCATATCGGATGTGAGTCCTTATTTTAATCATTTTACGTTTTCTACGAAAGGGAAAATGCAGTACACATTCCATCTTGTCTCGATCAATCCGGTTTTGACAAAGAGCGAGTGGGAAAAACAGAGCACTTTTGTTCCGGTCAACGCGGATCCTCTTTCTCCTTACACAGAAAAGGTGAAGACCCTGGCAGCACACCGATTGGACTTTCATCTTGCAGAAAGTCTAAGGCTCGGCGTGGGAGAGCTCACGATGATCGGTGGAAAATACCCTGATCTTTTTGTTGTGAGTCCCTTTTCAATCTGGCACAACAACTACAACGAAGGTTACACGAACTCGATGGCCTCTTTGGATTTCTCCTGGGTTCCAGAGAAGGGTTTTGAGCTTCACGGGGAGTTCGCACTCGACGATCTTGTGGGAACAACGGAAAATGAGTCAAAACCAACGGCCTATGCGTTCAACGTTGGATTGAGGAAGGCGTTTTCCATCGGACCTTTGAATGGTGTCTTTGGTGTGGAGTACGCCCTTGCCACAAGGTTTGTCTACAACACGTTTCTTCCGTACCTGAAGTTCAACAACAGGATCGTTTATCTTACAAATCTACCATCTTCAAGAACGATCGTTGACTATCCGATCGGTTTTGCTTTCGGGCCAGACTCAAGGCTTTTGAACGTGTCTTTTGATCTTTTCAAGGAAAACTTCTGTCTTGAAACGGATCTTTTCTACCTTGTGAAAGGACCAAACACGCTGTACACGGAGTATCCGACGATGGAGGAGGGAGAAACGAAAACAGTTTTCGGGGCAAGTTTGAGGGGAAAAGTCAGGCACATAAATTTTTCTCTTTTTTTCTCAGGTGATGAATTTCTTGCAGGTCTTGGGGTTGAATTTGGTTTTTGAAGGGAAGGAGAAAATTGAGATATCTTCTTTTGATTGTGATGTCTGCTCTTTTTCTTTCTGGATGTGTGCCGGAGATCTACACGCAAACGTCCACACCTTCCACAATAGTGGCGGGTGGTGAAACGCACATTGCTGGAAGGTACGCTTTTGTGGACGTTCAGGTGCTTGACGAGTACAGTCTTCCCGTCTCAGGCACAGATGTTTCCTTCTATGTGAATGGTGCTTTCCTTGGAGAAGCAACCACCGACACAAACGGTGTTGCAAAAATAGGTTTTTTCTCCCCAATGGAGAAAACTTACACATTCACAGCGATGGTGGGTGGTGTGAGCAGGTCTTTCTATGTAAATTTCACGAGACCAGAATGGCTTTTCATCGTGTGGATGGCAGCAGACAACAATCTTTATTACTATTCTACGGACGATCTCTCTGAAATGCAAAATGCAAGTGAAAGCGTTTCTGTAGTCGTTGTCTACGATGGGGCAGAAATCGGAGATGGGATACTGGTGCTCGATGAGAGTGGAAACTGGCAGGCTGTTGCCGGAACGGTGGGAATAGATTTCAACAGTGGATCATATATAAATCTGGAAGCCTGGCTCGAGACGATTCTCAACCAGTTTGATGCTGATCATTACGCTCTTGTGATCTGGGATCACGGGAGTGCGTGGATCGGTGATTCATATTACATCTCAACGAAGTCGATCGGAGTCGATGAATCTCAGGGAACGGCAATTGCTGTAGCAGACCTGAGAAAAGCCCTTGAAAACGCCCTTTCTGGAAGAAAACTCGACATCCTCGGGTTTGACGCGTGCCTCATGGGATCTCTCGAGGTGATATACGAACTCAGAAACACAGCAGATTACATCGTGGCATCGAGTTTCAACGAGCCAGGTAAAGGTTGGGACTACTCCTTTCTTGGTGAGATAGCGCCAGGTAACACACCACTGGACGTGGCAAGGATGATAGTTGATAGTTACAGGGAGTATTATTCTCCGTATGACTCTTACCGCCAGATTGGATTGAGTCTTTCGGTGTATGACACCTCGCAGTTGGAAAGATTCGTACAGGAACTGGATACATTCACCTACGATTTGGAAAATAATCTGACGAAAGTTGATGAGGTTTATGCCAATACTGTGAAAGTTTACGAAGATATCAATGGTCCTGTACTCATCGATCTTGGAGATTTCATAGATAAATGGGTCTCATCAAAAATCACTCTTACTCCAGATCTGAGCTCTGTTGTCGTTTATTCTTACGGTGAAATAGCCGGTCAAACACTTTCTTTTCCCATCAGTATCTTCATGCCAGAAAGCATGGATTGTTATTTGGACTACCAGCCGGATTATCAGACACTTTCCTTTTCAACCGACACTCAATGGGACGAATTTTTAGAATCATGGCTTAATCAATAAAAAAGGCGGCTTAATGCCGCCTTTTATCTCACATACGTTGAATTCTTTTTTGTCAGTCCGTTCAAGATGAAACCGTCTATCTTCTTCAGTGAGTGAAGCATCTTCAAGTCTTCAGCGAGGGTGTGTTCGAGTCTGACAACGATGTAGACTGTGTCGCTTTTTTCTGCTATCGGAAGAAATTCCGGTGTTCTTTTCAGCGATGGAGCGTCTATTACAATCCTGTCGTAGCGCTCTTTCAGTTCTTCGAGAACGTCGGGATTTTTCAGAAGGTCGAAAATGTCTTTTCTGTCGAAAGCGCCCTCCACTTTTTCTTCTGTAAGGAGTAACACCTTTTCTTTTTTTGAGAGCAGCTTTGCCATGTATCTCGCGACTGTGCTCACTCCTGCACCATCTTCGAGGGCTGTGATGAAGAGGACTTTTCCTGATTTCACAGCGGAAATTCCAAGGGCTTTTTCTATCACCTCTTCGTTCTGTGTTAGTGGAACTCTTGCAACGATTTTTTCCAGGCCAAGGAAGTATTCTGCCTCACTTTCAGACTTGATCCTTCTGTCTGAGAGCTCGGCAAAGAAAACGGCGAGGATCCCAAGGAAGATTCCGAGAACACCTCCAATCGCGAGTGTGAGTTTCTTGTTGGGTTTTGTCGGGCTCAAAGGTGGTACCGCCCAGTCTATGACGTTCGCGTTGGCAGTGATGGCGGCTTCAGAGATGAGAGACTCGTATTTTGCTTGAAGAAGTGTAGTGTAGATCGTTTCTTTTACCTTGTAGTCTCTTTCAAGTTCTATCAGTTTCTGCTCAAGTTCTGGAAGCTTGGAAAGTTCTTTGTCCAGATCTTCGTAGAGCTTCTTGAAGGCTTCGTACTGGGTCTGGTAGAGGATCCTTTCAGATTCTGCCTTTATGAGATTGCTCAGGGCTTCTTCGTATATGGGATGCCCTGTTTTTTTCACTTGGGAGGTGAGGAGTCTTTCGAGTTCAGTTTTGAGTTGTTTTTGAGTTTCCTCAAGCTCTGCCTTCTTCTGTACCACCGCCGGGTTTGTCTCTGTGTAACGCTCCATGAGACCGGCAAGTTCTATCTGAATGTTGATCAGTCTGTTTTTGAGTTGGGAAATGATCGGATCGAAGGTGATGCTGTCTCTGATCTGTTCGATTTCGATATCGAGATCTTTGAGTTCTTTTGAGAAGAACTCAAACTGTTTCTGTGCAGCCTCCATGGCGATTCTGGATTCTTCCATCTTTTGTAGAAGAGAAGAGTAACGCTCTATCAGGGCTTCCATTTGAGCTTCAACAGAGTATATCTTGTTCTGTTCTTTGAAGACCTTGAGTTTGCTCTCTGCTTCTTTTAATTCCTGTTCTACCTTTGGAATTTGCTCTTCAAGGAACGCTTTTTTTGCACCAAGTTGTGTCTTTGCGATGCTTTCACTTATCTTGACATAATTTTCGACGATTCTGTTTGCCACCTCGGCGGCAAGTTTCGGATCACGCCAAGTGAACTTGACTTCCAGTATGTTTGAATTCTTCACCGGTTCCACCGTTATCAGTTTTTCCACCATGTAGTTGTAGAGGGAGAGTTTCAATTCGCTCTCTGTGAGACCGTTCTCTTTTGCCTTTTCTATGTCCTTTTCGTCGAGGAGTTTGTGGACAAGATCGAGTTCGTCGATCACGGCCACGATGTTTCTTCGAGAGAGCATGATCTCGATTTCATCTTCGATGGCACTTCCACCCGAACCGAAAAGACTAGATAGTCCTCCAAGAAGTCCTTCGATGGAAAGACCAAGGCTCATTCCTTTCTGTGTTGAGACTTTCACCTTCGCGGAGGCTTCGTACTGAGGTGTTGCAAGCAGAAGATAAACACCCGTTGCAAAGACTGTAAGAACAAGAACGATCCAGAAAAGTTTCGATCTTCTTTTGAACATCAAAAGAATGTCTGAGAGTGTGAGTTCTTTTTCTTCCACGTCTTTCCCTCCCTGGTGTGTTCTGTTCATATTCTATCAAAGGTGATCGGAATTTTTCTTCTGTATTTCTCTGAAAGCTCCAGTATCTTTCTCACCCTCTCTACTTTCTCAGGATCTTCATCTGAGAGGTCCTCATTTTTTTCGAGCTTCATCAGAATACGGTCGAGTTCCATGTAGCTCATGCCAAACGCCATCTCGTCTGTGACACCGGGGATGAGATCTGGGGAGGGAGGGTTCTTCAGGATCTTTTCTGGAACGTTCAGCTCTTTTGCTAGCTCAAACACCTGGGTTTTGTACAGGTGCATGATGGGTTCTAT
This sequence comes from Thermotoga sp. SG1, assembly GCF_002865985.1. Lineage (NCBI taxonomy): Bacteria > Thermotogati > Thermotogota > Thermotogae > Thermotogales > Thermotogaceae > Thermotoga > Thermotoga sp. SG1. The sequence goes on from NZ_LNDD01000003.1 coordinate 232,995, forward strand.
ATCGACTGCCTCGTCTCCCCATTTCACGTACAGGCCTGTCAGGTACTCTGTTTTGTTCGTTGTTCCCACAACGGCGTATCCCCTCTTTTCTGCTTCAAAGTAGAGAAGACACATTCTGACCCTGTGCTTTATTCTGTAGTAGGCAAGGCCCTTTAAAAACTCTTCAGATCCGTCGTTTTTGAGATCATCGAGGAAGGGATCTTTTGAGAGTGTGTTCCATCTGTTCATAACGTATCTTTTCACCACAGACTCTGGAAAGAAAAGTTTTGGAGGAAAAAGTTTGTAGACACCGATCTTTCTCAAAATGGGTGTGATCGATCTTTTTCTGTACTCGACCCCGAGTGTTTCACAGAGATCTATGGCATCCTTCACCGAATCTTTCGAGGAGTCTCTCTCAGGGAGAACGAGCGCAAAGACTCTGTCTTTTCCCAGCGCCTGAACACACAGTGAAAGAACAACGGTAGAATCCACCCCACCGCTCACACCAACGACGGCTCCTCTGTAGTTGTATTCTTTTATTTTTTCTTTTATGAAACCGATGAGGCTTTCTTTCATTGTGGTCACCCTTTGGGATTTTAACATGTAGAATATGTGAGTGGGGGGATTTACATGACGGTTTTGATCATCGTAATTCTCATCATCGTTGTTTTTATCCTGACAAGGAACCTTCTGAAAATGTCACGCGAGATCCAGGAACTCAGGGGAAAAATTGAGAGCAACGCTATGAAAATGTTTGAGGAGTGGAAGAAGAGCGAGTGGGAACTTCAGAGAAGAGTTCTTGAGGCAAATTTGAAAAGAGAATACGAAGTGAAGTTTCAGGAGTGGAAGATGGAAGAGGAGAGAAGGATCAGAGAGGATGCTATCAGCAAAAGCAAAAGTGTGATAATGGGTCAGGTTACAGAGCACCTGATACCTTTCTTCCCGGAATTCAGATACAATCCAAAAGATGCAAGATTTATAGGAACTCCAGTGGATTTTGTGGTCTTCGATGGTCTGAGTGAAGGAAACTTGAGAAGGATAGTGTTTGTTGAAGTCAAGACGGGAAAAACGGGAAATCTGAACACCAGAGAAAGACAGGTAAGGGACGTGGTGGAAAAAAGAGAGGTTTACTGGGAGAAATTACATTATCGCGGAGAGTGATCCCATGTTCGTTGGCTTTGGATACGACAGACATCCACTCGTTGAGGGAAGAAGGCTGGTCCTTGCGGGGGTGGAGATAGACTCCCCCGTTGGAAGCCTCGGGCATTCCGACGGAGATGTTCTCTCACATGCGATCATAGACGCTCTTTTTGGTGCAAGCGGTTTTGGTGACATAGGAGCGTGGTTTCCGGAGACAAAAGAATACAAAGACGCAAACAGCCTGGATCTTCTGAAAAGAACAGTGAAGATTCTGGAGGAGAGAGGGTTCAGTGTGGTCAACGTGGACGCGACGGTGATGGTATCTGTTGTGAAACTTTCTTCCTACAGAGAAGAGATAGTGAAGAACCTGAAAAATGTGTTGAAAACAACCCACGTGAACGTGAAGTTCAAGAGCGGAAACACGCTGGGATTTGAAGGAGAAGGGAAAGGGATCTCTGCCTGGGCTGTGTGTCTTGTGGAGGAGAAAAGATGTACGAAGAGTACATAAGGGCCTGGGTAGAGAGAAAAAAGAAAGAAGAGGAAAAGATGAAATTGCTGGCTCAGAGGGCTCTTGAAGAGGCAAAGAAGGTCACCAGTGTGCTGAGAGAAAAGTACGGTGTAAAAAGGGTGGTTCTTTTTGGCTCTCTTGCGAAGTATTTGAGAGGGGCAGAAGAGTTCACTGAGCGATCCGATATCGATCTTGCGGTGGAAGGCCTTCCGAAAGAAGCGTACTTCAGGGTGCTCTCTGAGATCAACAGGCTCTCTGAGTTCGAGATAGATCTGATCGATCTTGAAGGATGTCCAGCGTTTCTCAGGAACCTGATCGAAAGGGAGGGAATGGAGATTGAAGGGAGAACAGATTCTCTCACTGATAGCGGAGATAGATGATCTTTTAAACGCTCTCAATGTGGTTGTAAAAGAGATAGAAGAGAAAAAGAGGGAATTTTCGGATAAAGAACCAGATCAGTTCATCTTGAGGGCGCTCGGTAGCCTTCTTCATGATTTCTACACGATCATAGAAGATATTTTTGAACTGATATCTTCGGAGATGAACGGAGTGAGGCTGGACAGTTATAACTGGCACAGGAGGTTACTGAACAAAATGACGCTCGAGATACCGGGGCTTCGCCCTGCCGTGATTTCAAAAAGTCTCAAAGAAATGCTGGACGAATATCTGAGATTCAGACATGTTTTCAGAAACGTGTACGGTTATCTTCTGGAATGGGAGAGGATGAAACCTCTTCTGGAAAAAGCAGGCGATGTTTACGAGCGCTTCGAAGAGGAAATAGAAAGATTCAAAAACTTTCTGAGAGAACTTGCCGGAAAAATGTGATCTAGGGCACTCTTCCTGTGGGATTTCTCTTTCCGTTCAGAACGTCTTGAGCGATCTTTAAAAGCCACTCTTCATCCGAGAAGACAAGCACCCCGCCACCCCACGGATCGTTCACGCTGATTTTCTTTTTATCTTTATCCAGAAGGACCACGGAACTTTCCAGAACTTTCCTTCTAAGACCCTCGTAGTCTATCTCTTTTTCGTAGAACCAGGAGAATTTCAACGGTCTTCCCACAAGAACGTTTCCTTCCGTGTCAATGACGAGTGTTGTGGTGTAGCCGAGTTTTTTCAGATACTCGTACTTTTCCATGTTTTCTACCATCACAGGGTAGGTGGCCTTTCTTGTGACAAGAGAAATGATAACCTGATCGTTGACAGGCCCTGCTGCGTTGAAGACAGGAACGACACCGGCTATGGAGAGGCCTTCTGCAAGAAGGGAGAGAATCTGTGCGGTGATGTATGGGGAGGTGGAAACCTTCAGAAGGGGATCGGGATCTATTCTTCTCAAAACATCGAAACTTCCAAAGACGTAGTAAGAAACCCCCTTTTCTTTCAGGATCTTTCCCACGGCGATTCCCACATCCCTTGAAAGATTCAGATTTCCAGAACTTCCAAGACAAAGAAGGGAGATGCCCTTCAAGATGTTCTGAAGAGGAACGTTCGCCGCTACAAAACCACTGGCACTCTCTGATATCTCATTCATCAAAACAATCTGTGGAAATGCGCTCAAGAACGTGAGACACACCAGAATCGTTGTTAGTGAGCGTGACAATGTCCGATGCCTCCTTCACCTTTTCTATGGCGTTTCCCATTGCAACACGAAGGCCGGCTTCTTCGAACATGAACAGGTCGTTCTCGTTGTCACCGAAAACGACGATCTCTTCCTTTTTCCAGTTCATCCTCTCCCTCAAAAACCTCAGTGCCTTTCCCTTGTCCACGTTCTTTGGAACGATCTCAAGGTACGTCGGAAAAGACTTGAAGACCTTCACCACATCTTTGAACCTTTCAGAGAGGATCTCTTTCAGTTCGTCGAGTCTTTCTGGAGTGTCGATGAGAAGAATCTTCGTCGTTCCCACCTTTGAGACGAGATCAAAAAGATTCGGTTCAACACGATAGTCAACACTGGAGTGTTTTGCGTAACTTCTTATCTCCTCGTTATCCTTTTCAGAGTAGAGAACATCATCTATGTAGGCTTGCCAGTGAACGTTGAACGACTTTATGTACTCCACAACCTTCTTTGCCACCTCAGGTGGGATCTTCTCGTTCAGAACGACTCCCTCGTCTGGGAGATAAACCATCGCACCGTTGTAGGCGATCGTGGGAAAGGTTCTTTTGAAGTATCTTTTCTCCACGTTCAGTGTGGAAACGAGCATTCTTCCGCTTGCAAAGACAACGTGGCACTTTTTTGAGATCTTCTCGATGGCCGCTTTGTCTTTTTCTGAGATCTCCAGGTTGTCGTTGAAGAGCGTTCCGTCCAGGTCAAAAACGAACACCCTGTACAAAGTATCCCCTCCAGATTCTGTTGAACTCTTCCTCGAAAGATTCTACGTACTCTCTGTTACTCGTTTTGAACATCACCTCCACATTTCTGTGAAACCCGCTCTCTGTGAAGTTGGCAGATCCCGTGATCAGGACCTTCCCATCAACGATCAGAAACTTGTGGTGCATGAGAGGCTCTTTCACTTCGAGAACGTGGAAGGTTTCAAGGGGAAGTTCCCTGAGTCTTGAGGACTCGAACCACTCGTCCGTGATGATGTAGATCTTCACTCCACGGGAGGAGAGAAACTTCAGTGTGGCGAAGACGTCTTCGTCCGTAAAGGCGTAACTGCAAAGAAGAACGTACCTTTTTGCCTTCCAGAGGGTGTCGAGAACGATTTTTTCACCGTCAATCGCTGGTATGAGGAAGAATTCTCCTTCTTTTGTTCTGAGTTGAATCTGTGGTTTTCTCCCAAAAACGAGCCAGTCGTATATCTTCTCGAAGAAGTTCGCTATCTCTTTCGAGTGAAACACGATGAGGTTGTTCAGATGTTCTTCAAGACTCGACCTGTTGAAGTTCGCAGAGCCGAAGATCACCGTTTCGTGGTCGAGTACGATGAACTTCGAGTGAAGAAGCCCATCTGAGATGTGAACGAAGGCACCTTCTACAGGAACTTCTGTGGCCATCCTGGGTCTCTTCAGGCCGAGGTAGTTCGGGTCGATCGAGTAGGCAACGATCGTCACCTCACTTGCAGACGCCAGGTGTGAGACGACAAGAAAAGAAAGGTCATCCACCGTGCTGAAGTAGACCTGTGAAAGAAGGACTTCACTCAGAAGAAGAAACGGAAGAAGGAGTCTTTTCAACCCAGACCACCTTTCCGTAGAGGGGCCCTGCAGTGATCTTCTCCACTTTCACGTCCGCAAAGCGTCCTATCATCCACTCTTCACCTTCAAAGGCTATGATCTTGTTTCTGATGTCTCGACCGTAGAAGAGGCCGTTCTTCGCCTGTGCCTCGACGATGATGCGCACCGTCTTTCCCCTGTATCGCTCGTTGAGTTTTCTGTTGATCCTCTTTTGAAGGTTCATGAGAAACTGCATTCTTCTCACTTTCTCTTCGTAGGGTACGTCGTCTTTGTAGTATTTCCACGCCACCGTTCCCTCGCGTGGGGAGTAAATGGCAAGGTTCAGTCGTTCAAACTGTGCCTTTTCCACAAGATCAACCGTCTCCATAAAGTCTTCTTCCGTTTCCGTGGGAAAGCCCACGATGATGTCGCTGCTGATCGCAACGTCTGGAACTTTGGATCTGATCTTTTCAAGGAGGGCAAGGTATTCTTCTTTCGTGTACCTTCTGTTCATGAGTTTCAGGATTCTGTTGCTTCCAGACTGAACAGGAAGATGAACGGACTTTGCCACTTTAGGATTTTTTGCGATCACCTCTATGAGTTCATCGGAAAAGTCCGTTGGATAGGAGGTGAGAAACCAGATTCGCTCTATTCCTTCGATCTTCGAAGTTTCTTCGAGGAGTCTTGCAAGAGACGTTCCATCCTTCAGATCTTTTCCGTAGGCGTCCACGTTCTGGCCGAGGAAGGTGACTTCACGGTAGCCCTGTTTTGCGAGTTCTTTCACCTCTTCGAGTATGTCCTCCATGGGTCTGCTTTTTTCCCTGCCACGCGTGTAGGGAACGATGCAGTAGGTACAGAACCTGTCACAACCGTGGATGATGGTGATCCATGCGTGGTGTCTACTCGTTCTTATCCTTGGAAGTTCGTGGGTGTACTCGTTCAGATGGTCTTCAAAGAGCGCCACCTTTTCTCCTTCAAGTGCTTTTTTGACAGCCTCTGTCACCTTCGGAATGGCACGGGTTCCAAGGACGAAGTCTGCTCCTCTCTCCAGGAGTTTCTCTCTTTCTTTTTCTGCGACACAGCCCGCAACGCCAACGACGAGATTTCTTTTCTTTTTCAGTTTCAGGATCTGTCCTAGTTCACTGTAGGCCTTCTCCTCGGATTTTTTCCTCACCGCGCAGGTGTTTATAATGACCACATCCGCCTCCTCTGGACTGGAGGCGGGGGCGAAGCCCTCTTTCATGAGAAGACCAGCCATCGTTTCCGAGTCGTTTTCGTTCATCTGACAGCCAAAGGTCTTTATGTGGAATTTCATGTTCGACCTCCCAGTTTGCCCGGACTAATTAGATTATACCAGAAGGAAAAACCCCGCCGGAGCGGGGTTCATATCAGGCCAAGCTCTTTTTTCACGAAGTTTGGAAGAGCAAAGGACGCCACGTGGATCTCTTCGTTGTAGTACTTCAGCTCTTTGCCGAACTTTCTCACCTTTTCCGGGTCGAAGTCCTTTATCGGGTCTATTCCTTTGGAAGCAAAGGTGTAGGACCACATACCGGAGGGGTAGGTGGTCATGAAGCCAAGGTAGACCCTTGCAATCGGGAAGACCTTGCTGATCCTCTTGTAGGCGAGTTTGAACCAGCCGATGTCGTAGAACGGGTCTTCCGTCTCGGCTGAAAAGACTCCGTTTTCTTTCAGTGCATCGTAACAGGCTTGGTAGAACTCTTCTGTAAAGAGGTGCCCGCCCTGACCCGCCGTCGGGTCCGTGGAGTCTATGATGATGACGTCGAACTCGTTCTTGAATTTCCTCACGTATTCAGCTCCGTTTGCTATCACGATTTCTGCTCTGGGATCGTCGAAACTGCAGGAGGTCTGTTTCAGGTACTTTCTGGCTGCCTCTATGACGAGACCATCGATTTCACAGAGGATCGCTTTTTCCACACTGTCGTGTTTCAAAACCTCCCTGAGCGTTCCCCCGTCTCCTCCCCCGATGATGAGCACCTTCTTCGGATTGGGATGAAGGAACATGGGAACGTGTGCGAGCATCTCGTGGTACATGAACTCGTCTTTCTCCGTTGTCATCGTGATACCATCGAGAGCAAAGACCACACCAAGATCGGGGTTTTCGAAGATGTCTATTCTCTGGATATCACTCTGTCCAGAATAAAGCACACGATTCATCTTCATAAAAAGTCCCACGTTGTTTCCGGTGTAGTACTCGAAGTACCACAAGTGCTGTCTTGGTTGAAGTTCTCTTTCCAGTTCCTTCAATTTACACACCTCCTCAGACGGTGGCTTTGTGTGGCGAGTCCTCCGGAATTCCTATCTCGTCGTACCTGCCTCTTTCGTGTTCCACAACGTGCACTCTCTTTGCTTTGAGGACTTTTTTCAAGTGATCGAACGCCTTCCATGGATCGACGTCCTCTCCACAGGTGAACAGATCGATCGCAGCGTAACCGTACTCTGGCCAGGTGTGAATGGTTAGGTGGGATTCGGAGATCACCACCACACCACTCACCCCGTAGGGGAGGAACCTATGAAACGTTGATGTGACTATCGTTGCTCCACTTTCATAGGCTGCCTGTTTCATCTCTTGCTCTATGAGTTGTACGTTGTCGAGAATCTCCTTTTCACATTCGTAAAATTCCGCCACCAAGTGCCTTCCCAAGCTCTTCATATGAATCCCTCCCCTCTGAAGATTTTCAGTCAATCATGATCCAGAGTAACACCGCCTTCTTTTTACCCGGATTCTTCACATAGTGTTTCTTGTCCGCCCTGTAGTAAAAGCAGTCTCCTTCTTTCAACCTGTACCTTTTGCCGTCGAGATAGAGATCGATCTTTCCCTGTATCACAAAACCGAACTCCGATCCTTCGTGGTACGATTCTTCCTCCGTCTGAGCACCGGGCTCGAGCGTTACCAGTATTGGATCTATTTCTTTGTCCTCCACACCGCTCATCAGAATCTCGCTCTTCACACCCTCAGGCTCGTCGTAGACCGGAACTCTCTCCTCTTTTTTGAACACAACTCTTTCCTCTTCAAAGTCGGAAAAGAAGTGCTTCAGATCGGTTCCCAATGCCTCGAGGATTCTCTCGAGTGTGTCTATCGATGGTGATGTTTTATCCGACTCAAGCTGCGATATGAAGCTTCTTGAAAGATCTGTTCGCTCTGCGAGTTCTTCCTGTGTGAGCCCTCTCGAGAGCCTGAGTTTTTTGAGTTTTTCACCGATCTTCACAAAATTCTCAACCCCTTTGACCACTATAGTTGACAAATTTGTTCAGTATCACAGACATTATTATACACACCCCCTCTTTGCTGTCAAGGTTAATTTTGTGTTGCATAAATTAACTAAAAGTTACAACAAAAAAGGACAAAAATCGTTCGATTTTCTTATGGCGATGAAGAGTTTCCGACAAAAGATTAAGATCAAAATTCAAAACCATTACAATTTATAATTATGTGGTAAAATGACAATGGATCAACCGAGGTATTGGGAGGTGAAAGCATGAGGGAGATGACAAAGAAATTCCTCGAGGATGCCTTCGCAGGAGAGAGCATGGCCCACATGAAATATCTGATCTTCGCAGACGAGGCAGAGCAGAGGGGATTGAAGAGGCTTGCAAATCTTTTCAGAGCGATCGCTTATGCTGAGTTCGTCCACGCAAGAAATCACTACAGAGAGCTTGGAAAGATCTACAAAGAGATGGCGGAGAACGTTCAGCAGTGTATCGACGGTGAGACCTTCGAGATCAAGGAAATGTATCCTGTCTACAACACCGTTGCCCAGTTTCAGCAGGAAAAGGGAGCAGAAAGAAGCACAAAATTTGCCTGGGAGGCAGAAAAGATCCACGCGGAGATGTACAAGAAGGCAAAAGAACTCATCGAGAAGGGAGAAGACTACCCCGCTGAGAAGGTCTACATCTGTCCTGTCTGTGGGCACACGGTTGAGGGAGAGCCACCAGAAAAGTGCCCGGTCTGCGGAGCACCGAAGAGCGCTTACAGAGAGTTTTCAGTCTGAAGGAGGGATAGTATGAAACTTTCTGATTTTATCAAGACGGAAGATTTCAAAAAGGAAAAACACGTTCCGGTCATAGAGGCACCCGAGAAGGTGAAGAAGGAAGAGGCGGTTCAGATCACGGTCACTGTGGGAAAGGAGATTCCTCATCCCAACACAACGGAGCACCACATCAGGTGGATCAAGGTCTTCTTCCAGCCAGATGGTGACCCTTACGTCTACGAAGTGGGAAGGTACGAGTTCAACGCACACGGAGAGTCCGTTCAGGGGCCGAACACTGGTTTTGTCTACACAGAACCCGTTGTCATGACTGTGGTAAAATTGAACAGATCGGGTACTCTACTTGCCTTATCCTTCTGCAACATACACGGTCTTTGGGAGTCCAGTAAAAGGATCACTGTCGAAGAGTGAGGTGAGTCCATGAAGAAGTACAGATGCACGCTCTGTGGTTACATCTACGATCCAGAGAAGGGGGATCCTGACAGCGGGATCGAACCCGGAACACCCTTTGAAGAACTGCCGGATGACTGGGTCTGTCCACTCTGCGGAGCTTCGAAGGAAGATTTTGAACCTGTAGAGTAGTGTGGAGAGTCTCACAGAGAAAGGGGAGGGAAAACCTCCCCTTTCTCTTTCCCCACGGCCCGGCGGGCTCGGGCGGGATACGAATGAACAATCACGCTATAATAATACCATAAAATAGTGAAACAATTCAAAAAAATGGAGGGGGAAATATGATCGGCTTTCTCACAGACTGGGGCCTGAAAAGCCACTACGTGGGGGTCGCAAAGTCGGTTATCAAGAGGATAAATCCGTCTGCCGAGATCATAGACATCACACACGAGATAGAACCCTTCAACGTGAGAAAGGCGTCCCATGTACTCTATCGAGCGTCACTGGATTTCCCTCCCTCCACGGTGTTCCTCGTTGTTGTCGACTACGGTGTGGGAACCGCAAGGAAAGCGATCGTCATGAAGACAAAGAACGATCTTTTCTTCGTCGCTCCCGACAATGGTGTTCTCACGGTTGTCGCTGAAGAGTACGGGGTTTCTGAGATCAGAGAGATAGAAAACAAAGAACTCTTCTACAAAAAGAATCCTTCCTTTACCTTCCACGGAAGAGATATCTTCGCTCCCGTTGCGGCACACCTTGATATGGGACTTCCGATGGAAAAGGTAGGGGAGAGACTTCTCTCGTACGAGATTTTGAAGATGAAGAAACCCACTCTGAAGGAAAACTGTGTGATCGGCGAAGTTGCCGTTTTGGACACCTTTGGGAACGTCTCAACGAACATTTCCTTCGAGATGTTCATGAATCTTGGAGTGGACTTCGACGACGTGGTGAGAGTGAAGACTGGAAAGAGAGAGTACAAGGCGACCGTCACAAGGGCCTTCGGTGATGTGGAAAGAGGAGAACTTCTTGTTCACCCCGACAGCGCCGGCTTTCTCGAAGTGGCGGTGAACATGGGAGATGCAAGCAAAGTGCTTTCTGTGAAAGAAGGAGACGAGATAGAGATATGCAGATGAGGAAGGTGCTTTTAGAAGCAAGAAACGACTTTCTTTCTCTTCTCAGAAGAAGAAACTGGAAGGAGAAGGATCTGAAGGTCTTAAAGGGGATCTTTCTTGGAAGGCTCTCCAAAGTGGACGTGCCGGTTGACATCTTCGAACTTGCTGTGAGAAAGGCGCTGAAAGGGGATCTTTCTTTTGCCTCGAAAATCCTGGGAGTCGATGAGGTGGACGTTCTTGAGATACTCTTTTGGCACTCTCCAAAGAAGTTTCCCCTTCCTTCAGAGAATCTCAAAAGGATTTTGAAGACAAAAAACGTCGATGAATTCATCCAGAAGGCGAATTTTCTCAGGGTGAGGCTCGGAAAAAGAGATTTCTTAGATCTTTACCTTCATCTGGAAGATGCCGAAGAAGAGGTGGAAGAAAACAAAGAGACGGATATTTTAAAACACATCGAGAAACTCTCGCTTGAGGAGTTGAGTGAAGAGAAGGTGAAGGAGTTGAGAAGTCTCTACAGGATTTTGCCAACCTCTGAGAAGAGTAGGATTGAATCTCTGAGGGTTCATCCTTACGTTGTTGCGTCTGTTGTGAGAAAACCCGTCTGTCCTATCGTTCTCGATGGGAGCAACCTCCTGTGGAGGGGAAACCTCTCTGTTTCGTACATCTACAGGATCTTTGAGAAACTTTCCATCTTCGAGGAGTTCTTCTTTCCCTACATGATCGTCTTCGACAGGAACGCAGAGTTCGTTCTTCCCGTTTCGGAAAGAGAGAGATTCAGAAGGTGGAAGGAATCACCGAACGTTTTCTTCGAGTCTCCCGCGGATCGTCTGATCGTGTCTCTTGCGATCTCCATGGGAGCGGTCGTTCTGAGTGGAGACAAGTTCAGGGAGTACGAACTTTCCGGGAGGGTTAGACTGATCACTCCGGAGGAGATAGAAAAGGGGTGAGAGAACTCACCCCAATTTCTTTTCGATGTAACTGACTATGTCACCCACCGTCGAGATCTTCTCAAGGTCTGCATCGTCCACCTTCACACCGAACTCGCTCTCAAAGTCCATCACAAGATCGACGAGGTCAAGAGAGTCCGCTCCAAGATCGTCTATGAGTTTTGCCTCTTCTGTGACCTGTGCTTCGTCCACTCCCAGTTTCTCTGAGATTATGCTCTTCACTTTCGAAAGGATCTCCTCTCTGCTTGCCACTTTTCCACCTCCCTTTAGAAGTGTCAAAACAAATTATAGCACAATCACATCATCCAGTAGGACTCTCTCTTTCCAGCGTTCAACGAACCAGTTCGGGTTCAGTGTGTGAACGGGTACGATGTAGTCTGGTTTCAGATCGTTCAAGATCGCCTCCAGACTTTTCGGTGAAACGTGGCCTGAGGCGTGGAATTCTTTTGTGAAGATCACACTCCCGTTGCGCTCCTTCAGACCGAACGGTTTTATGTTGAAGTACCTGAGCCAGTTCATGAAACGCCTTGCATCGATTTCCTGCTCTTCCGTGTAGGCCTCGCTGGTGGAATGGATGTAGACGGCACCGTTCAGTACTTTTTCGTCTAGATCTAGGATGTGTGGAAAATCCCAGTAGCCGGAAACGAGGGCGTATTCATCAGGAGAGTGGTTTATCTCATCGGGAGGTATGAGGATACCCTCGCTTTTTGCCCTGATGAGTGCCTCTTTTTCCAGGTTTATGTAGGTCAGTTTTCCGGGGTGGTACACCCTGATGTGGCTTTTCTCCTCTTCAGAAAGTTTCCAGAGTGGCTCCACGCGTTCCATCTCGATGAGGTAGGCGTAGTCTTTTGGCATGAGAACGAGTTTTCTGTTGTTTTCCAAGCAGACTTTCAGGAAGGTGAAGAGTCTTTCGAGGTGTCTGATCGGAAAGTCAACGAGGATAAGCTTTTTTGTTTCTTTGAACACTTTCATGGCGTTGTCAAACACGTCTTTTTCTGTGTTCTCCACGTTCTCTTCTCTTGCCAGCCTTGTTCCTTCCACGATGAGAACAAGGGGGCGTTTGTCTTTCAATCTTTCGAAGAAACGAGACGTTCTTAGAGAAAGTGAGAGTCTTTTCTCCCCGAGTGTGTCGAGCCAGTATTTTTCTTCTTCCGGCGTCTCAGGACCCGTTCTGAAATCACCGGTGTAGGCAAGCCAGAATCCATCCACCTTCACCACAAGACCGGCTGCACCGATCACGGAGTGATAGACGGGCTCGACGAAGAGATCATCCTTCCAGAGAGCGCTCATTTCAACCGTTCTGTAACCATCGAGTTCGGTTTTTTCCGGAAAAGAGATATACCTTGTAAGTTCTTCTGCGTTCTTCGATTTTACACTCACCGTGAGGTCCGGCCTGATACCGTTTTCCACGTCTTTCTCCGATGCCTTTTTTCTCTTTTTTCCGGAGAGTTGTGTCAGGACACTTTGGTTGCTCGTGTTCACGCTGGCACTCATCACGGCGAACGTTTCCTTCGACATGAGGAGTGGGATCTTCTCATCTATGAGGCCGACCATTCCGGTGTGGTCTGCATGGGCGTGGCTCAAAAAGAGAAAGGAGTGGTTCACCGGATCTTCGAACCTTCCGTCGAAGAGGTCTTCTCTGTAGATGTTCAGGCGGGGGACCATGTTGAGTTTCAAGAGGTCCTGGAGGATCCTTCCCGTTCTTGGGTTCAGAAATTCTTCAAAGAACTCCCCCCATCTGGAGAAGTTGAGACCGAAATCAAGAAGGAACGCATCGTTTTCAGAGTCAACCACCCTGATCTTGTTTCCCCCGATGTTTCTGTGGCCGTCGAGTATCTCTATTCTCACGGAATCCCCCCAGAAGAGAAAAAAGTTCGAAGGGATCAACACAAAAGAGACAACTCTTCACCCCAAGATCACTGGCACCGAAACCTTCTATTCCTTCAAAATAAGATGATAACACACCCGCTATCTTTTCCTCCAGTCTTTTTCCATGGAACATGATAAGTCCTGCGATCTTTGCATGATCAAGGAGGTAGTCTATGTGCCAGTGTTTTTTCTGAGGTCCTAAGAAATAACGGGGGATCCTCTTTGAGAATCCCCCCATTGCAGATCCAACGTAGGTGTAGTAGCCCGGTTTCAGGTGTGATGTTTTCTTTCCATGTTTCAAAGAAACACTTTTTTCGAGTTTTAGAAGCAGAATGTACGTTCCCTTCACAGGATGCTCAGATACCTTTCTGCGTGGTCGGGTGCAACGGTCACAACCCTGGCGTCCTTTCCAAGTCTTTTTGCTACCTTCAAAGCAGCGGCAACGTTCGCACCAGAAGAAATTCCAACAAGAAGGCCTTCCTTTTTCGCAAGGTACTTTGCCATCTCAAAGGCTTCTTCGTCTTCGACGGTGATCACTTCATCTATCACAGATCTGTCAAGGATCTTCGGGATGAATCCTGCTCCTATACCCTGTATGGCGTGTTTTCCGGGCTGACCACCCGAGAGAACAGGAGATTTTGCTGGCTCCACCGCCACAATCTTCACCCTGTCTCCGAAGAAAGTCTTCAGGACCCTTCCAACGCCACTGATCGTACCACCTGTTCCCACCCCCGCAACGAAGGCATCTATCTGATAGTCCATCTGTCTCAAGATCTCAGGTCCGGTTGTGAGCTGGTGGGAGTAGACGTTGTAGGGGTTTTCAAACTGCTGAAGCATGTGTGCCCCCGTCTCCTGTGCGATCTCTTTTGCCTTCTCTATGGCCCCCTTCATTCCAAGGTCTCCCGGGGTGAGAACGAGTTCTGCTCCGAGCATCTTCAGGACCTTTCTTCTTTCCAGACTCATCGTCTCTGGCATCGTGAGGATCACACGATGTCCTCTTTTTGCACCGATCATCGCTATGGCGATTCCCATGTTTCCACTCGTTGGCTCCACTATTCCGTTTTTGAGAAGACCTCTTCTTTCTGCATCGAGGATCATGAAGAGAGCCGGTCTATCTTTGACACTACCTCCTGGATTGTTTTTCTCCAGTTTCAAGAATATCCTCGAGTCCACCGAATCCAGTCTCACTATAGGAGTGTTTCCTATCAGTCTTTCCATCATCGCAGAGATCCCTCCTCCATTTGACGATTTTCGCCGGTACACCTACGACAACCGCTCCGTCGGGGACATCTTCTAGAACGACGGCGTTTGCGCCGATAACCGCGTTGTTTCCCACCTTTATCGGGCCGAGGATCTTCGCTCCCGTTCCTATCATTACGTTCTCACCGATGTCAGGATGTCTCTTTCCAGCGCAAGGTTTTTTCGTTCCCAAGGTCACTCCGTGGTAGATGAGGGTTCCTCTTCCCACCGTTGCGGTGCTTCCTATGACCACTCCGATTCCGTGGTCTATCACCACACCTGGTGCGATCTGGGCAGCCGGATGGATGTCCATGGCGAACAGAACACGGATAAAGTAGTAGATGATGTAGGCGAGGACCTTCAGTTTCCATTTGTAAAAGAAATGGGCGAATCTGTACCACATGAGACCCTGGAAGGAAGCGTAGAAGAAGAACACTTGGAGTTTACTTTCTGCGGCGGGATCGAGCTTGAGGTACATCTCAAGATCCTCTGAGATGTGCCTGAAAACGTTTACAAAGTCCCTGAAGAACTCACCCACTTTCCTGAACAGCTGCATCCCGATGCCATGTCCACCACCTCCAGATTCGTTTGTTCATACAAATTATACCAACCTAATTGTTAAGAACAAAGAAACATCTACATCACAAAAAGGTGAAGGTGTTCACTTTGTCACGAAAACCCTTGGTAGTATATTAACACGTGGGGAGGGTGATTTCAATGGTGGATACGCACACGCATCTTCATTTCCATCAATTCAACGACGACAGAGAAAGCATCATTTCGAGATTCGAAGAGGATGGAATCGATTTTGTTGTGAACGTGGGAGTGGATCTGGAAGACTCAAGAAGAAGCCTTGAAGTTGCAAAACTCAGCGACAGAATCGTCTGTTCGGTAGGAGTTCATCCACACGAGGCGAAGAATGTACAGGAAAACTTTGTAAAGGAACTCGAAGTTCTTGCTAAAGAGGAGAAGGTCGTTGCCATCGGTGAGACGGGTCTTGACTTTTTCAGGAACATCTCTACTTCTGAGGACCAAAGGAGGGTCTTCATCGAACAGATAGAGCTTGCACGATTGTTCGATCTTCCTCTCATCGTTCATGTGAGAGAAGCATACGAGGAGGCCTACAGGATACTCTCAGGTGAAAAACTTCCAGAAAAAAGAGGGGTGATCCACGCTTTTTCTTCGAACTACGAGTGGGCAAAAAGGTTCATCGATCTTGGGTTTCTCCTTGGAGTAGGAGGGCCTGTGACGTATCCGAAGAACGAGTCTTTGAGGGAGGTTGTGAGGAAGGTGGGTCTTGAACACATCGTTCTGGAGACGGACTGCCCCTTCCTCCCACCTCAGCCGTACAGAGGAAAAAGAAACGAGCCAAAGTATCTGAAATACGTTGTAGAGACGATCGCAAACGTACTGAACACATCTTTCACGGTTGTAGAGGAAAGAACAACAGAGAACGCCGTAAGGCTTTTCAAGGGGTGAGAGAATGATACCACTCTTTGATCTCACAAGGCAGTACATGAGAATAAGGGGAGAGGTTCTGGATGCGATAGACAGGACGATTTCCTCGGGCAGGGTGATACTGGGGGAGAACGTGAGAAGGCTCGAGGAAGAAGTGGCGGATTTCGTTGGAGTGAAGCACGGAATAGGTGTTGCAAGCGGAAGCGACGCTCTTCTCATTGCACTTCAAGCCATGGGAGTTGGAACGGGAGATGTGGTTGTCACAACGCCTTACACGTTCTTTGCCACAGCGAGCGCCCCCTACAGGCTCGGAGCCAGAGTGATCTTTGTCGATGTGGAAGAGAGCACGTTCAACATGGATCTGAATCACCTTGAACACGTGTTGAGAAAAGAGAAAGTGAAAGCAGTTATACCGGTACATCTTTTTGGAAGAACGATGGATCTTGAGGCGCTGAGTTTTTTGAAAGAAAAATACGGCGTGATGGTCCTCGAGGATTGTGCCCAGTCCTTTGGATCAGAATGGAGGTTTGAAAACGGTGAGATAAGAAAGAGTGGTTCTGTTGGCGATGCTGCGATCTTTTCCTTTTTTCCCACAAAGAACCTTGGAACCTACGGTGATGGTGGAATGATCGTGACAGACAATGATCGGATCGCAGAAGAGTGCAGAATGTTGAGGGTGCACGGTGCAAGGAAAAAGTACTTCCACGAGAAGGTGGGGTACAACTCAAGGCTCGATGAGATACACGCTGCGATCCTGAGAGTGAAGTTCAGGTATCTTGAAAAGTGGACAGAGGAAAGGCTGAGAGTGGCGAAAACTTACCAGAGACTGTTTGAGGAAAGAGGTCTTCCTGTGATCTATCCCGGAGTGGAGGAGAAAGGTTTCAGATACCACGTGTTCCACCAGTACGTCGTTCTGCTCGAAAACGAAGAAACAAGAGACAGGGTGAGGAAAGGTCTCTCGGAAAGAGGAATCCAGACGGCCATTTATTATCCGCTTCCTCTTCACCTTCAAAGGTGTTTCAGTGACCTGGGTTACAAAGAGGGAGATTTCCCTGTGGCAGAATCACTTTCGAAGAGAAGTCTTGCCCTTCCCATGTTTCCAGAACTCAGCGATGAAGAGATAGAAGAGGTTGTCAAGACGGTGGAAATGTTCATCTAGGTGAGGTCCTTCACCACCCTGAGTGTGGCCTTTGCAACGGCCTTCAGAAAGTCTCCCTCAAGTGGGGCAACACCCACTTCTGTCCTCTCCTTTTCGTCGTCCTGAACGGTGAGATGAACCAGGACGAACTCCTTTCCGGCAAGGAAGACCCTTTGAACGTCGTCCACCGAAACAGGTGAGTCGACGTTGAAAGCCTCTATGACCGCTTCTCCAACGAGTCTTGGAAGATTCGTTGAAGTTCCCGCTCCAACGGATTCACCGACCAGTTCTTCGTCTTCGAAGAGGTTGTTTATCGTAACCCTCACCTGCTTTTTTCTGTCAAGGCTTTTTACCTCGATGGAAGAGATTTCGTAGGACTGAGAAGGAGAGAACCTTCCCTGACTGAGCTGGGCCACACTGATGATCCTTCTGTCCAGTTTCATTCCAAGGGATGCGAGTGCCACGGTTTCAATGTCCCGAACTATCTGCTTTGGATTTCTGGAAGGATCCGCTATGACGTGGATCTCCCTTGGCTGGCCGTCTTCTTCTATCACCTTCACAGAGATGACACCGGAAATCTTCGATATGACATCTTCCAGAGTCTTTGCACTCATCGAAATACCCCCCACTCGATACGTTCTTACCTACTATTGTACTATATCTGACAGAGCATCTATCACGGAAGAGATCACTGAACTCAAAAAATCTTTTTCCAGAAGGGAAATTCCTATCTTCCATCTTTCTTTACCATCTTTGAAGAAGGTGACGTGTACAAAGACGAACTCTTTTCCAGCAAGAGAAACGGTTTTTATGTCGTCTATTGAGATGTCTTCTTCGATGTTGAAGGCGTCTATCACTGCCTCTCCGAGAAGTCTTGGAAGGTTACTCTTCGTTCCCGCTCCCTCGCTCCTTCCTGAGATCTTCTCTCCATCGGAACTCTTCAGCACGATTTCCACACGGTACTTCTTTCCGCGAGACTCTATTTTGAAACTATCAAGATAAAAAGATTTTTCTACTCTCTGAGAAGTCGAAAAATTCCTCGAAAAGATCTTCAGTGAGCTTTGATCGATGTAAACGACTTCTCCGCTTCTTTTTATGACAGGAATTTTCTCCACATTCATGCCCCCCAGTCTATTTTATCATCTCATAGGAAAACGGCGAGTTTCCATAGAAGTATGGAATCGAGGGAGGTAGATGCACTTTGCCTAGAAGAAGAAAAGGTTTCTTCGTGGCCTTTCTTGTAACACTTCTTGTTCTCATAATTCTCTTTATGTACGGCTACATCTCTTTTGAGATCAACAGGATGTACGGTGGGAGGATGTCTCCCTTCGAAGACTGGAGGAGCTATATAGCGTTTCTTGCCTCCAAGGTGCCTTTCCTGAAAGACAGAATTACTTACCAGCCGCTCAGGGCAGAAAACCCTGCCGAGTACTACTCCAGGATCTATCAGCGGTACATAGAGATCTACACGCAGAAGATAGAGGAACTCACCAGAAAAGAAAGGGAAATAGAAGAAAAGATGAAGGTGTTGGAGACTCAGAAAACAGTCGTCGACAGAACGCTCGAGGAAGTTCAATCCCTGAAGAGTCAGTTGATCGAAGAAAAGAACAGACTGGAGTCCTACAAAAAGCAGGTTGATGATCTCATAAACGTGCTTTTGAACGCAGATCCAAGGAACCTCGCAAACACTCTGAACAACGTGGATGACAAAACACTCGCAGTGATATTCAAGAGGTCAGATCCCACCTACGCTGGTGAGTTTCTGGAGGCCCTCTCGGGTGTGAATCCTCAGAAAGCTGCCAGGGTTATGGAAATGATGGTGGGAGTGGAGAGCACCATAGAAAGACTGGAATCTCTCATGGAACAGGCAAAGAGTTCGATGGAGGAGATGACGAAGAAGGAGACGCAGTTGTTCTCAAGGGAGACGTACCTGAAGGTTGTGGCGGATGCTCTGAACAACGTCTCGCCTGATGTGGCCGTTGAGTTTTTGAAGAAAGAAAACGTGGATCCCGAAACTTTGAGGATCATCCTTTCCATGATGGACAGGGAACGTGCTTCCGCCTTGGTTCAGTACATCGTACAGAACGCGATGGAACTTCTGGAGGAGAAAGAGTGAGGATAGTGCTTCTGAAAGAGAGTCTACTCAACCTGATGAGAACACTTCAAAAGGAAAAGAAAGAGGAATTTCTATCGGTTCTTCTTGACGAGAAGAAGGTACTTGCTGAGAAAAAAGAAGTTCAATCAAAACCTTTCGTTTTTACTAAAGAAGGGAAGAAGAAACAAAAGGGAGAAGAAACAACCGCTCTGCTTTCTCGTTACTCTGTTCTTTTCGACCACACCGATCGCAATTACAAGGTGAAAGCGCCTGAAAAGGACAAACCAGATACGTCTTTCACAGACGCGGAAATTCCTGAAGATGCGAAAAAGATCTCAAAAACCAAGCGCGATCTCACAAGTTATCCAGAGGATGGAATTCCTCTTTTCGATGATGGAACTCATGTATCTGCTTCTCTGAAAAAAACAATGGTCAGCAACATGAGAGTTAACGAGGATGGGACGGTACATGTGTCTGAATCTCCAAAGAAGATCCCTGATGACATTAAAAGCCTTTTCGATACGAAAATCCCTGCCGATTCTGTTTCGATGAAAGAAAACGTGAGATCCAAAGGGAATGCTCCTTTTGGCGAAGTTGAACCTGAAGATGTTCTGTTATCAGAAAAAAGGGTTTCTCATCTTCCTCTCAAAAACGATCTTGGTCAGAAGAATATCTCGGTAGCAAAAGAGATCAAAGAAATTAGAACAACAGATAGTGAAGGTATGGTGGGAAAAAGAGAACATAATGTTCTGACTCAGGGATCAGTAAATTTCAAACGCGTTTCTGACGCGAGCACTTCACGAAATGATTCAATCGGAAAAGCTGTATCAGTAAAGATGATTTCCGAAAAAGAGGAAACAGAAGAAGATTTCTCACACGTTTCAAACGAGAGCCTGCCAAACAGTAAAATGCTTCAGAACAAAACCGTACAGAGCACAGAACATATTTTGAAGACCTCTCCTGAGGGTGTGGAAATCGGCGTGAAAGAAAACCCCCACCCTGTTTTTGAAAGAGCGTTCATACCTGTAAAGGAAAAGGCAACCGTTGAGCCCATCGCAGGAACGATCTCAGGGAAAATTCCTGTAGATCAGAAAGAAAGTGCGGTTCAGGAAACACCCCAGCAAGATGACATTTTGAAACAGAAGTCACCGGAAGCAGGAGTGACAAACGTGAAGGAAGAAAAGATCATCACCAGTTTGATGGAAACTGGGAAAGATATCAGCACGCTTGAGATAAAAACCAGAAGCAATGAAAAACAGCCTTCCGTTGAACACGGCGAGTTCAGAAGGCCTTCAATTCAGGGAAAAAGCGAGATAGTAAAGGAGCCGTCGGGTGGTGAAACATCGAAGGAAAAAGACAGCCCAGGAAACGAACTGAAAAGAGATCTGAAGGAGATATCTTTGAAATACGAAGAAAAAGGAAAACTGATGAGTTTTAGAGAATTAACAGATGGAAGAGTCCAGGAGATGATCACCCGTGAAAGGGCAAAAAGCGCTTATCCGTTGAGAGAAGTAAAAAGGACGGATCTTCAGAGTGTACCGAGGATAGTGGAAAAGATGTACGTTCAAAAGCAGGAAAGAGCAACGATAGACCTGGAACCCCCAAAACTTGGAAAACTGGAGATCACCATCACAAAGGAAAACAACGAACTGAAAATCGTGTTCAAGGTGCAAACAGAAGAAGCAAAGCACATTCTTGAGCACGAGATACCAAAACTGGTGGATCGGTTCAACGAAAAAGGCCTGAACGCACAGGTCTACGTTGAAAGAGAAGAAGATGACTATCTTTACCAGGAAAACAACGAAGGGAGTGCGAAGGATGGCCGCAGAGAGCAAAAAAATGAAAGAAGGCACAGTGACGAAAGGGTTTCTTTTGAGGAGTTCATTGAGGGGGTGAAGACATGATATACGATCTTGGAAACATCTATTACTCGACACTTCAGGGTGTGAGGACAGATTCCACTGCCAGCAAAACACTCGATAAAGATGCTTTCCTCAGACTTCTCCTTCAAGAACTGGAAATGCAAGATCCACTGGAACCAATGGAGACGAAGGATATGATTTCACAACTGTCACAACTGACCAGCCTGGAGCAGATCACAAACCTTACGAGCGCTGTGAAAGACTTTGTTGAGATACAGACGAGTGTGAACCCTGCTCAACTTGCGTCTCTGATAGGAAAATACGTCGTGGTGAAAAACAACACGGTGAACTTAAAAGACGGTGAGGCAGATAGTATCATTTTTAACCTCGACGAGGATGCACACGTTGTGATTCAGATCCTGGATGAAAACGGCAACCTGGTGAGAACAGAAGACCTGGGAAGCGTTGAAGCAGGCGTTCATGGATGGCAGTGGGACGGCAGAGACGATAACGGTGTCAGTGTGAAAGATGGAACTTACACCTACCATGTGTACAAAGTTACCTCGAGTGGGTTGGAGGAAATAGGAGGGATGGAAGGCGGTGTGGTCGAGGCTGTTCAGATAAAAAGCGGTGAGGGGTTTGTCCTGGTGAACGGATCTCTCTATCCTGTTGATTCCATTCTGGAGATCTCCCAGGAGGGTGATGTGTGATGATGAGATCTCTCTACAGCGGTATCACAGGACTCAAGAACTTCCAGGTTGCAATGGACGTTGTGGGAAACAACATCTCCAATGTGAACACGGTGGGTTTCAAAGCATCGAGAGTGAACTTCGAGACGATGCTTGCCCAAACGATCAAGGCGGGTAGAGCCCCACAGGAAAGTGTGGGTGGAACCAATCCCATGCAGATCGGTCTTGGATCTCAGGTAGCAAGTATCGACAAAATCATGACCCAGGGATCTTTCCAGAACACGGGTGTGAAGACAGATCTTGCCATACAGGGCGATGGTTTCTTCATCGTATCCGATGGCAACGCCTACTATTACACAAGAGCGGGGGCGTTCACACTGGACAGCAATGGAAATCTGATTCAGACCTCTACCGGCTACAAGGTTCAGGGGTGGACGGCCGTTCAGGATCCTGAAACAGGTGAAAGATACATAGATACCAACAGGCCAATTGGAGATCTTGTTATCAGTGCTGGAATGACGATGCCTGCAAAGAAAACATCGAACGTGAGATTTGAAGGGAATTTAAATTCCAATGTGGGACCAGATTCTTTCACCATAACCTTGACAGATGACAGTGGTGTTGATCATGACGTTAGAGTGTGGTTTGAAAAGACAGCTGGCGACCTTGGAGCAGATCCCTTCAGCTCCTCCCAGAGATACACGATGAGAATTGACATCAACAACGATGGAACTGCAGACGTGAGTGGTTACATGGTGTTCAACGAATTTGGAAGAGTAGAAGAGGCTGGAATATACGCTGAATCCCAAGTTATAACAGCTTCTACCGACGGAAGCATAACAGGAAGCACATCACTTTCGGATGGCACCTATCAGGGAATAGTTTTAGACTCTTCAGGAAACATCATTTACAACGGTACGGTAAACGTTTCGGGTGGTAGCTTTACAATTTCCGATCCCGATATAACTTCCGGGAACGATTACACGGTGATACTTTTTCCACCGACACCTATTACCTCTACAATCACCTCTCTTCCGGTAGAAAACGGTGCTGAACTTGTCATCCCTACTTCTGGTGAACCCAGGTTCTACGAGGCGGACAATCCAACGAACTTCGTTCAGGTTGATTACACTTCTCCGAGGTACACCACCGCCGTTCAGGTTTACGATTCTCTTGGAAACGCGTACACCGTCTACTACGAGTTCGTCAGGCTTGGAAACACAAGCATAGGATCTGAGTCTTTCAAGAATGCATGGATTTGGAGAGCGTACACGGCAAGCGGAGAACCTGTATCTCTTGTTGACGAGAATGGAAGCACTGGTGTGGGAAGCGATAGTTATATCGCAGGTCTTGTAGAATTTGACGAATCTGGAAGACCTGTTCAGTACAGGGGTCTCTACTACGATTCCAGCTCTTCTTCCTACGAACTCAGCAGCGATGAACTTCGAACGATCCAGTTCGACACGGGTCAGAGTGGTGACGGTGTGGTTACAATAACAGCGGACCTTTCCGGGATCACTCAGTTCTCCGGTGACAGCACCGTGAACATCCCGTGGCAGGACGGAAACCCCATGGGAGTTCTTGAGTCATTTGCTATAAACGAGCAAGGCGAGATCATCGGAACATTCAGTAACGGACTCACAGACGTTCTTGGACAGATCGCCCTTGCGGTGTTCAACAATCCTGCAGGTTTGATGGAAGTTGGAAATTCTCTGTACGCTGTGTCTTCTAACAGTGGTGTTCCTAAAATAGGAGCACCCGGAAGCGGTGGAAGAGGAACCTTGATTCCCGGAGCTCTCGAGATGTCAAACGTGGACCTTGCAGAAGAGTTCACCAAAATGATAGTTGCACAGAGAGGATTCCAGGCAAACGCACGTGTCATTACCACGGCAGATCAGATCTTGAACGAACTTGTGAACATCAAGAGATGATGAGAAATGATCAAACTCACAAAGATCGACGGTAAATGGTTTGTTCTGAACGCTGATCTTATAGAAACCGTTGAAGCACTGCCTGACACAACGATCACCCTTGTGAACGGTAGAAAGTACATCGTGAAAGAATCCGTGGAAGAGGTTGTTCAGAGGGTGATAGAATACAAGAGAAAGATCTTCAATTGGTGGAAAGATCAGGGCAGGTGATCTCATGGATCTTGCAACCCTGATAGGGTTGGTTCTTGTGATAGCGGCTCTTTTCATAGGAATTGCAACAGGTGGAGGAGATTTTGCAGCTTTCATAAACATACCTTCACTCTTCATAACCGTCGTTGGTTCCATAGCAGCCACGATGGTGGCTCATCCCAGAGACAAAGCTTTTAAGATCGTGAACATCATGCTCTCTACGTTGAAAGAACCAAAGATAGATCACACCTCGCTCATACAGACGATGGTTTCCTTCTCGGAGAAGGCACGAAGGGAAGGACTTCTCTCTCTGGAGGAAAACCTTGAAAGTATCGAGGATCCATTCATGAAGAAAGCGTTGCAACTTGTGGTCGATGGAACGGATCCTGATCTTTTGAAAAACATGATGGAAACAGAGCTTGAACTCTTTGAGGAAGAACTCGATGGAGAAAGGGCTGTCCTGGAGTCAGCGGGTGCCTACGCTCCGGCGTTCGGTATGATAGGAACGTTGATAGGGCTCATTCAGATGTTGAAGTCTTTGAACAACCCGGAAACGCTGGGGCCTTCTATGGCTGTGGCTCTCATAACGACACTCTACGGTGCCGTTCTGGCAAACGGTGTGTTTCTTCCCATGGCGGAGAAGATCAAAAAAAGAAGAGACATTCTTGTCATGGAAAAGAGGATGATACTGGAGGCGGTTCTTTCGATTCAGGCGGGAGAGAACCCGAGGATATTGGAAGAGAAGTTAAAATCCTTCTTGCCTGAGAAAGAGAAAAGAGCCTACGAGGCTGCCTCTCAGGAGGCTGCTGCGTGATGGCAAAGAAGAAGGAAGAGCAAAAGGGATCGCCACAGTGGATGACCACTTATTCAGATATGGTGACGCTCCTTCTCACATTCTTTGTGGCCCTGATTTCAATGTCCACCATCAGCCCCGGTAAGTTTCAACAGGTGGCGGTGGGACTCAGAATCGCTTTAAGTGGGCAACCACCGAGTGTGTTGATGGGGGGAAGAAGCATAAACGAAGAACCTTTGATCACCTCGAAAAGAGGTATCTATCAAGAACTCATGAGATTGTCCGAAGAGTATAAAGGGAAGATCACTGTTGAAGAAAGAGACGAGGGAACTCTCATAGTTCTGAAAGACATGGTTTTTTTCGAGACAGGAAGCGCAAGACTCACAGCTGAAGCGAAAGAGCTTTTGGCCAAGGTAGGACAGATCGTCATAGAACACACCACGAACGTACTGGAGATTTTTGGCTACACAGACGATAGACCCGTTCTTCCAAACTCCATTTACGTTTCCAACTGGCATCTTTCGAGTGCAAGGGCAGCAAGTGTGGTGAACTTTTTTCTGACGGAGCTTAAGGAAAAGAGAATGATCGAAAGGGCTGCCGATATTAAACTTGGACGCTTCAACATAGACTTTTTTTACAACCCTGACAGGTTCTATCCGATAGGTCTTGGAGACAGAGAGATAAAGAAAAAAATGAGAGACCTTGAAAACGAAATAAACGCGGAAAAAGCCTTGCTCAACGAAAGACTCAGAAACGGTGAGATCACCCGCTCTGAGTGGGAAGCGAAGATGAAAGAACTGGAGGAAAGATACCAACAAGAACTGGAGAGATTGAGAAGAGAGTTCAGAAGAATAGACATCCTCATAAAAAGAGAGAGGGTGTGAGGTGAGAAGATGGCAGAAGAAGAAAGAAGAGAAGAACCAAGACGCCGGGGAATTTCGCCGTTGATCATGAGTATCGTGATACCGCTCATCGTATCGCTCGCTGTGTACTTTTTACTCCCTATGTTTCTTGGGACGAATCAAGGCGGGCAGGGTGAGAACACACCTTCGACTCCTGTTGAGATAAAGGCAGTTCTCATCCAGCCGGGTGAGAACAAGACGTTTCTCTTGAAAGGTGGAAGGGATGTTGTTGTAATAGACTCTCTTTCCTTTACCGTTGGTAGTGACGCTTGCAGAGCTGCCATTGCGGAGAAAGAAGACGAAATCATGGATGCCCTCATGATGATATTTCTGAGCAAAGAAAAGAGCGAGCTGAGCACAGTTCCGGGGCTTGAACTTCTGAAAAGACAGATAAGAGAGTCTGTCAACACCATCACTGGTTTTGTTGGTGATAGAGAGAAATACGGCGTTTTGAACGTTTATCTTTATATAAAGGCCTTTGCGACCACCGAGTGAGGTGGGAACATGTCGGATGTTCTCAGTCAGGAAGAGATAAACCAGTTGATTGAAGCGTTGATGAAAGGAGAACTGAAAGAAGAAGACCTTCTGAAAGAAGAAGAGGAGAAGAAGGTCAAGCCTTACGATTTCAAAAGGCCGAGCAAGTTTTCTAAAGAGCAGCTTCGAACGTTCCAGATGATACATGAGAACTTTGGAAGAGCGCTTTCGACGTACCTTTCTGGAAGGCTGAGAACATTCGTTGACGTAGAGATCAGCATCGACCAGCTCACCTATGAAGAGTTCATAAGGTCTGTGATGATTCCCTCCTTCATCGTCATCTTCACAGGAGACGTGTTCGAGGGCAGTGCCATATTCGAGATGAGGCTCGATCTCTTCTACACCATACTGGATATCATCATGGGAGGTCCCGGGAACAATCCTCCAAACAGAACCCCTACTGACATCGAAACCTCCATAATGAGAAGAGAAGTGACGAACATTCTCACGCTTCTTGCTCAGGCGTGGAGCGATTTTCAGTATTTCATCCCTTCGATAGAAAACATCGAAACCAACCCACAGTTTGTTCAGATCGTTCCTCCAAACGAAATAGTGCTTCTTGTGACCGCCTCTGTTTCCTGGGGAGAGTTCACGAGTTTCATCAACGTGTGCTGGCCCTTCTCTCTTCTGGAACCTTTCCTTGAAAAACTTTCCAACAGGTTCTGGATGATGGGCAGAAAGCCAGAAAGGATCGAAGAAAGGGTTGAGGAACTCAAAGTGGTTTCTCAGAGCGTTCCACTGACGGTGCAGGCTGTGATTGGGGAAGCCCATCTAACTCTGAGGGAAGTGCTGAATCTTCAGGAAGGCGATGTGATAAGGCTCAACACCCATTACAAAGACGAGATAAGGGTTGATGTAGAAGGAAGGCCAAAGTTCAGGGGAATTCCGGGAAAGTTCAAGGGAAAGTACGCTGTGAAGATCACCGGTGAGTACACCAATGGAGGTGAAGAAGAATGACGGAGAACGAATTTCTCTCTCAGGAGGAAATAGATAAGCTGCTCGGTGGAGAAGCAGAAGGTGTTCTCACACCAGAAGAAAAGGACATGATCGGTGAAATTGGAAACATCGCTATGGGAAGTGCCGCAACGACGCTCTCTATGATTCTGGGAAGGAACGTCAACATCACCGTTCCAACGGTTCGTGAAGAAAAAATGAAGAACGTGAAAAGCGATTTCAAGGGCGAAAAAGTGGTTGTGAGTGTAGAGTACACCGAGGGATTGAAAGGGCTGAACGTTCTCGTCCTGGAAAAAAGTCTGGTCGCTGCAATTGCTGATCTCATGATGGGTGGAAGTGGCGAGGTGGAAAGTGAGGAACTCGATGAGATCAAACTCAGCGCCATAGGAGAGGCCATGAATCAGATGATGGGAAGTGCCGCAACTTCTCTTTCGGAACTTCTGGGGATAACCGTGAACATCTCTCCTCCAAAGGTTGAAATTCTGAACTTCGACGATCCCAACACGAAATTTCCACCGGTTGTGGACGATCCAGAAAAGGATGTTGCCATTGTGGAATTCGAGATCGAGATAGAAGGGCTTCCGAAATCCAAATTCTACCAGGTGATCGGAGCAGACCTTGTCAAGAAAATGTACGAGTACTTCGCCAAAGCGCATAAAGAAGAAACTGAAGAAAAGAAAGAAGAAAAGAAAGATGAAAAGAAGGTAAAGGTCGAACCGGTGGAGTTTTCGGAGTTGAAACCATCTGGAGCGGCTAAGGTAGAGATTCCTCAGGACAAGCTCGAGATGCTGCTTGACATTCCTCTAAAGGTGACAGTGGAACTTGGAAGGACAAAGATGACACTGAAACGTGTTCTTGAGATGATACCAGGCTCCATCATAGAACTCGACAAACTCACCGGTGAGCCGGTGGACATCTTCGTCAACGGGAAACTCATAGCCCGTGGAGAGGTCGTTGTGATAGATGAGAACTTCGGTGTGAGGGTAACAGAGATCGTGAGTCCAAAGGAAAGGCTGGAACTTCTCAACGAATGATGTTTTCAATTCCCCATTCCAGAAGTTCTGGATGTTCGCGTGAGAGAAAGTTTGGATCTCTCAGCAATTCCGAATGGGGAATACTACCTTTCTTGAGACGGAGAATTTTTGCGATGTAGTCTTTCATCTCTTTCACATCCTGAAGCGTTCCCACCCTTCCGTGTCCTGGAACACAGTAATGGGCACCTGTTTTTTCTATCTCTTCCAGTGCCGATATCCACGTCGACAGATCACTGTCTGGCACTATCTCGGCATGGATTCCCGTGGTGAGCAGGTCTCCGCACACGACGATCTTTTCGTTTTTCAAAATGAAAATGGAAGAATCCGGTGTATGGCCCCCCAGGTGAACAGCCTCCACGGTGATGTCTCCAAATCTGTAAAGCTTTCTGTCGCTGAACGTTTCCGATGGAAGTTTTATGGACACTTTCACACCGATTCTTTCCATGTATTCTTCATCCACCTTGCTCAGAGACTCTCTGGTCAAAGAGTGGGCGATTATCCTCTCAAAGATTTCGTTCCCAAAGGTGTGATCCGGGTGGTAATGGGTGTTGAAAGCGGCGACGATCTCCTTCTTCAACATCTCTCGTGCGAACTCTTCGATTTTTCTTGCTTTTTCTGGAAAAAGAGTCGTGTCGATGAGGATGCACACTTTTTTTCCACACACAAGAACACTGTTTGAAGAAGTTCCGGTACCTATTATGAAAACATTGTCTGAGAGGTTCGTTATCATTCTTTCACCTCGTGTAGTATAATTCTCCAAGAGTATTCTTCTACAGAATGAGGTGATTTTCCTTGGCAACTGCCTTTCTGTGGGGATATTATGGCTTTGGTAACTTCGGAGACGAGATCATGTTCAGAGCGTGTGTGGATCTTTTGAAAGAGCTGGATTTTGGGACCATATACACTCCCCTTCCGAATGGGAAGAGATCGATGGGAGTAACATCGGTGGGAAGATTTTCCCCAAAACTGGTATCTCTTCTGAGAAGATCGCAGATTTCAATGGCAGGTGGAGGGGGACTGTTTCAGGACGTGACGAGTTTTAGAAGTATCCTTTACTATTACTATCTGTCCAGGATGTCACTTCTCATGAAAAAACCCCTCATTTTCTTTGGAAACAGTATAGGGCCTGTGAGAAGAAGTGTTTCGAAAAGACTCGTTCACGAGGTGGTGACTCACAAAAATGTGACCTTCATAGCAAGAGACCCTGTCTCCTACAGGTACGTGAGGGTACTCGGGGGAAACGCGTGGCTTGGAACAGACCCTTCGATACTCTATCTCATGAACAATGAGACAGAGGAAAGAAAAGAGAACAAAGCCGTTTTCTTTTTGAAAAAACCTCTGGATGTGTCCTTTGTTTTGAAAAACTTGAGAGATCACGGAATAGAGGATTTCGTTCTTTTGAGTGCTTTCTCGAAAGACTGCCAATACCTTCCTCCACTCAGAACAGGGGGTAACGTGCTCGAGGAGATAAAGAGTTCATCGATCGTCATCACCGAAAGGTTTCACCCTGCACTCGTTGCTGCCTGCTTTGAAATTCCCTTCGTCATCGTTGATTGTCAGAAGGCAAGAAGGTTTTTCAGAAGGTACACAAAGGAGGATTTCTTTTTTTCAAAAAGAGATCCCCTTGAAATATCGCTCAAGGTATCCACAGTTTTGAAGAAAAGATTGAGCCTGAAAGAGAAGTTAAAAAAAGACGCCGTGGAGATGAAGGAATTTCTGAAAGACACACTGAGGAGATGGTAGTTCATGAGGATGGTTGCACCAACACTGAGCAACATTTTAACAGGGTTTCTTGCTGTTCTCATCGTTGCAACGCCAAGAGAATATGTTAAGGGACTCGTAGCCTACAGACTCGGAGATCCCACTCCAAAACAAGCCGGGAGGCTGTCTTTGAATCCCTTCGTTCATCTTGATCCAGTTGGGACGATTTCTTTCATTTTGTTCGAATTCGGATGGTCCAGGCCTGTTCCGGTTCGCTACTGGAAGTTGAAGAACAAAAAGAAAGACCTTCTGAAGATATCTATCCTCGGCCCTCTGACGAGTTTTCTGCTGTTTTTTCTCTGTGGGTATCTGGCTTCGAAGATGTCCGAGAAAAGTTTCTGGTGGTTTTTCATGGTGAAGGCTGCTAAGTACAACCTCACCTACGCTCTCTTTTCGCTTTTTCCTATTCCACCTTTAGATGGAAGCAGGATTCTTGCCTCTTTGCTTCCAGATAGATACATGGAATGGCTCATAAAATACGAAGTGTATGGGATACTCTTCATGATAGCACTGCTCGTGTTATGGATCATACCGCTTGTGATGAATCCTTTTGTGACGTTCATAGACGAGTTCGTCTGGATGATTGTGAGGTGATCTTCTTGAAAATTGTCCTGAGGTATCCCGTTTCGCTGAACGTTGTAAGGCGATTGACGAGTGGAGACGTGGTTCATTACATCGGAAAGATAGTGGTTATGGACAAAGAAGTTGTTGACGTCATTGAAAGGTACGAAAAGTCCGAGGGAATAAAACTCTACGACCTGACAGGAGAGATAGCGGTCGTGGGAAGGTTCGACAAGAACAAATTCCTTTTCCAGGAGGTCATCGAAGAAGTACTGGAAAAACTCTTTCTGATGGGGGTAAGTGGAGTCATCTTGAATGAAAGGACCAACTTCCCCGTTGCGAAAAGATTTTCCAGGGTCATTTTTGAACCCCTTGAGGAGTTGAAGGGAAGCAGAAAGGTTGTCTACAAAACACCGGATGGAAAAAAGCTCGAAGAACTGGAAGTGGAAGGTTTAACTCTGCGAGTGATTCAGGACTCTTCCGGGAAGATTTATACGAAGGTTTAAATTCCGAGTTCTTTCTTGAAACGCTCGTATGTTTCAAGAATCTTTTTTGCGTACGTCTTCCTTCTGTTTCCACCGTTGTAATACTCGAGTGCAAGCCTGAGATCGTTGAACCTGTCGTACAGATACTTCAGATAGTGGGCACCGTACTTTATGTTCAGTCGATAATTCCAGATGAGTTCCGTCCAGTCAGATTCCGGAGGTTCCAGATTGTAGATGTCTGCCACCATCTCGGCGGTCTCTTTTTTGATCTGCATCATCCCCAGTTCACCGTACAACCCTATCACGTTTCTGAAATCGCTCTCCACGTCTATGACCGACACAAGGAGAATCGGGTCGATGTTGGTCTCACGTGCCACTTCGTTTATCGTTTTCCACAAGTCTTCTAGGAATTCATCGTCGCTTTTTAATCTGTAGGACGCCCTTCTCGATCTGACCAGGTCTTTGAACCATTCTTTCACAGTGATGGTGTTTATCTCCCGAAAGGAGATGCTCTTCTCGGTGGGAGTGGTGCTCAGAAAGACTGGTATGAGAACAAGCACCAGAACCAGTATAGTTATTTTTTTCACGATCTTCCTCCTCTGTTCAATCACTTTTAAAATCCCCTCTGGTATAATAGTGCTGGATACAGTTCGATTATAGCATGAGGTGATTTTATGGAGGTTCTCTACAGAAAGTACAGGCCAAAGACATTTTCGGAAGTGGTGAATCAGGATCATGTGAAGAAGGCGATAATCGGGGCGATACAGAAAAACAGTGTAGCCCATGGATACATATTCGCTGGACCCAGGGGGACGGGAAAGACAACACTTGCGAGGATTCTAGCAAAGTCTCTGAACTGTGAGAACAGAGAAGGCGTTGAACCGTGCAACAGGTGCAGGTCATGCAGGGAGATCGATGAGGGAACGTTCATGGACGTCATAGAACTCGACGCGGCATCGAACAGGGGAATAGACGAGATCAGAAGAATAAGAGATGCCGTGGGTTACAGACCGATGGAGGGAAAGTACAAGGTTTACATAATAGACGAAGTGCATATGCTTACGAAAGAAGCCTTCAATGCTCTGCTGAAAACCCTGGAAGAACCTCCTTCCCACGTTGTGTTCGTTCTTGCAACCACCAATCTGGAAAAAGTTCCTCCAACGATAATCTCCAGATGTCAGGTCTTTGAGTTCAGAAATATACCTGACGAACTCATAGAAAAGAGACTCCAAGAAGTAGCTAAAGCCGAGGGAATAGACATCGACGATGAAGCACTGAGGTTCATAGCCAAGCGGGCGGCTGGTGGAATGAGGGATGCTCTCACCATGCTGGAGCAGGTCTGGAAGTTTTCGGAGGGAAGGATCGATATTGAGACGGTTCACAGGGCTCTTGGGTTGATTCCAATTCAGATGGTAAGAGACTACGTAAACGCCATTTTATCGGGTGATGTGAAGAAGGTCTTCACCGTACTGGACGATGTTTACTACAGCGGTAAGGACTACGAGGTGCTTATTCAGGAAGCCGTTGAAGACCTGATAGACGATCTGGAAAGAGAAAGAAGGGTTTACAATGCTTCAACGTCCGAGATCGTTCAGGTTTCGAGGCAGCTTCTCAATCTTCTTCGGGAGATAAAATTCGCTGAGGAAAAACGGCTTGTATGTAGAGTGGGATCCGCTTACATATCCACGAGGATTTCTGGTGAAAAGGTACCGGAAAAAACGAAAGCAAGCAACGCTGATAACGTTCAAAGTAGTTCTCAGGAAAGCGCGACGAGAGAAGAAAAGGGAAAAGATATCGGGTTCGAAGAACGTTTCAAAGAGTTGATGGAAGAGTTGAAAGAAAAGGGGGACCTTTCCATATTCGTCGCGCTCAGCCTTTCCGAGGTGAGTTTCAAAGATGGAAAGGTCGTTGTGACGTTCGATTCTTCCAAAGCGATGCACTATGAACTCATGAAGAAAAAGCTTCCTGAGCTTGAAGATCTCTTCTCAAAGAAGCTGGGAAAGAGGGTCGAAGTAGAACTTCGACTGATGGGAAAAGAAGAGACGGTGGAAAAGGTCTCTCAAAAGATCTTGAAACTCTTCGAACAGGAGGGATAGTTTGAAAAAGATCAAAAGTTTCGGTGGAAAGAGTCTAGGTGGGGGAAAGCAGGAAAAACTCCTGAAGGATTTTGTGAAGATGCAGGAGGAACTGCAGAGGAAGATGCAGGAACTGGAGGAGAATTTTTCTGAAATGGAAGTGGAAGCCTCCGTTGGAGGTGGTGCCATCAGGATCGTGGCAACGTGTGATCGCAGGGTAAAGGAAATAGAGATCGATGAAGATCTGAAGGAAGATCTTGAGACGTTGAAAGATCTCCTTGCAGCCGCCGTGAATGAGATCATGGAGAAGATTGAAAAACGTCGAGAGGAAGAAATGAGCAAAATCACTCAGCAGTTTGGAATACCAGGATTAATGTAAGAAGGAGGGAAAGAGCATGGCAAGAGTGGCTATTAACGGTTTCGGTAGAATAGGAAGGCTGGTCTACAGGATCATCTACGAAAGAAAGAACCCTGACATCGAAGTGGTGGCCATCAACGATTTGACGGACACCAAAACGCTTGCACACCTTCTCAAGTACGACTCCGTTCACAAAAAGTTCCCGGGAAAAGTTGAGTACACTGAGAACTCTTTGATCGTCGATGGAAAGGAGATCAAGGTCTTTGCAGAACCAGATCCTTCTAAACTCCCATGGAAGGATCTTGGAGTTGATTTCGTCATCGAATCCACAGGTGTGTTCAGAAACAGGGAGAAGGCAGAACTTCACCTTCAGGCTGGTGCAAAGAAGGTCATAATCACAGCCCCTGCAAAGGGTGAAGACATCACGGTCGTCATTGGCTGTAACGAAGACCAGCTGAAGCCTGAACACAAGATCATCTCCTGTGCGTCCTGTACAACGAACTCCATCGCACCTATTGTGAAGGTTCTCCAAGAAAAATTCGGTATCGTCAGTGGAATGCTCACAACCGTTCACTCCTACACGAACGACCAGAGGGTGCTCGACCTTCCACACAAGGATCTGAGAAGGGCCAGGGCTGCTGCGGTGAACATCATTCCCACCACCACCGGTGCAGCAAAGGCTGTGGCTCTCGTAGTTCCGGAAGTTAAAGGTAAGCTTGACGGAATCGCTCTCAGGGTGCCGACTCCCGATGGATCCATCACGGATCTCACAGTTCTCGTTGAGAAGGAAACGACAATCGAAGAAGTGAACGCCGTCATGAAAGAAGCTACCGAAGGTAGACTCAAGGGAATCATCGGATACAACGAAGATCCCATCGTGAGCAGCGATATCATCGGAACGACGTTCTCTGGAATCTTCGATGCCACACTCACCAACGTCATCGGTGGAAAACTCGTGAAGGTTGCTTCCTGGTACGACAACGAGTACGGATACAGCAACAGAGTCGTCGACACCCTTGAACTTCTCCTCAAGATGTGATTCAGGGCGGGTGTTCCCGCCCTTTCCACACTCGAACAAGGGGGTGTAATCATGGAAAAGATGACCGTAAGGGACGTCGATTTGAAAGGAAAAAGGGTTATCATGAGAGTTGATTTCAATGTTCCTGTAAAAGATGGTGTTGTTCAGGATGATACGAGAATAAGGGCAGCTCTCCCAACGATAAAATACGTACTCGATCAGGGTGCAAAGGTGATTCTTCTTTCCCACCTTGGAAGGCCAAAGGGTCAACTTTTGCCTGAATTCAGCCTTGAGCCTGTTGCAAAAAGACTTTCTGAGCTTCTCGGCAAAGAAGTGAAGTTCGTTCCGGCGGTCGTCGGCGATGAAGTGAAGAAGGCAGTAGAGGAGCTGAAGGAAGGCGAAGTCCTTCTCCTCGAAAACACCAGATTCCATCCCGGAGAGACCAAGAACGATCCTGAACTTGCAAAGTTCTGGGCAAGTCTTGCGGATATTCACGTGAACGATGCTTTTGGAACGGCCCACAGGGCTCATGCTTCTAACGTTGGAATAGCTCAGTTCATACCCAGTGTTGCGGGCTTCCTCATGGAAAAAGAGATAAAGTTTCTCTCCAAAGTGACGTACAACCCTGAAAAGCCCTACGTAGTAGTCCTCGGTGGAGCAAAGGTTTCCGACAAGATCGGAGTCATCACGAACCTCATGGAAAAGGCTGACAGGATCCTCATTGGTGGTGCCATGATGTTCACGTTCCTGAAGGCCCTTGGAAAACAGATAGGATCCTCAAAGTACGAGGAAGACAAACTTGATCTTGCAAAAGAGCTTCTCGACAAAGCAAAAGAAAAAGGAGTCGAAATCGTTCTTCCCGTTGATGCCGTCATCGCGCAGAAGATCGAGCCGGGTGTAGAAAAGAAAGTTGTCAGGATAGACGATGGTATTCCTGAAGGATGGATGGGACTCGATATAGGACCTGAGACGGTGGAACTTTTCAAACAGAAACTCTCCGATGCAAAGACCGTGGTCTGGAATGGTCCTATGGGAGTCTTTGAAATCGACGACTTCGCCGAGGGAACAAAGCAGATAGCACTCGCCATTGCTTCTCTCACTGAAAAGGGAGCCACCACGGTCGTCGGAGGAGGAGACAGCGCTGCTGCCGTGAACAAGTTCGGACTCGAAGACAAATTCTCACACGTTTCAACGGGTGGAGGAGCATCGCTTGAGTTCCTCGAAGGAAAAGAACTTCCTGGCATAGTCAGCATCGCCGATAAAAAAAAACAGGACGTAGATTGATCCTTGCTGGAAACTGGAAGATGCACAAGACCATATCTGAAGCGAAGAAATTCGTGTCGTTACTTTTGAACAAACTGTACGATGTGGAAGAGTTCGAAATAGTGGTCTGTCCACCTTTCACAGCATTATCTGAGGTTGGAGAAATCCTCTCAGGAAGGAATATCAAACTCGGTGCTCAAAACGTTTTCTACGAAGACCAGGGAGCGTTCACAGGAGAAGTGTCACCGGTGATGTTGAAAGAGATCGGCGTTGAATACGTGATCGTGGGACACTCCGAAAGAAGGCGTATTTTCAAAGAAGATGATGAATTGATAAACAGAAAGATCAAGGCTGTTTTGGGGAAGGGAATGACGCCGATATTCTGTGTGGGTGAAACTCTGGAAGAGAGAGAAAAGGGACTCACATTCTGTGTTGTGGAAAAACAGGTGAGAGAAGGTCTTCATGGTCTCAGCAAAGAGGAAGCACAGAAAGTAGTCATAGCCTATGAACCCGTGTGGGCAATCGGAACAGGAAAGGTAGCGACACCACAGCAAGCCCAGGAGGTACACGCGTTCATAAGGAAACTTCTTGCTGAGATGTACGACGATGAAACGGCCAGGGCGATCAGAATACTCTACGGTGGCAGCATAAAACCAGATAACTTCCTCGGACTCATTATCCAAAGAGACATCGATGGTGGACTGGTAGGAGGAGCCAGTTTGAAGGAATCCTTTGTAGAACTTGCGAGAATAATGAAAGGAGTGATTTCCTGAGACCCCGCTCTGCGGGGTCTTGGCTTTTGGAGAGGAGGTATTCGTCATGTCCTTGAAAGAGAAGTTGATGGCGGATCTGAAGGAAGCGATGAAAAGTAAAGACATGACAAAGGTGAACACACTTCGCATGATACTCACAACGCTGAAAAACCTCGAAGTGGAGAAGATGAAAGAAGCCAGCGACGAAGAAGTGATGGAAGCTCTTATGAAGGAGGCAAAGAAAAGAAGAGAGGCGATCGAAGAGTACGAAAAGCATGGCAGAGTAGATCTTGCTGAAAAGGAGAAAAAAGAACTGGAAATCATAGAATCTTACCTTCCAAAGCAGCTCTCGGAAGAAGAGGTAAGGGAGATCGTTATGGATGCAATAAAGGAAGTAGGAGCCACTTCTCCCAAGGACCTCGGAAAGGTCATGAAACTTGTCATGCCGAAGGTGAAGGGAAGAGCAGACGGAAAACTTGTGAACAAGATGGTGAGGGAAATTTTGGAGTCTCTATGAGGTTCGATCCTGATATCATCAGGTGTGTGGAAATAGTCGATGCGGGTCCTCACCACCGTCCTACCCACGCTTCTTCTCTCCTCGTCTGGTACGCAAAACCTGGTAAAGGTGTGAAAAGGGTTCTGGAACTTGGGAGTGGTGTAGGAACGGTGGGGTTTGCTCTCGCAAAGCTCTACGATGTGGAAGTGGTGGGGGTGGAAAAAGAGAAAAAGCTGTATGAAAAAGCTGTTCAGGGGATTTCTCTGAACGGTCTGGAGGGAAGAGTTTCCTTCGTGAACGTCTCTGTGGAAAACTGCTCATTTCCTCCTGAGTCCTTTGACATGGTTGTATCCAACCCACCACACCACACGAAAGTCAAAAGCCCTTATCCTCTGAGATCTTCGACAAGGAACCTGGAAAAATCAGACATCGAATCTTTTGTGAGGGCAACGTTTCGTTTCCTCAAAAACGGTGGAACGGCGGTTTATGTTCTCTCTCCCGAAAATCTCATGGACTGGTTGGAAAAGTTCATCCTCTATCGTCTCGAGCCGAAGAGGATGTGCTTTGTTCATGGTAAAATTGATAGGACAGCTACCCTTGTTCTGTTGAGGTTGAAAAAGAACGGTAAAAGAGGACTGGTGGTGGATCCTCCGGTGATTCTCTCATGATCGTTGGTGTCGGAGTCGATTTTCTTGAGATCGAAAGGGTTTCTGAAAGACTTGCTGAAAGAGTTTTGGGAGAAGATGAAAAGAACATTTTTCGATCCAGGAGAAACAAAAAAGAATTCGTGGCAGGGAGATTCGCTCTCAAAGAAGCGTTCTTCAAGGCTTTGGGAACGGGATTGAACGGTTACCGTTTCACGGATGTGGAATTTCTAGAATCAGGAGGAAAGCCTGTTGTAAAGATACATCGGGATTTTGGTGAATTCAACTTTGTTCACGTTTCACTCTCTCATGACAGGTTCGTGGTGGCGGTCGTTGTACTCGAAAAAAGAAAAGGTGGTATCATTGTAGAAGGCGATGAAAAGGTACTCAGAGAGAATTTCTGTGTTCTTGGAAAATCCGCTGAGGGATGGGAAATAGACACTTTGATTCCACCTTTTTCTTTGAAAAAGAGGCTTTCTGAGCTTCACTGCCAGCTGGTGAGATATGGGAATATCTTGCTTTCGGAGTGTGAGATCGATGGACGTGGATGAAATAGAGAAGAAGATAGACGAAGCCATAGAAAAAGAGGATTACGATCATCTTCAGTCGCTTTTGAAAGAAAGAGAAAGGCTTCTGAAGAATCTTCCTGTGGAAAAGCTATCTGAGATTCTTGAGAAGGACAGAGAAAGACTTAGGATCATCAATGAAAGGAAAGACAGTTTGTTTCGGGAACTTTCCAGTCTCAGAAACATCAAAGGTTCCTTGCAGAAAAACATCTGGACTAGAGGAGACACCATTGGAAAAGGTTAAAAAACATGACAGGAGGGATGCTTAAAGATGGAAGTGAAGGAACTCGAAAGAGACAAGAACCGGGTCGTGCTGGAGTACGTATTCAACAGGGAGGAAGTGCTTGAGGCGGAGGACAAAGCGACCAGGTACCTGAATCAAAGAGTGGAGATACCTGGTTTCAGGAAGGGAAGGGTACCAAAGAACATCTTGAAGATGAGACTCGGTGAGGACTTTCAAGAGTACACTCTTGATTTTCTCATGGATCTCATACCGGATACCCTGAAGGACAGACATCTCATCGTGGCTCCTGTGGTCACGGAAAGAGAGATAAAAGAAGACATGGCAAGGTTCGTGGTTGAGGTTCACGAAGAGCCCGAGGTGAAGATAGGAGACGTCTCGAAGATAGAAGTTGAAAAGGTTAACGAAGAGAAGGTATTGGAAAAGTACGTTGAAAGAAGGCTCGAAGACTTAAGGGAAAAACATGCACTTTTAGAACCCAAGGAAGGTCCT
Organism: Thermotoga sp. SG1; assembly: GCF_002865985.1. Classification (NCBI taxonomy): domain Bacteria; kingdom Thermotogati; phylum Thermotogota; class Thermotogae; order Thermotogales; family Thermotogaceae; genus Thermotoga; species Thermotoga sp. SG1. Next base: position 271,621 of record NZ_LNDD01000003.1, read on the forward strand.
GCCGAAATAGGAGATCTTGTCAGGATAAGCATGGAAGTGTACAACGAAGAAGGGAAGAAACTCACCACCAGAGAGTACGAGTACGTTATAAAAGAAGGGGAAGACAGGCCGTTTGTGAAGGACCTTGTAGGAAAAAAGAAAGATGATGTGGTTGAAATAGAAAGAGAGTACGAGGGGAAAAAGTACACCTATAGATTGACGGTGCAGGAAGTGTACAAGCGGACCCTCCCAGAGATTGGGGATGAACTCGCCAGGACGGTGAACAACGAGTTTGAGACGTTAGAACAACTGAAGGAAGAACTGAAGAAAGAAGGAAAAGACATATACGACGTGGAAATGAAAGAAAGCATGCGAGAGCAACTTCTGGAGAAGCTCCCGGAAGTGGTGGAGATAGAGATCTCTGAGAAAACGCTCGATCTACTCGTTCAAGAGACGATAAACAGATTGAAGAGAGAAGGAAGGTACGATCAGATTTTGAGTTCCTACGAAAACGAGGAAAAACTGAAAGAAGAGCTGAAGAAGAGAATTCTGGACGATATCAAAAGAGACAGAGCGATAGAGGTGATAGCAAAAGAGAGGAACATAGATGTGAGCGATGAAGAGCTTGAGAAGGAAGCAGAAGAACTCGCACCATTCTGGGGAATCTCTCCCGAACGTGCAAAATCACTTGTGAAGTCAAGAAGAGATCTCAGAGAGGATCTGAGATGGGCAATACTGAAGAGAAAGGTGCTCGATCTTTTGCTCGAAGAGGTGACGGTGAAGGTAGTTGAACCCAGAGGAGAGGGTGATAGTGATGAGGAAAAAGGAGATAATTGATCAGTACGTTCCCATAGTTGTTGAAAGCACAGGAAGGTACGAAAGGGCGTACGACATCTTTTCCAGGCTTTTGAAAGACAGGATCGTTTTTCTTGGATCTCCTATAGATGATCATGTGGCAAATCTTGTTATAGCGCAGCTTCTGTTCCTGGAGGCAGAAGATCCTGACAAGGATGTCTACCTTTACATAAACTCACCCGGAGGGTCCGTAACGGCAGGGCTTGCCATCTACGACACGATGCAGTACATAAAGTGTGACGTTTCCACCATCTGCGTGGGACAGGCCGCATCCATGGCAGCCGTTCTTCTTGCAGCTGGAACAAAAGGAAAAAGGTATGCTCTTCCAAACGCCAGGATCATGATTCACCAACCACTCGGAGGAGCAGAAGGTCCCGCAAAAGACGTTGAAATCATCACAAGAGAGCTCCTGAGGATAAAGGATCTTCTCAACAGGATTCTCAGCAAGCACACGGGCCAGCCGATAGAAAAGATAGAAAAAGACACAGACAGAGATTTCTTCATGAGTGCTGAAGAGGCAAAAGAGTACGGTATAGTGGACAAGGTGGTGAGTTCAAGATGAAGGGCACCTTTGAGGTGCCCTATTTTTCTTTGAGTTTTTCGTTCAAAAAGGCTGTTATCTTTTCTGCCCTTCCCTTCACTTCTTTTGAAAGAATCTCATGCAGGTCCACCCTGTACACGTTGTAATATTCCCGTGTGAGGTCCAGATCGACGTCTATCTTTGCTCCTTCCAGAGAAAAGCCTGCGTAGAACCCACGTGCGATCGAATAGGAGTAGATGGATGCTTCAAGGTTGTAGTCTGCGCTGAGTCTTCTTCCAAGGGGTCCTGCCGCAACACTGAGAGATCCGCCGAGTGTGATGTTTCCTTCAGCAAAGGTCTCCACGTTCTCCATGATAACCGCAACGAGTGAGACAGATTGAAATCCTATCTGTGGTCCTACACTCAAACCGTAGATTTTAACGAAAAGAGGGCCGTACCAGGTGCCTGTCAAAGGATCTCTTTTCAGCAAAATTCCTTGACCGTACTGGCCACCCACCACCCATCCGAGTTTCAGATACTTTGGAACGATGAGAATGCCTCTTGCTCTCTCGAGAAGGGAAAGGAAGGCACCACTGTCTGGCTGATCGAGGAACTCTTTGAGTGAAAGATACGCATCATCGATTATGTCGAACGCACTGGAGAAAGAAAGCAAAGACGAAGTCATTATCATTGAAATAACAATTAACCGCTTCATATCGACACCTCCTTCAGATCATTTGAAAGTACCTTTGCAGAAGTTCTGTGAAGAAATCCAGGATCTTCTGAGCCATCCAGCCACTCAAAAACAGTAAAGTGAGGAACATGACGATAACCCTGGGTGCGAACATCAGTGTTTGTTCGTGTATCTGGGTGACTGCCTGAAAGATACTTATGATCAGTCCCACAATCAAACTTACAACGAGTGGAGGGACTATGATCTCCAGTATGAGTCCTATTCCACTCTTCATGATATCCAGAAACACTTCGATGGTCAAGAATATCACCCCACAAAGCTTTTTATCAATCCTTCAACGAGGAGATCCCATCCGTTTGCCATCACGAAGATCAGTATCTTGAACGGAAGAGAAACGAACACAGGAGGTATCATGATCATACCCATGGAAAGTAGAATGCTCGCCACGATCATGTCGATGACTATGAACGGAACGTACAGTACAACTCCCATCTTGAAGGCGATTTCGAGTTCACCGAGGACGAAGGCAGGTATCAACACAGAATTCGGTGCATCTTCTATCTTAGTGATCTCAAGGTTTGAATTCCTGGCGAGCATGAAGACATTGTCTTCATTATGATGGTTCTTCAGCTCCTTTATCATGAATTCTCTGATTCTGGTGTTGATCCTTTGGAACATCTCCTGGTATCCTATTTTCTCTTCCAGATACGGTGTTATGGCATTGTTGTAGATATCATTCCAGACGGGTTGCATGATGAGAAACGTAAGAAAGAGCGCAAGACCTATCATAACCTGGTTGGGAGGGGTTTGTCTTGTTCCAAGGGCGTTCCTGAAGAGTGAAAAAACGACTATAATCCGAGTGAACGAAGTGAAGAGAACAAGAATGGAAGGCGCCAGTGTCAGTACCGTCAGAACGAGGAGAATTTCAAGGGTGATCACAAGGTCTTCTGGTTTTTCAGCTGGTCTGACTCCTATAGAAATGGAAGGGAAGGGCACTTCCTGAGAAAAAGAGACAAGTGAAAGAAGTATCAGAAAAAAAATGAGTCTTCTCCTCATTTACTCCTTCTCCCTATTTTTTTGAAAAGGATCGAAGAAAAAGATTCACCTTCTTTGTAATCTTCGAGTTTTTTAAGAACCGTGGCTCCTGAATCTGTCACCAGTATGACAAAATACTCATCCACCACCCTGACGATCGCTATGAAGGTCTTTCTATCGAGATAATGTCTCTCTACTATCGAGATACTGGAGCCTTTCTGAGAAAAGAACCCCCTTCTTACGAAGTAGTAAGCGAGAAGAAGAAAGAAGAGAACGATGCCAAAAGCCAGAAGAAACTGCAAAACGGCACTCATGACGGATCACTTCGAAACTTTGTTGAGCGCTTCTACCACCCTGGAAGGCTGGAATGGTTTCACGATGAAATCCTTTGCACCGGCTTTTATGGCTTCAATGACCATCGCCTGTTGTCCCATGGCACTGCATACGATTATCTTGGCGTTCGGATCGATCTTCATGATTTCCTTGATCGCATCGATACCGTTCATTTCAGGCATTGTGATGTCCATTGTAACAATATCTGGTTTGAGTTCTTTGTATTTTTCAACAGCTTCGCGTCCGTTTGTGGCTTCTCCTGCCACTTCGTATCCTGCTTTGACGATGATGTCCTTTAGCATCATCCTCATGAACGCTGCGTCGTCGACTATCAAAACTCTCTTTGCCATCTTTTACACACCCTCCTTAACTGTTATTTCTTCAATTATTTCGTCGATGTTCAAATAAATTATGAGCTTTCCATCCGTTTTTATCAATCCCTTGGATTTCTTCCCAAACTTGTCGGATACTTCGACCATCTCAATGTGTTCTTCTGTTATCCTCAACACACCGAGCACTCTGTCGACCAAGAAGCCCACTTCTACATCCTTTGTCTTCGCCACGATTATACTCTTCAGCTTCGAGTCGTCGAAGAAAATATCGAGAATTTTTGCAAGGTTCACCACAGGAATAATTCTACCCCTCAGATTGATAACACCTTCCACGAAGTGTTTGGACTTGGGGACAGGGGTTATTTCGGGTTTTTCTATCACCATCTCGATGTTATCCACATCGAAGGCCAAAACCTGTCCTCCCACTTCGAACGAGAGTACCTCGAACTCTTTCATATCGGGCAACTTCTTCACCTCCATTATACAATACCAGAAACATTTATGATGAGAGCGATGCTGCCGTCACCGAGGATCGCCGCTCCGCTGAACTCTCTGACATCAGAGAACACCTTTCCGAGAGATTTTATAACGATGTCGTCTTGACCAAGAAGTTCGTCGACGATTATTCCGTATTTTCTGTTTCCTATTCTCACAATGACCGCTTCCATCTCTTCCTCTTCCCTTTCGTGTTCTATCTGGAGCACTTCCCAGAGTTTGTATACCGGTATCACTTCACCTCTTATTACTATCACGTCCTTGTCCTGTACTCTCTGTAAATCTCCTCTAGATATTCTGAGGGTTGTGTCGATGTTCGCTATTGGAATTGCGTAGACGAAGCTGTTAACTTTCACAAGGAGAGCCTGAATGATGGCGAGGGTGAGAGGTAATCTTATGGTGACTTTTGTTCCTTTGTCTTTCTCACTCTCTATGCTTATGCTTCCGTTCAAGGACTCAACAACATTCTTGACAACGTCCATTCCTACCCCTCTTCCGGACACTTCTGAAACCTTTTCTTTTGTGGAGAACCCCGGCAGGAAGAGGAAGTTGAGTATTTCTTGATCAGACAGGTTGGCAGCTTTCGACTCGTCCACGAGTCCCCTTTCTATCGCCTTTCTGAGGATTTTCTCTTTGTCTATTCCCCTTCCGTCGTCTTCGACCTCTATCACCACGTTGTTTCCCTCGTGACGAGCGGAAAGGATTAGAGTTCCCACAGGAGGTTTCCCTTTGGCTATCCTTTCTTCTTTCGGCTCAATACCATGATCTATGGCATTTCTCAGAAGGTGAAGGAGAGGCTCTCCTATTTCCTCCACGAAGGTTCTGTCGAGTTCCGTGTCTTCTCCTCTCATGATGAAGTTGACCTCTTTGTTCATCTTCTTCGCAAGATCTCTGACCATCCGAGGGAATCTGTTGAACACAAAGGCGATCGGGACCATCCTGATCTTCATCACGACATTCTGAAGGTCCAGAGTGATTCTGCTGAGCTGGGTTAGGCTTTCGTCTATTTCCTTTATGTTGTACTTTTTGAGCGTTTCCAGAATTCTACTTCTGGCTATGACGAGCTCTCCCATGAGGTCCATCAAAGTATCCAGTTTTTCTATGTCCACCCTGACGGTTTGAGAAACAACCTTCTTTCTGCTGCTCTCTTCTGCTTTTTCTTCTTTCTTCTCCGCTTCTTCAAAGGTGGTCTTTTTCTCCGTAACAGGAGTGACACTCTTCACGATGACCCTTTCTATGTCGGAGATGCTATTCAGGGCTTCAGAGAGCTTCTCCTGGTCGATGGGAGAAATGACGAACAACTCCACTTCGTTCTCGAACTTTTCTTCTTCTATGTCTTCCACCGAAGGAACGGTCTTTACAACTTCACACTTCAACTCTTCCAGCTTGTGGAAGACAAGATAGATCCTCGCAGATTTGAGCTGTGTTCCCTCCTTGAGGACGATCTTTACATAGAAGGTTTTGTACCCTTTATTTTTTGCTTCTTGGAAAACGTGAACTACCTCCTCTGGAAGGGCCATGGTCTCTTCTACTTCGTTTGAAGCTGGTATGGAACTTTTTTCACTCTCTTTCGATTCTCTTTCTGAAGGAACGAAACTCTTCATGGTATCAGCGAACACGTCGACGTTTTCTTCGATCTCATCGGATCCTTCGGATACGATCTTGTCAACCATTCTGGCGATCAAGTCCACTCCCGTGAAGATTCTGTCGAGAAGATCCGATGTTATCTTTATTTCACCGTTTCTGGCTTTGTCGAGAACGTTTTCAAGAGAATGGCAAAGCTTTGCCATGTTGTTGAATCCCATGGTTCCTGCCATACCTTTCAGGGTGTGAAGTGCTCGAAAAGCTTCATTTATCAATTCCATGTCCTCGGGATTTTCTTCAAGTTTCAACAGGGTATCGTTCAAACTTTGAAGGTATTCTCTTGTCTCATCGACAAACACTCCCAGATATTCTTCCATCATAGCTTTCCACGCTCCTTCAAATGTTTTCTCAGGTTCTCAAGAGCCATCATCGCTGAACGGGTTCTTATGGTGTTTCGATCACCAGAGAAATTATAACGTATCGTGACATGATCTTGTTCAAAAAGATCTATGAAGACGGTACCAACCGGTTTGGTGGGAGTTCCACCTGATGGTCCCGCGATTCCAGAAATGGCTACACATATGTCTGCTCCTGTGAGTTTTTTCAGCCCTTCTGTCATTTCCCGAACACACTGTTCACTCACAGCACCGTACTTTCTCAGAGTGCCTTCTTTCACCCCAAGGATGCTTTTTTTCAGGTCGTTGCTGTACGCCACCACGCCTCCTATGAAAACGTTCGATGCTCCCGGAACGTTCACTATGAGAGAAGAGAGCATGCCGCCTGTGCAGGATTCGGCAACAGCGAGTGTCTTTTTGTTCTCTTTCAAAAGTCTGACGACCACTTCTTCCATCTTTTCGTCGTTCATCCCGTAAAGGTACTCTCCCGTTTTTTCAATGATCTTTTCCACGAGTCCGTCTAGGAACTTTTTGTGCTCTACGCTCGTCGTCAATTTCAGTCTCACGCCTTCAACGTGATCCGCCATTGTGGCCACTTCCACTTTGTCCTGAGAGTACAGTATCTCCTTCAGGAGGTCTTCCAGAAGGGCCTCGGGTATACTGTAGTACTTCAGGATGACTTGATAAAGAGCGTGAGGAGTTTTCAAAAGCTCTTTCAAGGATTCGAACATGGGAATTAACTCTTTTGGTGGACCAGGAAACAAAATCACCCTTTTTCCATCCACTTCCAGAAGTTGGCCAGGCGCACTTCCAACAGGGTTGTCGATCACTTTCGCCCCTTCGATGACGAATGCCTGCCTTTCGATGTTGGATGGTATTTCAGAATGGTACTTTTTCACCTTTTCTTCGATTTTCTTCTTGAGCTCCTGATCGAGGAAGAGATCTCTGTTCAGAGCTTTTGCCACTGCCTCTCGTGTGAGATCATCTTTTGTAGGACCGAGTCCTCCTGTCAGTATCAAGAGGTGGACCTTCGAGAGGAGTGATCTAACCTCTTCGGCTATATCTTCGAGATGATCACCCACTGTGGAGATTTTTATCACTCTGTATCCAAGATTCTTCAATTCTTGGCAGAGAAACTGAGCGTTCTTGTTCAGAATCAGTCCTTCTAGAAGCTCACTTCCCACGGTGATTATAGCTGCTTTTTTCATCCGATCCCTCCTTTCAATGATATGATAGCATAGGGGGATGCCATGAAGGAAAGACTCTTCTGGATTTTGAAGAACTACGGAATAAGTGATCGTATCGCAAAAGCCTTTCTGGAGATACCTCGGGAGGGGTTTCTGGTAAAGCGGTATCCATCTTCCTATGTTTATGAGGACATAGTGCTCGTTTCGTATGATGACGGAGAGGTCTACAGCACTTCCAGCCAGCCTTCCTTGATGGCGATGTTCATGGAATGGGCAGGGCTGGATGAAGGGATGAAGGTTCTGGAAATAGGGGGTGGAACAGGGTACAACGCGGCTGTGATGAGCAGGGTCGTTGGAAAGAAAGGACTTGTTGTGACCATAGAGTATTTCGAGAAGGTTTGCAGAATTGCCCAGGAGAACATGAGACGTCTTGGAATAGAAAACGTTGTAGTTGTCTGTGGCGACGGGTATTACGGTGTTTCAGACCTTGCACCGTACGATGTAATACTCGCTACTGTTGGAGTGGATGAGGTACCGGAACACTGGTTTCGTCAGCTGAAAGACGGAGGAAGGGTGATTGTGCCTATCAACATGAAGCTTTCGGAAAGACAGCCTGCATTCCTGTTTGTGAAAAAAGGAAATTACCTTGAAGGTGGTTACAAGCTGGAAACAAGGTTCATAAAAGCAGGAGGAAATCTTGGAAATTTGCTGGAAAGGAACAGAAAACTTCTGAAAGATTTTCCCTTTCGAAAAGCGATTCAGGTTCCCCGACTCCATGTGTTTGTAGAACTGGTAGATCTTCTCACAAGAAGACTCACAAGAGTGAACGGGATCTTCTACTACGTAGGATCGGAAGGAGTGGTAGAGTTTCTAGATGATGAAATGAGGATTTACGGAGACGCTCCAGAAATCGAAAGTCTCCTTTTTCAGTGGGAAGAGTGTGGCTACAGAAGCTTTGAACACCTGGTTCTTCATATCGGCTACAACGTTCTCTCGCATATATCCTGTACGATCTGACCATCCCTTATTTTGATAACACGATCTGCCTTTTCTGCTATCCTCTCATCGTGTGTCACGACCACCAGGGTGGAGTTCTTTTTCATCTCCATGAGCAAATCTATGATCATGCTTCCTGTTTCACCATCGAGGGCACCGGTGGGCTCGTCTGCCCATATCACTTTCGGATTGTGGACAAGGGCCCTTGCTATGGCAACGCGTTGTTTTTCCCCGCCGGAGAGTTCTTCTGGAAACCTGTTCCACTTGTGAGCAAGTCCAACTTTTCTCAGAATATCGAAAGCACGTTCCTTTGCTTCCTTTCTGCTAACGCCTAAAATCAAAAGAGGAAGTTCAACGTTCTCGAGAGCTGTGAGGACAGGTACAAGGTTGAAAAATTGAAAGACAAATCCCATGTTTTTTGCTCTGAACCTTGTCCTTTCTTCTTCGGAGAGAGTGTAGAGATCTATCCCATCGATGATCACGGTTCCTTTCGTTGGACGATCCACACCAGAGAGGCAATTGAGAAGAGTGGTCTTTCCAGAGCCTGAGGGTCCCAGTATCACAACAAACTCTCCACTGTTTATCTTCAGATTTATCCCCTTGAGGGCAGTTACTCTGTCCCTTCTGTTATACTCTTTCCAGAGGTTTCGAACCTCAATCAACGCAGTTCACTCTCCTTCCTTCATGGCTTCAAGTGGTGATACCCTCGATATCATGTAGCTTGGAACAACCATGGCGATCGCGGCAAGCACAACAACGAACAGTATAGAAAGGATGATGGATTTTATCGGCAAGAAGGCTACAAAGGTACCCAAGTTTTCCGCCATCGTTTTTGTTATGGAAAGTCCCATTACGATACCAGAGACAGTTCCTATGATTATTCCTCCACCAAGGAAAGAAAAATGCTCCACAAGGAAAGCAAAGATCAACTGTGTTGATTTCAATCCAACCGCTCTGAGTGTTCCTAGAATTTTCACCCTGGAAAAGTACGACTTCAGAACGAAGAGAACAAGGCCGGTTGTGGCTGACAGGAAGCCAAAAAGGAAGATGAACTTGATAACGTTGACAAGTCCTTCTATTCCGCTGTATAACTTCCCAAGTTCTTCGTTTAGAAAGAATGGATAGAGAAATCTGGAAAGATAGAACCGTTTTATTTCACTGGCACTTTTTTCATCGGCCTTTCCCAGCAAAACCTCGAAACCTTTCACGTTTTCTGGCTTTTTTTCTTCGAGTGCGATCATATCAACGGGAACCAGGTAATCGTTTTTGTTGTATCTTCCCACCACCTTGAAACTCGCATTCTCTCTTCCTCCAAAGGGAAAAATGGATTTCAGGGTTCCTCGGATGGTTTCAGGAGCTGTTTCATAACCAACGAGTGCAGCATTGGACACCTTGAGATCTTCTATGTTCGTCACTTTCAATGTTGAGTGTTCAAGGAAAGAATAATCAACGTAAGCTATGAGCCTGTCTGTTTCTCCTATTCTCAAAATGTAGAGGTACGCTCGAGAAGGAAGTTCAAGTTTCTCATGAGCAGGTATGGAAGACTTAGAAAGAAAAGACCTGAACGGGTTTTCCAGAACAAGGAAATTGTATCCAAAAAGGCCATTTTTCACTTTTTCTTTAACGAATCGATCGGCACTGGCAGAGAGGATGTTGAAAACGGTAGATGTGAATATCAGAAGGGCAAAGGTCAGAGAGATCATCATGCCCTTTCTCGGAAATCGCTGAACGTAAGATAGACCGATCAAAAGGGGAAGATTTCCTTCGGATACCATACGATCCAGGACGTTCTTCGTAAGAAGAACCAATGAAAACACCAGAAGTGAAATTCCAGTGAATATGGAGGCTCCTTTACTCATCGAAGAAAGAAGAAAGAGCCTTTCCGACTGAGGATTCACGTTGATCAGAACACCAATGACGAGATCCATGACACCCATCATCATCAACAAAAATGCGTTCTTGAATTTCAAAGAGAGCGCAAGAGGAAGAAGTATCACAGAAAAGATACGAAGGCCTGAAAAAGGAATCAACATCAGGCTGACCATTATCATCAAGACGAATCTCTTTGTAGATACGTCCAAGCGATCTTCGAGATCATGGTAGATAGGTGGCTTTCTGGTGATATCTCTTGATTTGAGAGCAAATAGGACCATTGGAAAGGCAACGCCCAGTCCAAGGCCGATCAGAACGGTCTTTGGAGAGATGTGGAACACCACTCTGTCAATGTGAAGGAACGTGGTGGACATCGCATCGACCACTACTTGAAACTGATTCAAGAGGTATTTTCCCACGAAAGTTCCGAAGATCAAACCAAAAAAAGCAGCCATGGACGAGTACAGGAGCCCTTCCAAAAGCAATATACCCCACTCTTTCTTTTTTTGAATACCTATTTTCCTCAGCGTAACGAGAGTGAAGTTTCTGTCCCTCATCACGTCTTCACAAAACATGTAGAAAACCAGAAAACCAACGAATATGGACATTCCGGAGAACGCGAGCGTCACGTAAGTGAGAGATCTATTGACAGGTGATTTCAGAAAGTTGTGCTTTATTTTCCTCACTCTCAAACTGGTTTCGATGGATATCTTTTCATGCTCATCCAATGGCAGGCCGTAATGAAGATAACATTTGGTGGGATAATTGCTGTCTGGAAAGTCTTTCAGGTGGATGAAAACGGTTCCTGGTAGACTTGCCATCTCTCCTTTGAAGTTCAAAAAACCGTTCTCTCCTATTTCCTTTACGATGAAATCCTTGTTACCTGTGGAGAAAATGAGTGTGATTCTTTCTCCTATCCTTAAGTTCAGAGCGTCTGCTAAGGATTTTCCAACTATTACTTCACCGGGATTCAGCTGGATGTCTTTGCCCACAAATTGACCAAGTTCATCGGGCTTCACGCCGATCACAAGGACATCCAGTCCATCCAGTCTGGCCGATCCTTCTGAGACAGGAAGTACCCTTTCTACTTGTTTTCTAAGAAGTTCTATTTCTTCGTTTTTAATCTTGGTTGTCAAAAAATCGAAGAAAAGAAAAGAAGGACTCTTCGGTTCTGCGACAGCATCTGCAACTCCGAAATTTTCCTCTATTCTTTCCTGCTTCCATGCATTTATCGAGTCGGAAAGCGTTAATGACCCTATCACCAATGAAAGACTGATGGCCAGTCCCAGAACAACAATGAAAGATGTTTTCAGATTTTTTGTGAAATTCCTTATGGCAATCTTGAGAACCACACACGTTCCCTCCAGTATGAAATGTTAGAATTCTTTTCGGAGGTGCTCTGAATGGACTTTCTGAGAAGCGTGCTTCAGGAGTACGGCGTTCGCTTTGAAGAATCACAAGTAGAAAAAACCCTTCGTTATCTCAACGAACTCCTGAATTCACCGCACAACCTCACTGCCCTCAGGTCATTAGACTCCGCTGTTCACAAAAACGTTGCAGAGATACTCATCCCTTTGAAGAATGAAAACCTGAGGGGATCACTCATCGATGTGGGATCGGGTAACGGGGTCCCAGGGCTTATTTTAGCGATATTTTTCCCGGAACTCAAGGTGACGCTTCTGGATTCCAGAGAAAAGGCCGTGCGATTTCTGGAACACGTCGTCAGGAAACTCAATCTCGAAAACGTTGTGGTGGTAAAGGAAAGAGCCGAAAACTTCTCAGGGGAGCACCGGGAAGAGTACGATTACGCGACGGCAAGAGCAGTGGCACGCTTGAACACTCTCGTGGAAATATGTGCACCGGCCGTCAGGATAGGAGGGAAACTGCTCTTTTACAAAGGACCTTCTTTTGAAGAGGAATTGAAGGAGGCAAGAAAAGCCCTCGATGAACTGAAGGTCGAACTGGAGGAGGTAAGAAGGTACACTCTGAAAACGGGTGAACAGAGGTGTCTTCTGGTGCTCAGAAAGACGGATCGATCTCCTGAGAAGTACCCAAGGAGGGTGGGGATACCATTCAAGCGTCCCTTGTTGTGATTGAAAAGGGTGTCTTTCCTGGTTCTTTGAACATGGCCATAGACAGTCTGATGGCAAAATGGGTGTGGGTTGAAAAGAGGCCGTTTTTCAGGATATACGGTTGGAAAAATCCGACAGTTTCTCTAGGAAGATTTCAGAAAGAAGATGGTTTGAGAATACCAGAAGGTGTGGATTTTGTGAGAAGACCATCTGGCGGTCGGGCGGTTCTTCACCACATGGAGATCACATACTGTCTTGCCGTTCCAAGAGGAAATTCCTTCGGTGAACTGTCTGTTCTTGAGTTTCACAGACTGGTTCATAGTGTGATAAAGGATGCCCTTCGTGAATTGGGTGTTCCCGCGGTACTCTCAGATGGAAAGCGTGGAAATACCGCATTCTGCTTTGATGCGTCTTCGAAATACGAAATTGTGGTCGATGGAATGAAGATCGTCGGAAGTGCCCAGTTCAGAACGAAAAATGCCATCGTTGAACACGGTTCGATCGTTCTGAAACAGAGCAAAAAGCTTTTGAGAGAGATCTTTGGAGAAAGCGTTCTCCAGGTGGGAGGTCTTCTGGAGATGTACGATGTTGATGTGGTTCTTCTGGAAAAAACACTCGTGAGAAGTTTTGAAAAGCTTTTTGGTCCTTCTGTTCGAATACAGCTGAGTGATGATATGTTGAAGGAAGCACACGAGCTTTCTGGATTCTTCGAGATGAGGAGGAGATAGTTTGGGAAAACTCATCGTTGTGGGAACACCCATAGGGAATCTGGAGGACATCACCATCAGGGCTTTGAAAACGCTCAGAAGTGTTGATTTGATACTCGCAGAGGACACCAGAAGAACGATGGTACTTTTGAACAAGTATCGAATAAAAAAACCCCTTCTTTCCTTCACTGATAAAAACTCAAGAAGAAGGATAAAAGAAGTCCTTCCACTCCTGAAAGAAGGAAAGACCGTGGCACTTGTGAGTGATGCAGGTATGCCAGTGATTTCGGATCCCGGGTACAATCTCATAGAGGAGTGCTGGAAAAGCGGAATAGAGGTGGATGTGGTACCAGGACCCAGTGCGCTGACCAGTGCCGTTGCCGTGAGTGGTTTTCCCGGGTCCAAATTCATCTTTGAGGGTTTTCTTCCACGCGGGAAGAACAGAAGAAGACTTCTCAGAACGCTGAAAGAGGAGAAAAGGCCCATCGTCTTTTTCGAATCTCCAGAGAGACTCATCTCCACTCTGAAGGACATTCTCGAGATACTGGGAGATCGGGAAATATTCATCGCCAGGGAGATGACCAAAATGCACCAGGAGTTTTTCAGGGGGAAAGTGAGTGAGGCACTCGAGCACTTCGGGAAGAAGGAAATCCTTGGCGAAATCACGGTGATACTCTCTGGAAAGAGGTGAAAGAATGAAACAACCATTCGAGAGGGTACTGAGGGAGATCTGTTTCATGGTGAAGGTGGAAGGAAGAAAGGTGCTGAAGGATTTTGGAATCACCCCTGCACAGTTTGACATCTTGCAAAAGATATACTTCGAAGGCCCGAAAAGGCCGGGAGAACTCAGCCTCCTTCTGGGAGTTGCAAAAAGCACCATAAGCGGCCTTGTCAAAAGACTGGAAACGGACGGTTACCTCACAAGGACACCGGACGCCACAGACGGAAGGGCTTATCTTCTGGACATAACCAAAAAGGGAGAAAAAGTCATAGAAAAAGTCATAGAAAGAAGGGAGAACTTCATAGAAAAGATCACGAGTGAACTTGGACAAGAAAAAGCCGAAAACATTCTAAGGATTCTCAAAGAACTGAAAGACATCATGGAAAAGAATTTTTCCAAACAGTAAACTCTATCTTCATGAGGTGTTTTCAAGGATGCTTTAAGGTTGAAGAGGGAGGTGAAGGTGTTGAAGAGAATCTTCCTTGCTGGGCTGTTGATCATCGCCCTTTCCCTGGCTGGCCAGGACATAAAAGATGTGGAACCTGACTCGCCATTTTTTGAAGCTGTGAAGTACGTTGTGGATTCAAAACTCATGGAACTCGATGAAAACGGAAATTTCCGGGGGGCTCTTCTGGTCACAAGATACGATATAGCACAGTACATATACAGGCTCGTTATGAGATTCGAATTGGAAAAGCTCAGGGAAAAGATCTCCCTCTTGGATGAACTCGATATCATCAAGGCAGCCACCATAGCACTGGATGAGAGGACAAAGAAACTAGAAGAGGACTACAAATTAATGGATACTAGGATAGAAGATGTGATGTCGAGAATAACCTCCAGCGCGAGTGACCTTTCTGAGCTGGAGGTAAAGGTTAACTCCCTCGAAGATGCTTACAGGAATCTTTCTCTTGCTTTTGCCAGTTTCAAGCAGGAAACAGGAGGATTTGACACGGAGATATTGAGAAGAATAGACACAGTTGAAAAGAGGTTGCAAGAGCTTGAGAAGATTTCCGGTGAACATTTTTCCAGGTTAGGAGTAATAGAGGATAGCCTGAAAAGAGCAGAAACCATGCTCTCAAATTTAGAAGAGACGGTCACAAAACTTGGGACCGAAACACAGAATCTTCTTGCCTGGAAGAAGGATGCAGGTGGTGATATTCTCCTCCTGAAAGGAAAGGTGGAGAGTCTGACAAAGCACCTTAACGAGACTACAGAGAATGTAAAATCGCTCTCTTCGGATCTTGTGAAATTGAGGGAGGTGCTCCTTCAAAACATCTCGGATGTCTCTGGTAGAACATCCAGCCTGGAGGCAAAGCTGGCAGATCTTGAAAACGAAATCTCTCAGGCTTCTGAGAGAATACTCGATCTTGAAAGCAAATTAGCGACAGTTGAGAAGGGGCTAGAAACGTTGTCTTCTCGCACCTCGAACCTGGAAAAGGCACAGGTGGAATACCAGATGGCTGAATCCAGTCTGGAAAGGGAAGTGAAGGATCTCAAACAGCAGGTTGCCGCTCTTTCGGACAGATTGCAGAGTGTTTCATCGGACGTGAGAACGTTGACTCAGAAACTTGCAGAAGAAGAGAAGAAAACTCAGGAAATTCCTGTCAACACGAATCTGTTGATGATGATCGGTGTGGGAGCACTTGCGATCGTACTGGGAATCTTACTGTTATCAAGGTGATAGGATGGTGAGAGGAATTGCTTTTGCCGCTGGAGGTGTCAAAGGAGCGGCTCATCTTGCGCTCCTTGAGAGAACGGGCGACGTCTTCGATGTAGTGACAGGGTCATCCATTGGCTCGATCGTTGGGGCTCTGTATGCCCTGCACGGAGATCCCAGCATAGTCAGGGAGATCACCTTCTCCATCATGAAAAAGCACCTTCAGGATTTGAAGAAGACTGAGAGTGAAGGTACGTGGAGAGGGATATTCCAGAGGTCACTTTTCAAAGCGGATATTCTGTTTTCTGTTCTCAAAGAGGTGTTTGGAAGAAAGAAGTTTTCCGATTGCAGGAAGAAACTGGGAGTTGTGGTCTTCGACACGGAGAACATGGAGTCTCTCCTGGTAACAGAAGGTTTCCTCATAGATGCGGTTGTTGCAAGTAGTTCCGTTCCAGGCTACTTCGAGCCAATCTGGCTAGGAGGAAATCCCGTCCTGGACGGGGGTGTGCTTTCTCCAACTCCTGTGTCACAGGCCAGAGACCTGGAAGCGGATTTTGTCGTTGCGTCCACCTTCAGCAGAAAAAAGGGCGAAAAGTTCAAGAACCACTTTGAGATGTTCTTTGCAATGGACAGGTGGAAGGAGATCATACTGGAACAGGAAGAGCTCTCTCAAGCAGACTTTGTGGTGGTTCACAACGTGAACGAGTCATGGAACGAGTTCGAAAAGTACTATGAAATTTACAAAAAAGCCCTCGAAGATTTGAAAGGGGTGAAATGGCCCTGGTAATTTCTTTCGGTGGAGAAAACGGAGCGTACCTAGGAAGCATTGGTGTGTTGAAGGCATTGAAGGAGATAGGAGAAGATGCTGTAGCGGTGAGATGCTGTGGTATATCCTCTGTTCCGTGTGGACTGTTTTTCCTCACGCGCTCTTCCAACAGGACATATTCCATCTTGGTGAAAGAATGGAAGAATCTGGAAAAGCTTCTGAGTCCTTTTTTTTCAAGAGGAATCGACAGGTTTTCCATGTTCGATGTTCTCAGAATTTTGATGAGAGTGGGAGATAGCCTGAACGGAGTACGAAACCACGAACGCCTTTACAGATACGTGGATAAACTCTTTCCTGCACAGAAGATACCGAGAGGTCTTGAAATCTGGGTTTTCGATCTTCTGGATGGTAAAGAGGTGGTGTTTGGAGAAGGAAGTGACCTGAGAGAGGCGGTGAAAGCATCTCTTTCTTTTCCTATTCTCTATCGGCCATACAGAGATAGGTACGTTTCACTCCCATGGGTTACCGGTGTACCAGAAGGGGATGTGATCGTGTCCTTTGAACTGAAAGAAGAAGAGCATTCCTACCGAAACGCCCTCGATTACCTCTTTCTCTCAACGATCGCACGAACAAAGAAGATAGAAAAGACAAGAATGGAAAGAGCAAAACAGGTTTTGAAAGTGGAATGTTCTTCCTTTTCTCCTGTGCTCACCACACGACGAGCTTACGAAAGAACCTTGAAGCTTTTTGGGAGGGTGGAGAAATGAAGAAGTTCGTAGTGATGCTTCTTGTTTTTGTGAGTTTTTTGGTGTTTCCGAAAACGATACACATAAAGGCGGATTTTGTGAAACCTTCCGAGGAAGAGATAGAATACTCCGGAAACGTCTTTCTTGAAATAGAAGAAGAAAGTTTCACATTACAGGCGGAAAGTCTTGTTGTAAGAAAACTTTCTGGAAAGTGGAGAATCACAGAGGCGAGTTCTTCTGTGACTGTAACACTGGAAGACGGTGAGATCTCTGGAGAGAGTCTTGTGTACGATGTGGAAACAAGGGAAGGAACCATCACAGGAAACGTAGTTGGTAACTTTCAGGATAGATCCAGTACGGAAACCATCCTCGTCAATTGTCATGAACTCGTGTTCAACCTAGAAGAGAATGTTTTCATCGGATCTGGAAACGTACAGATCAAAAGGGGAGCAGTGGAGGCTTTCTGCGGGAGTTTCGTCTACAGAAGAAGTGATGGGATCATAGAACTTGTTGAAGAGGTTGATTTGAACGACACTGAGAAGAACCTCAAGATGAAGGCCGACAAAGTGGTTATGGATCTTGAAGCTGACACGATGGAAGCAATGTCCGTTTCTGTCACTCTAGAGGTGGAATGATGAAGGTCATCACCACGCACAGATCACCGGATTTCGATGCTTTTGCTTCATGCGTAGCGGCAAAAAAACTTTTTCCCGATCACACCATCGTGTTGCCAGGGAATCCAGCAAGGAACCTTTCCGAGTTTCTGAAGATATACTCCGATCGATTTGAATTTCTCTGGGAGCATGAGTTTGATGGCGACGTTTCGGAACTCGTCATCGTCGATACTTCATCCCTCGATCGAATACCAGAAAGGATCAGAGAAAAGATACAGAACACGAAAATAACGGTCTTCGATCATCACGTTGAGGAAAGTACTCTCAACGGTGTAGTGGATAGAGTGGGAGCCACCATCACCCTTCTTGTTGAGCTTCTCATGAAAGAGGGAATCTCCATAGATGCTACTGAGGCCACCCTTTTCATGATAGCGCTCTACGATGATACAGGAAATCTTCTTTTTTCTTCGACAACTCCGCGTGATCTTGAAGTTGCGAAATTTTTGCTGGAAAACGGAGCAAAGCTCGACGAGGTAGCACTCTACACGAAAGAAGAACTCACATCGCAGCAGATGGAACTACTGAACACGCTACTCGAAAACGCTCGTGAATACGAAGTGAACGGTATTCCCGTGACCATATCAACAGCTGAGTATGAAGGTTTCTTGGGTGGTTTGGGGCTGGTTGTGAGCAAGGCATGGGAAATGAGTGGTAGCGAGACGTTCATTGCAGTCGTGAAGATGGGGAAAAAGGTGTACGTTGTGGGAAGAACGTCTTCTCCTGATGTGGATCTTGGTTCGCTGATGAAAAGTCTTGGAGGAGGAGGCCATACAAGGGCAGCGTCAGCAACGATCGTCGGAAAAGAGCCAAAAGAGGCCTTCAGTGAGATCTTGAGCAGATTGCACGATCACGTGGTGCCCGTTCTTAGAGCAAAGGATATCATGTCGTCTCCTGTGAAGGTTGTTCTTGCAGACATGACGATCAAGGAAGTGAACAGATTGATGGAACAGACAGGTCACAACGGTTTTCCTGTGGTGGAAGGAAACAAACTGGTGGGTATTGTGACGAAAAAAGCAGTTGACAAGGCGATGAACCACAACCTGGGAGACAGACCTGTGAAATCTATCATGACATCAAATCTCGTGGTAGCAACACCCGACACCCCTGTGACGAAACTGAGAGAACTCATGGTGGAAAACGCCATAGGCAGAATACCCATATTGGAAAACGGTATTCTCGTTGGAATCGTGACCAGAAGTGATGTACTGAGGGCAATATTCGGAAAGCCGTTCAAGAAGTACGTAAGACCTGTCTTCAGGGAAAATGGTCAGATCTTCAGGAACGTAACGGATCTTCTGATAAAACGTGTAAAGCCACAGCTACTCAACCTCTTCAGACTCCTTGGAAAATTTGGAGACGAGGTGAACATGCCAGTTTACGCTGTGGGCGGATTCGTGAGAGATTTGCTCCTTGGGATAGAGAACCTCGACATAGACATTGTGGTGGAAGGAAACGCTATGGAATTTGCGGAGTACGCACGAAGGTTTTTGCCTGCAAAGTTGGTAAAACACGAAAAATTCATGACCGCTTCTCTTTTTTTAAAAGGTGGTTTGAGAATAGACATCGCCACCGCCAGGATGGAATACTATGAATCTCCTGCCAAATTGCCGGACGTTGAGATGAGCACGATAAAAAAAGATCTCTACAGGCGTGACTTTACGATAAACGCTATGGCCATAAAGCTAAATCCTGGTGATTTCGGATTGCTCGTGGATTTCTTCGGTGGGTACAGAGATCTGAAAGAGGGCATCATTCGCGTTCTACATACCCTCAGTTTTGTGGACGATCCCACCAGGATTCTCCGTGCCATCAGGTTCGAACAAAGGTTTGATTTTCGCATAGAAGAAACAACAGAAAGGTTGCTGAGACAGGCGGTCGAAGAAGGGTACCTCGAGAAAACAACGGGTGCCCGCATAAGACAGGAGATAGAGAAGATACTCGAAGAAAAGAATCCGCTGAAATCCATCAGGAGAATGGCCGAATTCGACATAATAAAGCACCTTTTTCCGAAAACCTACTACACACCCGCCATGGACAAAAAGATGGAAAACCTCTTCAGGAACATACCCTGGGTAGAGGAAAACTTCGGTGAAGTCAATAAATTCTACGCGGTCCTTCATGTATTCCTTGAGTTTTACGACGAGGAAAACTGGGAGAAGGTAAAAAAGAGATACTCTCTCAAGAAAAATCTGATAAATGAGGTAAAACATGTGGAAAAGAGTGCTCTTGCTCTTTTAGAAATGCTCAAAGAGGGTGTGCCGACGTCTTTTATATATCCTCTCGTAAAGGGTGTCAGCCGTGAAACGATATGCCATTTCCTGGCTTACCTTGAGGGAGAAGAGGAGGAGAGATTCAAGGCTCATCTACTCAGGATCAGAGACACAAAGCTTGAGAAGGTAGATGGGAACTATCTCATCGAAAAGGGTATCAAATCCGGTAAAATAATTGGAGAGGTGTTGGAGAGAGTCCTCATGAAGAAGCTCGATGGTGATACAAGAGATGAGGAAGAGATACTGAGAGAAATTCTTGCATCACTGGAAATGGAGGGATAGAATGAGTCTGAAAGAGAGGCTGGAAGATTTGAAGAAAAGAGAAAAAGAGATAGAACAGGGTGGAGGACCAGAAAAGGTTGAGAAACAGCATCGCGCGGGGAAACTTACCGCATGGGAGAGATTGGAATTACTCCTTGATCCTGGATCCTTTGTGGAGATAGACAAACTCGTTGAACACAGAAACACCTACTTTGGACTGGATAAGATGAGACTTCCAAGAGATGGTGTCATAACAGGAATAGGGGAGATAAACGGAAGAAAAGTGGCCGTTTTCTCCCAGGACTTCACCGTGATGGGTGGATCTCTAGGAGAGATGCACGCAAAGAAGATAGTGAAACTGCTCGATCTTGCTCTGAAGATGGGAATTCCTGTTGTGGGAATAAACGATTCAGGTGGTGCTCGTATACAGGAGGGAGTGGATGCGCTCGCTGGATACGGTGAGATATTCTTCAGGAACACCCTAGCATCGGGGGTGATTCCACAGATCACCGTGATAGCGGGGCCCTGTGCTGGGGGAGCCGTTTACTCTCCCGCACTCACCGATTTCATCGTGATGGTCGATCAAACAGCGAGGATGTTCATAACGGGCCCAAACGTGATAAAGGCGGTGACCGGTGAAGAGATCTCCCAGGAAGACCTCGGAGGTGCTATGGTTCACAACCAGAGGAGCGGGAACGCCCACTTTCTGGCAAACGACGATGAAAAGGCGATGGAACTCGTAAGGAAACTTCTCTCTTATCTTCCTTCCAACAACGCAGAGGAACCCCCCATCGAAAACCCAGATCTAGAACTTGAAATGTCCGAAGATATCCTAGATGTTCTACCCGACAATCCGAACAAGGGCTACGACGTGAGAGAAATTATCAGAAGGGTAGTCGATCACGGTGAATTTTTCGAGGTTCAACCGTACTTTGCAAAAAACATTGTGATCGGTTTTGGGAGAGTGCAAGGAAGAGTGGTAGGAATAGTGGCGAATCAGCCTTCAATCCTTGCTGGTGTTCTGGACATCGATTCCTCAGATAAGGCGGCTCGTTTCATAAGGTTTCTCGATGCTTTCAACATTCCAATATTGACCTTTGTGGACACGCCCGGGTACCTCCCGGGTGTTGCACAAGAACACGGTGGTATCATTAGGCACGGAGCAAAACTGCTTTACGCTTACAGCGAGGCAACATCTCCAAAGATCACGGTGATTCTGAGGAAAGCCTATGGTGGAGCGTACATTGCCATGGGTAGCAAACACCTGGGAGCCGATATGGTCCTTGCTTGGCCCACCGCCGAGATCGCCGTCATGGGACCAGAAGGTGCAGCGAACATCATTTTCAAAAAAGAGATTGCATCTTCTTCAAATCCTGAAGAAACCAGGAAGAAACTCATTGAAGAATACAAAGAGCAGTTTGCAAATCCCTACATAGCAGCGAGCAGGGGATACGTGGATATAGTGATAGATCCGCGGGACACAAGAAAGTACATAGCGAAGGCTCTTGAAGTATGTGAAACGAAAGTTGAGTACAGACCGAAGAAGAAGCATGGAAACATCCCACTGTGAGGTGAGTCGATGGTTCAAATATTCGTTTTCGGTATCGTGGCTGTTTTTCTGGTTTTTCTGGTACTGTTTTTCTTCTCTGTATTTTTGAAATTTTTCTCAAAACGCGAGCGACCCACCACCGTGGAAGAAAAGCCACGTGGAATAGAAGAAGAGGTCATTGCGGTGATATCGGCGGCCGTTGCACAGGTGATTGAGGGAGAATACAGGATCGTCTCTATAAAGCGAAAGACAGACAGACGTAGGTTTGAGGCATGGAAAAAGAGCGGATGGAGGAGGAGAAGATGGTCAGAAGGTTCCGAGTGGTGGTGAATGGAAAAGAATACATTGTTGAAGTGGAAGAGATTGGAAATCCCAAGAAGACTCAGGAAAGGCCGAAAACAAATCCTACAAATACCAGATCTTCCACTGTGGCGGTAGAGAAAAAAGAGATACGGAAGCCAGAGCCAGAAGTCGTTGAAAGAGAGGAAACATCAGGTGGTGAAGAAAAACTCGTTAAAGCACCAATGGCGGGAATCGTTCTGAAGATCCTGGTGAGAGAAGGACAGGGAGTGAAGGTTGGTGACAAACTGCTTGTTTTCGAAGCCATGAAGATGGAAAACGAACTCCAGTCGGAGTTTTCCGGTACGGTGAAGGAGATACTTGTGAAAGAAGGAGAGAACATAGAAACCGGCCAGGTGCTCATGAAGATTGTGTGAAGGGGGGAAAGGAATGGAACTGAAAGTGGTGACCTTCAAACTGGGAAATCAGGTGTTCGGCGTGGACATCATGAAAGTCGAAAGTATCGTTGAGGTGGAAAAAATCGTGCCTGTGCCTGAGACAGCAGAATTCATCGAGGGTGTGATGAACCTGAGGGGAAAGATCGTACCGGTGGTGAACCTCAGAAAGAAGTTCAAAATGCCAGATATGGAGGACAAGAGCAGGGCGAAGATCATTGTTGCCATGGTCAAAGATACACAAGTCGGCTTTCTTGTTGATGACGTGAGTGAAGTTCTAACCCTCACAGAGAAAGATGTGGAGCAGCCCCCTCAGAATCTCGCTGGTAGGGGAAAGGATTACATCCTTGGTCTTGCAAAGGTGAGAGACGATATTGTAATCATTCTGAATATAGAAGAGATTCTCACATCGGAGGAACTGGTGGAAATCAGCAACATCAACGTGTGAAATTCGGAGGTGTGTGAATGAGGATAACGAATACCCTGACTGGGAAAAAAGAAGAGTTCGTTCCCTTACAACCCGGAGTTGTAAGAATGTACGTGTGTGGGCCTACCGTTTACGATCTGATACACGTGGGAAACGCCCGGCCCGCGGTTGTTTTCGACGTGTTCAGAAGGTACCTCGAATACAGGGGTTACAGGGTGATCATGGTTCAAAACTTCACAGACATAGACGACAAGATCATAAACAAGGCCAATCAACTCGGTGTTGATCCTAAAATGGTGGCAGATACCTTCATAGCTGAGTACTGGAGAGATGCTCACGCGCTTGGAATAAGGCCTGCGAACTTTCATCCCAGAACCACCGATTTTATCGATGACATAGTTGATATCATAGAAAAACTAGTTGAAAAAGGGTACGCTTATCGAACAGAAACAGGTGTTTACTTTAACGTGAGAAAGTTCAAAAAATACGGTGAGCTCTCGAAGAAGAAGATCGAAGACCTCATCGCCGGTGCCAGAGTTGAGGTGGACGAGACGAAGAACTTCCCACTCGACTTTTCACTTTGGAAAACGGCTAAGCCGGGGGAACCGTGCTGGAGCTCCCCTTGGGGTGACGGAAGGCCAGGCTGGCACATAGAGTGTACCGTCATGTCAGTGAAAATCCTGGGTGAAAGTTTTGACATCCACGCGGGAGGAGAAGACCTAATATTCCCCCACCATGAAAATGAAAAGGCCCAGGCTGAAGCTCTGACGAACAAAGATTTTGCGAAGTACTGGATGCACAACGGAATGGTGAGGTTCCTCGGTGACAAGATGAGCAAATCGACAGGAAACATATTCACCGTTCGCGAAGCTGTGAAAAAGTACGGAAGAGACGGCTTAAGATACATGATCCTTTCAAAACATTATCGCTCTCCCATGGATTTCTCAGAGGATCTTTTGAGTGATTATTCAAAAGCGACACGACGCGTTTGGGAAATCCTCAGAAGATATGAAAGCAATGGTGTCACCGGCATTCCAAAAAGAAACGCCCTTTACGAAGAGTACGTAAACAGGTTCGTGGAGGCACTCGACGATGACTTCAACACACCAGTGGCCGTATCCATCCTTTTTGAGCTTGCAAAAAGGTTGAGCAAATCTATGGACGAGGGTGATCAGGAAGGTGCTCTCCTCTTCTATCATCTCATCAGGAGAGAGTTCGGGCCAGTTCTTGGTTTGTTCGATCTGAACGAAGAGAAGAGAGAAATTGCGGGTGAGTCTCTCCTCAGGATATTGATAGAGGTGAGGGAGACTTTGAGAAAAGAGAAAAGGTACGATCTTTCCGACTGGATCAGAGATCGTCTTAAAGAGAATGGAATCATCCTGAGGGATACTCCTTCGGGGACAGAATACAGTGTCGAGTGAGGTGATTTTCTGTGTGGGAACACGTAAGGAAAGTGGATCCAGAAATCTACGAGGTGCTGGTAAACGAGCTCAGAAGACAGGAATACGGACTTGAATTGATCGCCTCAGAAAACTTTGCATCTCTTGCCGTTATAGAGGCCATGGGGAGCGTGCTCACCAACAAGTACGCAGAAGGATATCCTGGAAAGAGGTACTACGGCGGATGTGAATGGGTGGACAGAGCAGAGGAACTTGCCATAGAGAGGGCAAAGAAGCTGTTCGGTGCAGAGTTTGCAAACGTTCAACCTCATTCTGGCTCACAGGCGAACATGGCGGTCTATCTGGCTCTTGCACAACCTGGAGACACGATCATGGGAATGTCGCTCTCGCACGGAGGTCACTTAACACACGGGGCACCCGTGAACTTCTCCGGCAGGATCTTCAAAGTGGTCCACTACGGAGTCAATCTGGAAACCGAAACGATAGATTACGATGAGGTGAGAAGACTGGCTCTGGAACATAGACCAAAGATCATCGTCGCAGGTGGTAGTGCCTACGCTCGAACGATCGATTTCAAAAGGTTCAGGGAGATCGCTGACGAGGTGGGAGCCTACCTGATGGTGGACATGGCACATTTTGCTGGGTTGGTTGCCGCAGGAATCCATCCGAATCCCGTTGAGTACGCTCACGTGGTGACTTCCACTACCCACAAAACCCTCAGGGGACCAAGAGGAGGACTGATCCTCACCAACGATCCAGAGATTGCCAAAGCCGTGGATAAAACGATCTTTCCCGGAATTCAGGGTGGGCCTCTCATGCACGTCATAGCAGCCAAGGCTGTGTGTTTCAAAGAAGCGATGAGTGAAGAGTTCAGAGAATACCAGAAGCAGGTTGTGAAGAACGCAAAGAAGATGGCGGAGGAGATGAAGAAAAGAGGATACAGAATCGTCTCCGGTGGAACCGACACACACCTGTTCCTCGTGGATCTCACCCCGAAAGACATAACAGGAAAAGCCGCAGAAAAAGCCCTCGAAAACTGTGGGATCACGGTGAACAAGAACACCATTCCGAACGAGAAGAGATCTCCCTTCGTTGCAAGTGGTATAAGGATCGGAACTCCTGCCGTCACCACACGTGGAATGAAGGAAAAAGAGATGGAGGAAATAGTGGAGCTGATAGATCTTGTTCTCTCCAACATCACGGATGAAAAAGGAACGGTGAAACCAGATGTTCAGGAAGAAGTATCAAAAAGAGTAAGAAAACTCTGTGAGAGGTTTCCGCTCTATCGGGACAAAATCGAAGGGGTGGAAATATGAAGAATCTGGTTGTGGTGGACCATCCGCTCATAAAACACAAGTTGACGATCATGAGAGACAAAAACACTGGTCCAAAAGAGTTCAGAGAACTTTTGAAAGAGATCACACTTCTTCTTTCGTACGAAGCAACAAGACATCTGAAGTGTGAAGAAGTAGAGGTGGAAACTCCGATCACGAAGACGGTAGGATACCGCATAAACGACAAGGACGTCGTAGTGGTTCCCATACTCAGAGCAGGGCTTGTGATGGCGGATGGTATACTGGAACTGCTCCCGAACGCTTCGGTGGGACACATAGGAATATACAGAGATCCCGAGACCCTTCGTGCCGTGGAGTACTACGCCAAGCTTCCCCCTCTAAACGGTGATAAAGAGGTTTTCCTTCTGGATCCCATGCTTGCAACGGGGGTTTCCTCTATAAAAGCACTCGATATCTTGAAGGAAAGCGGTGCCAGGAAGATCACTCTGGTTGCCCTGATCGCTGCACCAGAGGGAGTGGGGGCGGTGGAGGAGAAACACGAAGATGTTAAGATATACGTTGCCGCTCTGGATGAAAGACTGAACGACCATGGTTACATCGTACCCGGACTTGGGGATGCAGGGGACAGGCTTTTCAGAACAAAGTGAAGGAGAAGGTGAACACATGAGTTTGAAAAAAGAAGTGGAAAGGTTCATCCTATCAGAAGATTACAAACCGATGGTTTTGAAAGAGATCTACAAAAGATTCAAAGCGAAAACAAGAGAGAAAAGAAGGAAGATCAGAGAGGTTGTGAAAAAGCTCGAAAGGGAAGGAAAGATATTCAGAGACAGCAAGGGAAGGTACAGGAAGTTCGGTGAAGATCTGAAGGTTGGAACCATAGAGTTCACGCGCAGTGGATACGTTGCTTTTGTTATCACGGACGAATTCGAAGAGATAGCAGTGCCAGTTGAGGATACAAAGTACGCCATGCACAAAGACAGAGTGGTGGTCGAAATAACAGGTATCTGGCGAGGGCTTCCAAGGGGACGTGTTGTGAGAGTCCTCGAAAGGGGCTTGAAGAGAGTCGTTGGTGTCTTCGATCACAAGGGAACCTTTGGATTTGTTGTGCCCGACGATCCAAAGATCGCCTACGATTTCTACGTTGCTCCCGAGAACATCGACGGGGCAAAACCGAATCAAAAAGTGATAGCAGAGATTCTGAAGTACCCTTCTCCTGGAAGAAATCCAGAGGCAAAAATAGTGAAGGTTTTGGGAGACCTGGACGATCCATCCATAGATCTTCCCAGTGTGATAGTGAAGCACGACCTCCCAGAGCCAGGAGAGTTTCCTGAAGAAGTTTTGAGAGAGGCAAATGCAATACCTTCAAGGGTGAGAAAGAAAGATCTTGAAGGAAGAAGGGATTTGAGAAACAGAGTGATCGTCACCATAGATGGAGAGGATGCCAAAGACTTCGACGATGCCATCTCGGTGGAAAAGCTTCCGAACGGAAATTACCTTCTGGGCGTTCATATAGCGGACGTTTCCCACTACGTGAAAGAAGGATCCGCTCTGGATCAGGAAGCACTCAAACGGGGAACGAGCGTCTACCTCATAGACACTGTCATACCGATGCTTCCGTTCAGACTCTCCAATGGAATATGCAGTCTTGTAGAGGGAAAAGACAGGCTCACGATGAGTGTGGAGATGGAGATAGACCGGGAAGGTCGTGTTGTAAAATACGATGTTTTTCCCAGCGTGATAAGAAGCAAAAAGAGAATGATCTATGAGAGAGTGAACGAGTTTTTGAAGGATCCTTCTTCTATGAAGGAATACGAACCTTTCAGTGAACTCATATACAACGCTGTAGAGCTTGCTGAGATCTTGAGAGAAGCAAGAAGGAAAAGAGGTGCCATACTCGACATAGAAAGCGATGAGGTGAAGATTATATACGACGAAAATGGACAGGTAGTGGACATCGTTCCCAGAAGAAGGGGTGTTGCAGAGAGACTGATAGAGGAGTTTATGATAAGGGCAAACGAAACGATTGCGGAGATCTTCGATCATGCCGGACTTCCTTTCATGTACCGAGTCCACGAAGAGCCCGATCCTGAGACGATCTTTCAGTTGAAGAACTACCTCGAGGCGATGGGAATAAAAGCAAAGTTCTCACATAATATACATCCTGGGATGCTTCAGAAACTCCTCGAAAAGGTGAAAGACCATCCTCTGAGAAGTAGTGTGGAACGACTTCTTGTTCGATCGATGAAAAGAGCTATGTATTCTGCTGTGAACATCGGACACTTTGGGCTCGCCTCTTATGCTTACACACATTTCACCTCTCCCATAAGAAGGTATCCAGACCTCGTCGTTCACAGGCTTTTGAAGTTGTATCTTGAACAAAAAGGATACTTCACTCCCGAGCAGATCGACAAATTCTCTAAAGTACTTCCGAAGATCGCAAAACACTGCAGTCGAAGGGAAAGAGTAGCGGACGAGGCAGAATGGGACCTCATCGCCATGAAGAAGGTAGAGTACATCTCGCGTCATATAGGAGAAGTGTTCGATGTGGTGGTTACAAACGTCACAAAATTCGGTCTCTTTGTAGAAATCCCAGAAAAGAGCATCTCTGGACTCATTCACATATCAACGCTCGACGATTACTATTACTACGATGAATCGAGAAACATGCTTATTGGAAGAAGAAAGGGACGGATCTTCAGACTCGGAGATGTTCTGAAAGCAAAGGTTGTGAGGGCTGACAAGATAAGAGGAGAAATAGATTTCGAACTCGTGGAAAAGGAGGAGAAAGAAGAATGAAATCCTACAGGAAAGAGCTCTGGTT